>CP163498.1:1988333-2317500 GCA_041071465.1 Pseudomonas putida | reverse complement strand
CAACCCGCGGCTTCTAAAGTACACCAGCGCCGCGTAGTCGCTGCAGCTCGCCGGCACCCAACCCCAACACTTCCCCCAGCACCACGTCGGTATGCTCGCCCAACAGTGGCGGCGCCCGGCGATACTCCACCGGCGTCTCCGACAAGCGTATCGGGCTCGCGACCTGCGGTACGCTACCCGCCAACGGATGCGCCATACTTACCGCCAGCCCTCGCGCCAGCACCTGGGGGTCCTGGAACATCTGCGCCAGGTCATTGATTGGCCCACACGGCACCCCTGCAGCTTCCAGCTGGCGCACCCATTCAGCCGTGGTCTTGAACACCGTGGCTTGGCGTATCAGTGGAATCAGCTCGGCCCTGTTCGCCACCCGCAGTTTATTGGTCACAAAGCGCGGGTCATCCGCCCATTGCGGCTGCCCGGCCACTTCGGCGAACTTGCGGAACTGGCTGTCATTACCCACGGTAAGAATGAAGTCTCCATCCGCCGTCGGGAAATCCTGATAAGGCACTATGTTGGGATGCGCATTACCCAGCCGGCGAGGCGAGGTGCCTGTGGTCAGATAGTTCATTGCCTGATTCGCCAGGCAGGCCACCTGCACATCGAGCAATGCCATATCGACATGCTGGCCGACCCCGGTCTGATCCCGGTGGGCGAGGGCAGCAAGCATGGCAACCGTGGAATACAGTCCGGTCAGAATGTCGGTAAGCGCTACACCCACCTTCACCGGCCCTGCACCTGCCTCACCTTCTGGGCGACCGGTCAGGCTCATCAGCCCACCCAGCCCCTGGATCATGAAGTCATAGCCAGCGCGCTTGGCATATGGGCCGGTCTGGCCGAAGCCCGTAATGGAGCAATAGATAAGCTGTGGGTTGACTGCCTTCAGGCTCTGGTAGTCCAGGCCATAGGCAGCCAGCCCACCCACCTTGAAGTTCTCGATGACGATATCGCACTTAGCCGCCAACTCACGCACCAGGCGCTGCCCCTCGGGCTGGGTAAAGTCGATGGTCACCGAACGCTTGTTGCGATTGGCCGACAGGTAGTAGGCCGCCTCGCCGGTGTTCTCACCCTCGACATCCTTGAGGAAGGGTGGCCCCCATGAGCGGGTATCGTCGCCACTGCCAGGGCGCTCGACCTTGATCACGTCAGCGCCAAGGTCAGCGAGAATCTGGCCAGACCACGGGCCGGCCAACACGCGCGAAAGGTCCAGCACCCGCAGATGTGATAGCGCGCCCATGGACTGCTCCTTATTAATAGAAGGCCTGGATACCGGTTTGCGCACGCCCCAGAATCAGCGCATGCACGTCATGAGTACCTTCGTAGGTGTTGACCACCTCCAGGTTGACCAGGTGGCGAGCCACACCAAACTCGTCGGAGATGCCGTTGCCACCGAGCATGTCGCGCGCCATACGGGCGATATCCAGCGCCTTGCCGCAGGAGTTGCGCTTCATGATCGAGGTAATCTCCACTGCAGCCGTTCCTTCGTCCTTCATGCGCCCCAGGCGCAGGCAGCCTTGCAGCGCCAGCGTGATTTCCGTCTGCATGTCGGCCAGCTTTTTCTGGATCAATTGGTTGGCGGCCAACGGGCGTCCGAACTGTTGGCGGTCCAGGGTGTATTGGCGGGCGGTGTGCCAGCAAGCTTCAGCGGCACCCAGCGCCCCCCAGGAAATACCGTAGCGAGCCGAGTTCAGGCAGGTGAACGGGCCTTTGAGGCCACGTACATCCGGGAAAATGTTCTCGTCCGGCACGAACACATTGTCCATGACGATTTCGCCAGTGATCGAGGCGCGCAGGCCGACCTTGCCATGGATCGCCGGAGCACTGAGGCCCTGCCAGCCTTTCTCCAGCACGAAGCCACGGATATCGCCCTCATCGTCCTTGGCCCAGACCACGAACACGTCGGCGATGGGGCTGTTGGTGATCCACATCTTGCTGCCGGTAAGACGGTAGCCACCGTCCACCTTCCTGGCCCGGGTAATCATCGAGCCCGGGTCGGAGCCATGGTTAGGTTCGGTCAGGCCGAAGCAACCGATCCACTCGCCACTCGCCAACTTGGGCAGGTACTTCTGTTTTTGTGCCTCGGTGCCAAATTCGTTGATCGGCACCATCACCAGCGACGACTGCACACTCATCATCGAGCGGTAACCTGAGTCGATGCGTTCCACTTCGCGGGCAATCAGGCCATAGCACACGTAATTCAAACCGCTGCCACCGTACTGCTCGGGAATGGTTGCACCCAGCAGGCCGATTTCACCCATCTCGCGGAAGATCGCCGGGTCGGTCTGCTCATGACGGAAAGCCTCGAGCACACGTGGGGCCAGCTTGTCCTGGGCGAACTGATAAGCGCTGTCACGCACCATGCGCTCTTCCTCAGTGAGCTGCTGATCCAGCAGCAGCGGGTCGATCCAGTTGAAGCTTGCTTTACCGGCCATGAGCGAAATCCTCGTAATAGGGGGCAGTTTCTTGTGCCTTTGAGCCTAGGCTTGATCAGCCGCCGGGACAAACGAGGATTGCGCACCAATTAGTGATAATTTGTCACTTCGTAAATCGGCAAAACGCCATATTGACAGCCTTACAAGTGAGGTTGACGTACATGCGCCGCAAGATCCCCAGTACCGCCGCTCTGGTTTGCTTCGAAGCGGCGGCACGTAACGAAAGCTTTACCAAGGCTGCCCAGGAACTCGCCCTGACCCAAAGCGCCGTCTGTCGGCAGATCGGTGGGCTAGAAGCCTTCCTTAATGTGGAACTGTTCCGCCGCTCGCGCAGGGGCGTGAAGCTTACCGAAGCCGGCCTGTCCTACAGTCGCCAGGTGGCCACCCAGCTGGACGCCGTGGAACGCGATACCTTGTCGGTGATGCGCCTGCAGGGCGCCAATGTGATCGAGCTGGCGGTGGTGCCGACGTTTGGCACTCAATGGCTGCTACCACGGCTCAAGGACTTCCAGCAGCGCCACCCAGAGGTCACGGTCAATCTCACCAACCGCACCCGGCCATTCCTGTTTGCGGACACAACCTTCGATGCCGCCATCTATTTTGGTGATGCCGATTGGTCTGGCACCCAGTCGCACAGGCTGATGGGGGAAAACCCAGTACCGGTGTGCAGCCCGGTACTGCTGGATGGGCAGGGCAAGCTCGAGGCACGCCACATCGCGCAGCTTCCCCTGCTGCAGCAAAGCACGCGCCCCTATGCCTGGCGGCAATGGTTCGGCAGCGTAGGTATGAATGTTGAACGCGACATGACAGGCCCGCGCTATGAACTATTCTCGATGCTCGCCCAGGCGGCCATGCACGAAATGGGCATTGCCCTGATACCGCCGTTCCTGATCCAGCGAGAGCTGGAGGAGGGTAGGCTGGTGGTCGCTAACAGGCATGCCCTGAGTAGCGACAAGGCTTACTATCTGATGATTCCCGAACGCAAGGTAGAGTCAGCATCGCTACGTGCGTTTCGCGACTGGCTGGTGAGCCAGGCCCAGGCATACACAGGCAAAACAAGAACAAGTGCGACAAATTGACTCTGTAGTCAATTATTTTAAACACCTACAGATATATGTATTTGTCGCTTTTTCGAAAACTGTAATGCAGGCATAAAAATACCCTTTAACCCTGCTTAACACGCGGCTTTGCGGGTTATTTTGCGACATCCACCAATCCGTAAGCGAATTCTTCGCATTTTTTTTGTTTTTTTCTCCTAATCTGCCAATAGCCCATGCTTGACGGGCTGCAGCCTTATCGCTGCGACAAGCGGTCACAGGGTGACTTGTAGTTTTAACTTCGTTTCGCTCCAGAACCGGTTGAAGGCCTCTGGGTTCGTCTGCAAAATGCTTCGCCCGCCCGGTATCCGGCGGGCCGGCGCTCCACAGCCGCCCCAGCTCACCATCCGAAGTGTGCTGGCTTTTACAAAGACAAAAGGTCACCGCAGGAGAAATAGTCGTGCACATTGGTGTTCCTCTCGAGACGCAGACCGGTGAGACAAGGGTCGCTGCGACCCCCGAAACCATCAAGAAACTGATTGGCCAGGGCCATCAGGTCACCGTCCAACGGGGTGCAGGGCTCAACGCCGCCATTCCGGACAGTGCCTATGAGGCCGTGGGTGCTTCCCTGGGGAGCGCAGCCGACGCCTACGGCGCCCAATTGGTACTCAAAGTGGTCGCCCCCAACGACCAGGAATTGGCCCTGATCAACAGTGGCAGCCTGCTGGTGGGCATGCTCAACCCGTTCAACAGCGAACTGATCGGCAAGATGGCCGAACGCGGCATCACCGCTTTCGCCCTGGAGGCCGCGCCGCGTACCTCTCGGGCGCAAAGCCTGGATGTGCTGTCGTCGCAAGCCAACATCGCCGGTTACAAGGCCGTGTTGCTGGCAGCCCATCACTACCCACGCTTCATGCCCATGCTGATGACCGCTGCCGGTACCGTTAAGGCCGCACGCGTGCTGATCCTCGGCGCGGGCGTTGCCGGCCTGCAGGCCATTGCCACGGCCAAGCGCCTGGGTGCGGTGATCGAAGCATCCGATGTACGCCCAGCCGTGAAGGAGCAGATCGAGTCGCTGGGCGCCAAATTCATCGACGTGCCCTATGAGACCGACGAAGAGCGCGAGTGCGCCGAAGGCGTCGGCGGCTACGCCCGACCCATGCCGGCCAGCTGGATGCAACGCCAGGCCCAGGCCGTGCACGAACGCGCCAAGCAGGCCGATATCGTCATTACCACCGCGCTGATCCCCGGGCGCAAGGCACCGACCTTGCTCAGTGCCGAAACCGTGGCGCAGATGAAGCCCGGCTCGGTGGTCATCGACCTGGCTGCGGCCCAGGGCGGCAACTGCCCACTGACCGTTGCCGACCAGGTGGTGCAGGAAAACGGCGTGACCATCGTCGGCCCGACCAACCTGCCTGCGCAGGTGGGTGCCGATGCCTCGGCGCTGTACGCGCGCAACCTGCTGGACTTCATGAAGCTGCTGTTCGACAAGGACGGCGCGCTGGTCATCAACCTCGAAGACGACATCGTCGCGGCCTGCCTGATGTGCCGTGATGGTCAGGTCGTCCGCAAGAACGGCTAAGGAGCACGACAATGGAAGACATGCTGATTTCTCACGGCATCTACAACCTGATCATCTTCGTGCTGGCCATCTATGTGGGCTACCACGTGGTGTGGAACGTCACCCCGGCGCTGCACACCCCGCTGATGGCGGTTACCAACGCCATTTCGGCGATCGTCATCGTCGGTGCCATGCTGGCTGCCGCGCTGACCGTGACCCCGGCTGGCAAGCTGATGGGCACGCTTGCCGTGGCCCTGGCCGCAGTCAATGTGTTCGGTGGCTTCCTGGTCACCCGCCGCATGCTTGAAATGTTCAAGAAGAAAACCAAGAACGAGGCGCAGAAGTAAGCATGAGCATGAATCTGGTAACGCTCCTCTACCTCGTCGCCTCGGTGTGCTTCATCCAGGCGCTCAAGGGCCTGTCGCACCCGACTACCTCGCGGCGTGGCAACCTGTTTGGCATGATTGGCATGGGGCTCGCCATCCTTACCACGGTTGGCCTCATTTATAAGCTAGGTGCAGAACTGGCCACCGCCGGCATCGGCTATGTCATCGTCGGCCTGCTGGTCGGTGGCACCGCCGGCTCGATCATGGCCAAGCGCGTCGAGATGACCAAGATGCCGGAGCTGGTCGCTTTCATGCACAGCATGATCGGCCTGGCGGCGGTGTTCATCGCCATCGCCGCCGTACTCGAGCCGCAGTCGATGGGCATCGTTGCCGCCATCAGTGACCCGATCCCTACCGGCAACCGCCTGGAGCTGTTCCTCGGTGCTGCCATCGGTGCCATTACCTTCTCCGGTTCGGTGATCGCCTTCGGCAAGCTGTCGGGCAAGTACAAGTTCCGCCTGTTCCAAGGCGCTCCTGTACAGTTCGCGGGCCAGCACAAGCTGAACCTGATCCTCGGCCTGACCACCATCGCCCTGGGCCTGCTGTTCACTTTCACCGGTCATTACAGTGCCTTCACCCTGATGCTGGTCCTGGCCTTCATCATGGGCGTGCTGATCATTATTCCGATCGGCGGCGCCGACATGCCGGTGGTGGTGTCGATGCTCAACAGCTATTCGGGCTGGGCAGCGGCCGGTATCGGCTTCTCCCTGAACAACTCGATGCTGATCATCGCAGGCTCCCTGGTGGGCTCGTCCGGTGCCATCCTCTCGTACATCATGTGCAAGGCGATGAACCGTTCGTTCTTCAACGTCATCCTCGGCGGCTTCGGTGGCGATACCGACACTGGCGCGGCGCAAGGTTCGCAAGAACAGCGCCCGGTGAAATCTGGTTCGGCTGACGATGCCACCTTCCTGCTCAGCAATGCCGACAGCGTAATCATCGTCCCAGGCTACGGCCTGGCGGTGGCCCGTGCCCAGCACGCATTGAAGGAGCTTACCGAGAAGCTGACCCACAACGGCGTAACCGTGAAGTATGCGATTCACCCAGTGGCGGGCCGCATGCCCGGGCATATGAACGTCCTGCTGGCCGAAGCCGAAGTGCCATACGACCAGGTGTTCGAGATGGAGGACATCAACGCCGAGTTCGGACAGGCCGACGTGGTGCTGGTGCTGGGCGCCAACGATGTGGTCAACCCGGCGGCGAAGAACGACCCCAAATCGCCAATCGCCGGCATGCCGATCCTCGAAGCGTTCAAGGCCAAGACCATCATCGTCAACAAGCGCTCCATGGCCAGCGGCTATGCTGGCCTGGACAACGAACTGTTCTACTTGGACAAGACCATGATGGTGTTCGGTGACGCCAAGAAGGTCATCGAGGACATGGTCAAAGCAGTGGAGTGACAACGGCCGCTGCAAACCAGCTGATATAAAGGAAGCCCCGGTCAGAATCTGTCGGGGCTTTCCTTTTATTGATCCGGATCAACGGCTCTACTTCAAGGCTTCTCATACGACCATGGTCGTGGGACGGCAATGGGCGAAATCTCTAGACTGCGCTGCAGTAGTTTCAGTAGCCCGAGATAACAATCCATGTACCGTGATCGTATCCGCTTGTCCTCCCTGCACAGCAAGGTAATGAGTGCGGCTGATGCCGCTGGTCTGATCGAGGACGGCATGACCGTCGGCATGAGCGGTTTCACCCGCGCCGGCGAAGCCAAGGCCGTACCGCATGCACTGGCCGAACGTGCCAAGCAGTCGCCACTGAAAATCAGCCTGATGACCGGCGCCAGCCTGGGCAACGACCTGGACAAGCAACTGACCGAGGCCGGCGTGCTGGCTCGCCGCATGCCGTTCCAGGTCGACAGCACCCTGCGCAAGGCCATTAACGATGGCCAGGTGATGTTCATCGACCAGCACCTGTCGGAAACCGTCGAGCAATTGCGCAACCAGCAGCTGAAGCTGCCGGACATCGCAGTCATCGAAGCCGTGGCCATCACCGAGCAAGGCCACATCGTGCCGACCACCTCGGTGGGCAACTCGGCCAGCTTCGCGATCTTCGCCAAGCAGGTGATTGTCGAGATCAACCTCTCGCACAACACCAACCTCGAAGGCCTGCATGACATCTACATCCCGACCTACCGCCCGACCCGCACCCCCATCCCGCTGGTCAAGGTAGACGACCGTATCGGCAGCACCGCCATCCCGATCGACCCGGCCAAGATCGTCGGTATCGTCATCAGCGACCAGCCAGACTCGCCGTCCACTGTGCTGCCGCCAGATGATGAAACCCAAGGCATCGCCGACCACCTGATCAACTTCCTCAAAAAGGAAGTGGACGCTGGCCGCATGACCAACAAGCTCGGCCCGCTGCAAGCCGGTATCGGCAGCATCGCCAACGCGGTGATGTGCGGCCTGATCGAATCGCCGTTCGAAGACCTGACCATGTACTCCGAAGTACTGCAGGACTCCACCTTCGACCTGATCGACGCCGGCAAGCTGAGCTTCGCCTCGGGTAGCTCGATCACCTTGTCCAGCCGCCGCAACGCCGACGTGTTCGGCAACCTGGAGCGCTACAAGGACAAGCTGGTGCTGCGCCCGCAGGAAATCTCCAACCACCCGGAAGTGGTACGTCGCCTGGGCATCATTGGTATCAACACCGCACTGGAGTTCGATATCTACGGCAACGTCAACTCCACCCACGTCTGCGGTACCCGGATGATGAACGGCATTGGCGGTTCGGGCGATTTCGCTCGTAACGCCCACCTGGCCGTATTCGTCACCAAGTCGATTGCCAAAGGTGGCGCGATTTCCAGCGTGGTGCCAATGGTCAGCCATGTCGATCACACCGAGCACGACGTGGACATCCTGGTCACCGAGCAGGGCCTTGCCGACCTGCGTGGTCTGGCGCCGCGCGAACGGGCACGGGCGATCATCGACAACTGTGTGCACCCAGACTACCGCGCTGCGCTGAACGATTACTTCGATCGCGCCTGCCAGCGTGGCGGCCATACCCCGCACATCCTGCGTGAAGCGTTGAGCTGGCACGAGAACCTGGAAGAAACCGGGCGCATGCTGGCTAGCTGATGGAGAAGCGGCCTTGTGTCGCGATGGGGCTGCACAGCAGCCCCTTCTTTTTCAGCTGTAACGCCGCAATCCTGGGCCGGTCTGCGGCCTTGTCGCGACACAAGGCCGCACCATTACGACTGTGCTGCACAGTCCGGCCTTCCTTCTTTATAAAACTGTTCTACTGTACCGGTTTTCAACCGATCCTCGCCGCTTAAAACCATCTCCATCTCTTAAATCGCACCATATTCGTGCAGACCAGTACAGTTGCGCCATTTTCGAGTGCAACAGTAGGGTTACACAGTTAACTGAGCCATCGTCTTTCAACTGAACTGTATCTACTGTTATGGACAGCAGAGGAGGATCATTGGCATCAGTTAAATCACTACCTAATCCCGCCATAAGCGGAAGGATGAAGCATCATGGAACGTACCCTCAGTTCCGGTCTGGTTTTTGAAAGCAACGCCCAGCAATCCAACGCATCGATGCCGCTGCGCGCACTGTCCACCCTGCTGCTGTGGCAGCGCCGTATGGCCAGCCGCCGTCAACTGGCTCGCCTGGACAGCCGCCTGCTGGCCGACGCCGGTATCAGCGAGTCGCAGCGTTACGAAGAGCTGAGCAAGCCTTTCTGGCGCTAAGCACCGGCTTGCCGGCTGCGGCCGGCACCGCGAATTCCCAAACCCGTTGCAGGTCACTGCAACGGGTTTTTTATTGCCCGAAAGGCGCGTTGCAGAGCGCTCAAGGTCATTACCAGTACAGTTTTGTAAAAACCAATAATCACCATTACAGTTATCACGCACAACACGCGTTGACCTCCCAACGCAGCACCGCGTGATACGCTTGGCTTAACCGTCTGCTAGAACCAGTTGTTGAAACGTACCGTGACGAGCCCTGCAAACGTCCGATAGAGCAGAACCAACCTGACCCTACCCAGGAGTCCACGATCATGTCCCGTAAACACCTGCTTGGCGCCGCCCTGTTACTCGGCCTGGCTGGCACTGCCCACGCCACCAGCTTCGTTGTCACCACCGACACGGTAGTACGCGCCGTTGCCGCTTCCACTGACGCCACATCCGACCTTTCCTCGTCGTTCCGCGACGACAAGATCGTGCAGGCGGCCCGGGATGACGCCGCCACGTTCGTCGGCACTCAAGGCGATATCCGCGGTGCCCGCCTGGAAAGCGCCTTCGTGCACATCCGTTCGAACATGCCGGCCCTGCAAGCCAGCGATGCACAGCTGGCCCAGGCCATCCTGGCGCTCTGATACACCCTAGGCAAAACAGGTGCGTTGGCTAGAGCCCTCGCACCTGGGGTAGCCTTCGTCGTCCATTTTTCCAGCCTTCAAGAAAGCCCATGCGTTATCTGTTGCCGCTGCTGTTCTCCGTTGTCGGCATGGCCAGCGCCCATGCCATGGATACCACCACGCAAGGCCTGGTCATCTCGGGCTATGCCACCAGCCAGGTCACTACCGCGCCCTTCGATCGCAAACTGATCAGGCAGGCCCGTGATGATGCCGCCGCATTCGTTGCCAGCGATGGCGTGATCCGTGGTGCACGCCTGGAAGCCGCGCTGGAATCATTACGCCACAATTGTGCACGGCACACTGTCGGCGATCTGGAACTGGCGCAGGCAATTCTCGTCCAATAACTCACCTGACTCCCTGTATTTTTCGGAGATGCTCCATGCGTAAACCGCTGATTGCCGCTTCCCTCGGCATGCTGCTGCTGGCCGACCTGGCCCAGGCACAGACCCTGGTGGCTACCAGCAACATCATCGTGCGTGCCTTCGGCCGTTCGATCGACTTCACCTCGGACACCACCACGTCTATCCGTGATTCCAAAGTGGTGCGCGAAGCCCACGACGACGCTGCCAGCTTCGTCGCCAGCAACGGTGACATCCGCGGCGTCCAACTCGAGGCAGCCTTCAACACCCTGCGCGAGCGCGTACCAGAAGCGCGCGGCGCCAGCGACCAGGTACTGGCCGAAGCCATCCTCGCACTGTGATTCGCGTGCGCGCCTGGCTGCTCGGCTGCGCCCTGACGCTGCTCGGCACGCCCGCCTTGGCCGACCTGCAGCTAGAGCTGCAGGCGTCCGGCCTGGACCCGCAGCAAACCCAAGCCTCACAGGCCCTGCTTGACGAGGCCATGGGCAGGCTGCCGCCGCGCTTCAAGCAACAGTTGGACCGCCGCGTGCGGGTCAGCTGGAGCGACAACATGCCTGCCGACGCCTATGGGCAGGCATCACTGGTATCCACCCTCGAGCTCAACCGCCGCTTGCTGCCCAGCCTCACCGACGGCAGCGCCGCCACCGAGCGCACCAACCGCCCCCATGGCACGGTGCGTGAAGAGCTGCTGGCCACCGTGTTGCACGAGCTCACCCATATCTACGACCGTGCCCGCCTGTGGCCCGGTGCCGAGCGTTCGCTGATCGCCCGCTGCAAGCGCCAGCAGGGCACGCTGGGCAAGATCGGCCTGCCTGAAGAATGTCGAGGCCAGGCTGAACGTCGATTCACCCTCAGCGACGACCCGCGCCTGCTCGACCTGGCCGGCTGGCCACAATACGTGGGCCGACGCGGCGAGCGCGAGCAACACAATGGCCAGTTCGTGCGTAGCCCCGACAGCTATGAACTAAGCAGCCCCAAGGAATACATCGCGGTCAACATGGAGTACTTCCTCCTCGACCCAAGCTACGGCTGCCGCCGTCCGGCGCTGAACCAGTACTTGCGCCAGCATTTCGGCTGGGCACCGCAACAGGACACCTGCGCCAAGGGCCTGCCGTTCATCAACGCTGGCAGTGACTTCGCTCGCCAGCCACTGGGTGAGATCGACCCCGAGCGGGTCTATGAAGTGGACTACCTGCTGGCCGAAGCCAACCAAAACCTGGTCAGCCGCTGGGGTCACAGCATGCTGCGCCTGGTGATCTGCAAACCGGGCCGCCCACGCGGTCCAGACTGCCGCCTGGACCTAGACCAAAGCCTGGTGCTTTCGTACCGCGCCTTCGTCAACGACGTGCAGCTGTCCAGCTGGGACGGCCTGGTCGGTAACTACCCGTCACGACTATTCGTATTGCCACTGGGCCAAGTGATCGACGAATACACCAAGACCGAACTGCGCAGCCTGGCCTCGGTGCCCTTGAAGCTCAACCGCGAAGAAATCGAGAACCTGGTGCGCCAGGCCGCCGAGATGCACTGGAGCTATGACGGCAACTACTGGTTCCTGTCCAACAACTGTGCAGTGGAGTCGTTGAAACTGCTGCGCAGCGGCACAGCCAACCCGCGCATAAATGACCTGGACAGCATCATGCCCAACGGTTTGCTGGCCGTGCTAAAGGGCAGGGGGCTGGCCGACACCAGCGTGCTTGATGACCCGCGCGAGGCGTTGCGCCTGGGCTACCGCTTCGATTCTTACCGCGACCGCTACCAGGCCATGTTCGAAGTGCTCAGGAAACAGCTGCCGATCAAGCAAGCCCTGGTTGAAGACTGGTTGGCCCTGGAGGCCGATCAACGTCGCAGCTGGTTCGCCAAGGCTGACCTGCGCACCAGCGCCGCGTTGCTGCTGCTCGAACAGGCCAGCCTTCGCCGGCAGCTTCTGCTGGCTCAAGACGAGGTCAAGCAGCGCTACCTGAATGCTGCGGCGCTGAAAGATGGCAGCGTCAACAAAGCTGACGCAACCCTCAAGCAGATGCTCGCCAACAGCGGTTTCCTCAGCCGTCCGGCAGAGTTGCTGGATGCCAAGGGCTACGGGCTGCCGCAACCCGAAGAGCGCAAGCACCTTGAGCAGGTGAGCAGCGAACGCCAGGCACAGCTGTTGCGCTTGAGCACCAGCCTGGACAAAGAGGTGAGGGCGCTGCTGGAGCCATCACGGGCCAAGGAAATTGCCGCGATCGAAGCCAATGTGAAGCAGATCGGCGAGCACTTGCGGGCGCTGCACAAGGCTGCGGGTGGCCTGCAATTGTGATGTTGCCTGTGCCGGCCTCTTCGCGGGTAAACCCGCTCCCACGGGGACTGCACAGGCCTTGAGGCTGCGGTGATCCTGTGGGAGCGGGTTTACCCGCGAAGAGGCCGGTACAGACAACACAGGCCTAAAGCTTCTCCTCAGCCTCGGAAGGCAACTGTTCATCCAGATGCAGCCAAGGTAGCCGACTGCCCACCCAGATATGCCGGTTGGCCCTGACCAGTTCCGGGTGATCCAGCGTCGCCACCGTCACATCCACCGTTTCCGGGCTGTGCGTGGTCACCAATGCCACATGCGCCCCGCAATGCCCACAGAAGTACCGGCTGCAACTGGCCGGTGCCACATAGCAGTTGGGTTCGCCCGCCAGCCACTGAAACCCCGAACGAGGCAGGGTGAGCCAGGTCACCACCAGCCCGCCGCTTACCCGGCGGCATATCGAACAATGGCAATGGGCGATGTCCGTCAGGTCGCCCTCCAACCGGTAACGCAAGGCGCCGCAATGGCAGCCCCCTTCGGTCACATTCTGCATCACCTACCTCTCGTCGCCTTTGCTTCGGCGAAAGCTGGCTGAAAGCTTGCCCTCATAGGATAGCGCCCACTACCGGCACGAGACCGGTCAGCCAGGGCACCCGGTAAAACCGCGCCCGGCCCAATCAACAACAACAATGGTGATTCTGATGTATTCCTGTGCCCGCCTTTCCGCAGTCCCCTCCGCATGCTCCCCGCGCAGCGCCCAACGCGCTGATCCGCCCGAATCGACGTTCCTTTCGTAGCGCCACGCCTGGAGTATTGCCATGCTGACCTTCCTCGGCTTTGCCATGGTCATCACCTTCATGTACCTGATCATGACCAAGCGCCTGTCGGCCTTGATCGCGCTGATCCTGGTACCGATTCTGTTCGCCCTGTTCGGTGGTTTTTCCGCCAAGATCGGCCCCATGATGCTCGAAGGCATCAGCAAGCTCGCGCCAACCGGCGTGATGCTGATGTTCGCCATCCTCTACTTCGCCCTGATGATCGACTCCGGCCTGTTCGACCCGGCCGTGCGCAAGATCCTCAAACTGGTCAAGGGCGACCCGCTGAAGGTCTCGGTCGGCACCGCTGTACTGGCCCTGGTGGTCTCGCTCGATGGTGACGGCGCCACCACTTACATGATCTGCTGTGCCGCCATGCTGCCGATGTACAGCCGCCTGGGCATGAGCCCGCGGATCATGGCCGGCCTGATCATCCTCGCCGGCGGGGTGATGAACATGACCCCGTGGGGTGGCCCGACCGCCCGCGCTGCCAGCGCCCTGCACGTAGACCCATCGGACATCTTCGTGCCGATGATCCCGGCCATGCTGTTCGGTGTGCTGGCGATCCTGGCCATCGCCTACATGTACGGCAAGCGTGAACGTGCTCGCCTGGGCGAACTGCACCTGCCGACCGACGACATCGACCACAGTGAAATCACTGTCTCGCAGTACCCGGACGCACGCCGGCCCAAGCTGCTGTACTTCAACGGCGCACTGACCGCTGCCCTGATGGTCGCACTGATCGCCGGTGTACTGCCGCTGCCGGTGCTGTTCATGATCGCCTTCAGCATCGCGATGATCGTCAACTACCCATGCCTGCAGCAGCAGAAGGACCGCATCGCCGCCCACGCAGGCAGCGTACTGGCCGTGACCGGGCTGATCTTCGCCGCAGGCATCTTTACCGGCATCCTGTCCGGTACCGGCATGGTCGACGCCATGTCCAAGAGCCTGCTGGCGGTCATCCCCGAAGCGCTGGGCCCTTACCTGGCGGTGATCACCGCGATCGTGAGCATGCCGTTCACCTTCTTCATGTCCAACGATGCGTTCTACTACGGCGTGCTGCCAGTGCTGGCCGAAGCCGCCAGCCATTACGGCATCACCCCGGTAGAGATGGCCCGTGCGTCGATCGTCGGGCAGCCAGTACACCTGCTCAGCCCGCTGGTACCCTCCACCTACCTGCTGGTGGCCCTGGCCGGTATCGAATTTGGCGATCATCAGCGCTTTACACTCAAGTGGGCAGTGTTGGTGTGCCTGTGCATAATGCTCGCCGCACTGCTGATGGGGATTTTCCCGCTGTTCAGTAGTCTTTAATACACACGTATCACCTACGCGACGCGCCCTGACCGGGGCGCGTCGCCATTACCGCTCGAAGGAAAATACATGGAATGGCTGACCAGCCCGGAAATCTGGGTTGCCTTTTTCACCCTTACCGCGCTTGAAATCGTCCTCGGTATCGACAACATCATCATGATCTCGATCCTGGTCAGCCGCATGCCCAAGCACATGCAGCCGCGCACCCGGATCTTCGGCCTGGCCCTGGCCATGGTCACCCGCATCATGCTGTTGCTGTCGATCACTTGGGTCATGCGCCTTACCGCCGACCTGTTCGTGGTGTTCGGCCAAGGCATCTCCGGGCGCGACCTGATCCTGTTCTTCGGTGGTCTGTTCCTGTTGTGGAAAAGCTCGCAAGAGATCTACCACGGCCTGGAAGGCGAAGACGAAAACCCGGACGAGCCAAAAGGCGCGGGTGGCAAGTTCTTCTACACCATCATCCAGATCGCCATCATCGACATCGTGTTCTCGCTGGACTCGGTGATCACCGCAGTGGGCATGGTTTCCCACGTTCCGGTCATGATCGCGGCCATCGTGGTTGCCGTGCTGGTGATGATGCTGTGCGCCGGCGCTATCAGCGACTTCATCGACAAGCACCCGTCGCTGAAGATGCTCGCGCTGTCGTTCCTGATCGTGGTCGGTACCGTGCTGATCGCCGAAGCGTTCGACGTGCATGTGCCCAAAGGCTACGTCTACTTTGCCATGGCGTTCTCGCTGGCAGTGGAAGCGATCAACATTCGCATGCGCACCGCCGCGGCCCGCAAGGCAGGCAAAGAGCATGATCCGGTGAAACTGCGCAAGGACATTCCGGGTCAATAAGACCAGGAAGTGCAGCACAGAAAGGGCCCTTCGTGGCCCTTTTTTCATTTCTGGTCGGTTTCAAACCCGTGCCAGCCATGCGAAGCTGGCGACAGCTGCGCAAAACAACCAAAGCTTTGAGTGAGCACCGAAAATTATTCCAATGCTCACGTTTCTTTTTCTTGGCCCACTAGGCCATCGCAACAGGGGGCCTTCGCCATGCTGACCCTGCTCAACCTGCTTTCGGCCGTGACGCTTCTGGTCTGGGGCACCCACATCGTGCGTACCGGCATCCTCCGGGTATTCGGCTCGAACCTGCGGCGCATCATCAGCCAGAACATGGACAAGCGGCCGCTGGCCTTCATCGCCGGCATTCTGGTCACCGCCATGGTGCAAAGCAGCAACGCCACGGCCATGCTGGTCACCTCCTTCGTCGGCCAAGGCCTGATGGCCATGACCCCGGCCTTGGCGATCATGCTCGGTGCCGACGTGGGTACCGCACTGATGGCCCGGGTACTGACCTTCGACCTGTCATGGCTGTCGCCACTGCTGATCTTCCTCGGGTGATCTTCTTCCTTTCGCGCAAGCAGACGCGGGCCGGCCAATTGGGCCGTGTAGGCATCGGCCTTGGGCTGATCATCCTGGCACTTGAGCTTATCGTGCAGGCAGCTGCGCCGATCACTCATGCCCAGGGCGTGAAAGTGCTGTTTGCCTCGCTGACCGGCGACATCATGCTCGACGCCCTGGTCGGGGCGATGTTCGCCATGATTTCCTATTCAAGCCTGGCCGCCGTGCTGCTCACCGCCACACTGGCCGGCGCCGAAGTGATCAGCCTGCCGGTCGCCATCGGCCTGGTAGTTGGCGCCAACATCGGCAGTGGGCTGCTGGCGTTCATCGGCACCAGCATGCAGAACGCCGCCGGGCGCCGGGTGGCCCTGGGCAGCCTGCTGTACAAGTTGATCGGCCTGGTGCTGATCATCCCGGTGCTGCACCCGCTGGTGGAATGGATGGACTCGTTGAGCTTCAGCCCGCAAGAGCTGGTCATCGGCTTCCACCTGCTCTACAACACGCTGCGCTGCCTGCTCATGTTACCCACGGTCAAACCCATGGGCCGGCTGTGCAACGCCCTGTTGCCCGAACGGGAAACAGGCAACGGGCAAGTGCGCCCACGCCACCTCGACGCCTCGGCACTCGAAACGCCCAGCCTGGCCCTGGCCAATGCATGCCGAGAAACCCTGCGCCTGGGCGATATCGTCGACAGCCTGCTCGAAGCCATGCTCGGCGCGTTGCGCGGTACCCAGGCGGCCTTGCCACAGCAGGTCCGCGCCTTGGGCGAAGATGCCGAAGCCCTGTACAGCGCGATCAAGCTGTACCTGGCGCAGATGTCGCGCGAGGACCTCAGCGAACAGGACAATCGCCGTTGGGCCGAAATCATCGAGCTGGCCATCAACCTCAAGCTCGCCTGCGACCTGATCGAACGCATGCTGCGCAAGGTCCAGCAGCAGAAAACCAGCCAGCGCCGGGAGTTTTCCCAGGTCGGCCTGGAGGAACTGACCGGCCTGCAGGAACAATTGCTGGCCAACCTGCGCCTGGGCCTGTCGGTGTTCCTCAGTGCCGACCCGGAAAGCGCCCGCTTGCTGCTGCGGGAGAAACGCAGGTTCCGTGCCCAGGAACGGCGCCTCGCCCACGCCCATGTCAGCCGCCTGCAGCGCAAGGTCGTGCAAAGCATCGAGACCAGTTCGCTACACTTGGAGCTGATCGCCGACATGAAGCGGTTGAACTCTTTGTTCTGTAGCAGTGCCTATGTGGTACTGGGCGGCTCGGACACCGGTGGGCTGATGCTCGACAGTGTGCCGGACGAAGCCCGCCAGCCGTGAATTCTTATAGCTAAGGACCCTCGCTCGCCCATGCGTTGCCTGATGTTCGTTTGCCTGCTGATCTGCAGCCTGCCCTCGATCGCCCTCGACCGCTCGCGGGTCGAAGGCTACCTGTTGCCCAATGGCCTGCAGGTCATCCTGAAAAACGGCTACGAACGTGATCATGTGGCAATTCGCCTGGTGGTCGGGGTGGGCCTGGATGACTTCGATTGCGAGCAGAAAGAACTGCCGCACCTGCTTGAGCACCTGTTGTTCAGCGGCATCGACGAAATGGGCGAGGGCGGCCTGGAAGAGCGCCTGCAGGCGCTTGGCGGCGAGTGGAACGCCTACACCAGCAGCGCCGACACGACTTTTGTCATCGAAGCCCCTGCGCGCAATCAGCGCAAGGTCCTCGACCTGCTGCTGGCGGTGATCCGCGATACCCGCATCGACGCCAAGGCCCTGGCCACCGCCAAGCGCATCATCGAACGCGAAGATGGCGGCCACTACGGCCACTTGCAGCGCTGGCTCGACCGCCAGGATATCGGCCACCCGGCCAGCGACCAGTTGGCCACCGAGCTGGGGCTGAAATGCCCGGAGCGCTCCAACCTCGACGACATGACCCTGGAGCAAGTACAGGCCTTGCGTGACCGCTGGTACGCGGCCAACAACATGACCCTGATCGTGGTCGGCGGCCTCGACCGTCTGCTGCCGGCGTATCTGGAGCGCACCTTTGGCGAACTGCCAGCAACTGAACCAGAAGAACGCCGCAACCTGGAAAGCATTACCCAGCAGGCCGAGCAGCGCCGCGACCTGACCCGTGGCTGGCTGGGCGACAGCGTCAAACTGCACTGGCTGTTCATCGAGCCCGTGCTGGACAACGACCACCAGGCCACCCTCGACCTGCTGTCGCGTTACCTGGACTGGGCGCTGTACGACCAGCTGCGACTGCGCAATGGGCTGTCCTATGGCCCTTCGGTGCAACGAGAAAGCTTCGGCGACACCGGCCTGCTCAGCCTCAATGCCGACCTTGAGCGCGATGACATCGACAAGGCGGTGAAGGTGATGCAGGCGCTGTTCGACCACCTGCGCAAGGAAGGCCTCGACCCAGACACCTTTGCCCGCATCAAGGACGCCAGCGTCGCCAAGGAAAGCTGGAGTACCCAGGGTAACAGTGCCTTGGCCGACTACTACTGGGGTGCGCTGAACGACTATACCGACGGGCGCTTCGCCAACCCGGTGCGCAAGCTGCGCCAGGTCAGCCTGGCCCAGGCCAACGAGGCGCTGAAGGCACTGCTCAAGGAGGACGGCTACCTGCGCATCGAAAAGCCGTTGCTTGGCTATGACGAACTATACGGGCTGGTCGCGCTGATAGTGGGCCTGATACTGGCGGCCGGGCTGCTGCGCTGGCGGCGGCAAGGCCCGCAACGGCCGAGTGGTGCTACACGGCAGCGGTGAATCGGCGGTATCCTTTTGCCAGTACCGGCCCCTTCGCGGGCGTGCCCGCGAAGGGGCCGGTACCGCCAACTCATCCTTTCTGTCGTAGCCCCCAATGCCCCAAATCCCCCATATCGTCCAGCGCATCATCGAACTGCTCAAACGCTACCCCGGCATCATCGCGCTCGGCGGTTTCCTCTCCGGTATCGGCAGCTTCATCCTGGTCGATCGCCAAGCCGGCCTGGCCAGCTGGGTCGCCATACTCATGCTGGTCAGCTGGGTCTGGCTGATGCTGGAAAACACCCTCACCGGCTTGTTCGCACGCACCTTCAACCGCGAGATCCCGCAGCCGCTATTGCGCTACGCGACGCAGATGATCCACCAGGAAACACTGTTCTTCGTGCTGCCGTTCTTCTTCATCACCACCACCTGGAACAGCGGCCAATTGGTCTTCACTGGCTTGCTTGGCGCCGCCGGCCTGATTTCGATCACCGACCCCCTGTACTACAAGTGGCTGGCACCCCGGCGCTGGCTGTTCCTGGCACTGCACACCCTGACGCTGTTCGCCGCCCTGTTGACTGCGTTGCCGATCATCCTGCACCTGACCACCGCGCAAAGCTTCAAGCTGGCCCTGATCGCAGCCATGGCCCTGTCGTTCCCAAGCCTGGCCAGTAGCTTCCCGATCAACAACTGGCGCCGCGCCGTGGCGCTGGTGGTGGTTACCCTGTCGGTCGGTGCCGGCGGCTGGCTGTTGCGCTCCTGGGTGCCGCCAGCAACCCTGTGGATGACCGAGGTGGCGGTGAGCACCGAAGTACTCAACCGCCAGCCAGGCGAATCGCTGGACGAGATTGCCGCCAGTCGCATACGCAGCAGCGGCCTGTACGCCTATACCGCCATCAACGCGCCACGCGGCCTGAATGAGCGGATCTACCATGTGTGGCAAAAGGACGGCCAGGAGGTCGACCGCATAGCCCTGGACATCCACGGCGGGCGCAAGGAAGGCTACCGGGCCTGGACCCACAAGCAGAACTTCCCGCCCAACCCGGTAGGCAAGTGGCAGGTAAGGGTGCTGACCGAAGATGGGCAGGTGATCGGCGTGCTGCGCTTCAAGGTGGTCGACGACGCACCGGCGCAGTAAGTAAAAAGGGGCTGCGTTGCAGCCTCGTAGCCCCTAACACAGCACATAATCAACAAACAGCCCATGCCCGCTGCGCTATGATCAGCCCCTAAGCCTTAGCGCCGAGTCAATTGCATGGAGCCTATGACCACCCCCAGCGCCATTCTGGACACCAGCAGCCAGCCGCCCTGCCTGCGCATTACCGGTGATTGGACCCTGGCGCATTACGCCAACCTCAAGCGCGAAAGCGAGCAACTGCGCACGCAATACGCTGCCGACACCGTCGCCGACCTCAGCCAGCTAGGCCGCCTGGACACCGCCGGCGCGTCGCTGCTGGCCGAGCTGCTAGGTTCCGAGCGCCTGTCGTGCTGTACCCAAGACCTGCCCGAAGCCAGCCGCGCACTGCTCAAGAACGTCTACTGCTCGGTCCAGGACTACTGCATCCCGGTCAAGGAGCCCGAGCGGAACGTACTGCTGATGCTGCTGGAACGCATCGGCCGCGCCGTCGGCACACTGTGGCAAGACTCCATGCAGTTGCTCGGTTTCGTCGGCGTCATCCTCGAAACCTTGCTGCGTCGCGCCCTGCAACCGCATCGCTGGCGCTTCACACCGGTGGTGGCACATATCGAACAGACCGGGCTGGATGCCGCGCCCATCGTCGCCTTGCTGACCTTCCTGGTGGGTGCGGTAGTGGCCTTCCTCGGTGCCACGGTGCTGGCCGACTTCGGCGCGACCATTTTCACCGTCGACCTGGTGGCGTTCTCGTTCCTGCGCGAATTCGCCGTGCTGCTGACCGCCATCCTCATGGCCGGGCGCACGGCCAGCGCGTTCACCGCGCAAATAGGCTCGATGAAGGCCAATGAAGAAATCGACGCCATCCGCACCCTGGGCCTGAACCCCATGGAGCTACTGGTGGTGCCACGGGTGCTGGCCCTGCTGATTTCGCTGCCGTTGCTCACCTTTGTCGCGATGATCTGCGGCATGATTGGTGGCGCGGTGGTCTGCGCCCTGACGCTGGATATCTCGCCGGCCATGTTCCTGTCGCTGCTGCAAAGCGACATCGGCGTGCAGCACTTTCTGGTAGGCCTGGCCAAGGCACCCTTCTTCGCCTTCCTGATCGCCGCCATCGGCTGCCTGGAAGGCTTCAAGGTCAGCGGCAGCGCCGAATCGGTAGGGGCACACACCACCTCGGCGGTGGTGCAGTCGATTTTCGTGGTCATCGTGCTGGATGCGGTAGCCGCGCTGTTCTTCATGGAGATGGGCTGGTGAGTGATCAGGATCGCGTCATCGAAGCCCGTGGCATCTGCAACCGCTTCGGCCGCCAGGTGGTGCATGAAAACCTCGACCTTGACCTGTACCGTGGCGAAATCCTCGCCGTGGTCGGTGGCTCAGGTAGCGGCAAATCGGTGCTGCTACGCAGCATCATCGGCTTGCGCCGACCCAACGAAGGGCAGATCAAGGTATTCGGCCAGGACTTGGCCGGCCTGGGTGAAGAACAGCGCTCGCTGGTTGAGCGGCGCTTTGGCGTGTTGTTTCAGAAGGGCGCGCTGTTCTCTTCGCTGACGGTGACCGAGAACGTGGCCTTGCCCCTGATCGAGCACGCCGGGCTGTCCCGCGCCGATGCCGAGCACCTGGCCGGCGTGAAGCTGGCCCTGGCCGGGTTGCCGATCTCGGCCGCCGACAAGTACCCGGCCTCGTTGTCGGGGGCATGATCAAGCGTGCGGCGCTGGCCCGCGCACTGGCCCTGGACCCGGACATCCTGTTCCTCGACGAACCCACCGCCGGCCTGGACCCGATCGGTGCCGCCGCGTTCGACCAGTTGATCCTCACCCTGCGCGATGCCCTGGGCCTGTCGGTGTTCCTCATCACCCACGACCTCGACACCCTGTACACCATCACCGACCGCATTGCGGTGCTGTCGCAGAAAAAAGTCCTGGTGGCCGGCCCGCTGGCCGAGGTCGAGCAGACCAACGACGCCTGGATCCAAGAATACTTTCACGGCCCACGCGGGCGCGCAGCCGAACAGGCTGCCACCCGTGCCGGGCAGGAGCGCTGAGCAATGGAAACCCGAGCCCATCACGTTCTTATCGGCCTGGTCACCGTCCTGGTGGTGGCCGGCGCCATGCTGTTCGGCCTGTGGCTGGCCAAGTCCAGTGTCGACGACGCCTTCAAGGATTACGAAGTGGTGTTCAACGAAGCCGTCTCGGGCCTTTCCCGTGGCAGCCCGGTGCAGTACAACGGCATCAAGGTGGGCGATGTGTCCACCCTGCGCCTGGACCCCAAAGACCCACGCCGGGTACTGGCACGGGTACGTCTGAGCGGTGACACACCGGTAAAGGAAGACACCCAGGCCAAGCTGACCCTGGCCGGGTCACTGGCAACTCGTTCATCCAGCTCAGCGGCGGCACCCCGCAAAGCCCAGAACTGAAGGGCAAAGATGGCAAGCTACCGGTGATCATCGCCTCGCCATCGCCCATCTCGCGCCTGCTCAATGACAGCAGCGACCTGGTGACCAACATCAACCTGCTGCTGCACAACGCCAACCAGATGTTCTCCGAGGACAACATCGGCCACCTCAGCAACACCCTGGCCAACCTCGACAAGACCACCGGCGCCTTTGCCGGCCAGCATGGCAGCATCGCCGAGGCAATCGAACAGCTGGTGCAGGTGGGCAAGCAGGCCAGCGCCACCCTGGCCGAAACACAGACGCTGATGCGCAATGCCAACGGCCTGCTGGGCAGCGAAGGCAAACAGGCGATCGGCAGCGCCGAGCAGGCCATGCAGTCACTGGCTGAAAGCACGGCAACCATCAACAACCTGCTGAAGAACAACAGCGAGGCCATCGGCGACGGCGCCCAAGGCCTGAACCAGCTCACCCCGGCCATTCGTGAACTGCGCGAAACCCTTAACGCACTCAAAGGCATTTCCCGGCAACTGGAGGCCGACCCGAGCGGCTACCTGCTTGGCCGCGACAACAACAAGGAGTTCCAGCCATGAAACCGTCGCTGCGCCTGCTGGCCCTGGCGGCCGCGCTGAGCCTGGCCAGTGCCTGCTCGATCCTGCCCAAAAGCGAACCCGTGGACCTTTACCGCCTGCCAGTGAATCAACCCAGCCGCACGGCACCGGCACTGGACTGGTCATTGCGCCTGAACAAGCCACTGGCCAGCGAAGTGCTGGCCGGGCCACGGATTGCCGTGATTCCCCAAGGCGATATGGTCAGCAGCTACAAGGGCGCACGTTGGAGCGATGCGGCCCCGGTGCTGCTGCGCAACCGCTTGCTCGATGGCTTCCAGCGTGACGGCCAGGTGCAGCGCCTGAGCGCCGACGACAGCAACCTGCAGGCTGACTACGAGCTGGCTGGCGAGCTGCAGGCGTTTCAGAGTGAATACCGCCCAGGCGGGGCGGTAGAGGTGGTGATCCGCTACGACGCACGCCTGGTCCAGGGGCGCAACCAGCGCATCCTGGCCAGCAAGCGCTTTGAGATCCGCCAACCACTGACCGACAAACAGGTGTCAGCCGTGGTTACCGGCTTTGGCCAAGCCAGCGACCAACTGGTGGGGCAGGTGGTGAGCTGGACCATTGCCCAGGCAAACCAGGCTCAACCGAGGGTTCAGGCGAAGAACCAGTAGCAGATGAAGATCGCCGCGATCACCCCGGACAACTCGGCCAGCAGTGCGCAACCGACTGCATGGCGCACACGTTGGATGCCGACGGCGCCAAAGTACACGGCCAGTACATAGAAGGTGGTTTCGGTACTGCCTTGAATCGTCGCCGCGACCAAGGCCGGGAAACTGTCCACGCCTTGGGTCTGCATGGTTTCGATCAGCATGGCCCGTGCTGCGCTACCGGAAAACGGCTTGACCAGCGCCGTCGGCAAACCCTCGACGAAGCGTGTGTCCAGGCCCATCCAGTTCACCGCATGGCGAATGCCGTCCAAGGCCAGCTCCAAGGCACCTGATGCGCGCAGCACACCCACCGCCACCAGCATCGCCACCAGGTAGGGCAGCAGGTTCTTGGCCACATCGAAACCTTCCTTGGCACCTTCGACGAAGGCTTCATACACCTTCACCCGCTTCAAGGCACCGATCACCAGGAACAGCATGATCACGCCAAACAACGTGAGGTTGCCCAAGATGGACGACAGGCTTGCCAGTGCAGCGGCCGACAGGGTGCCGAGGAACGCCATGAAACCTCCCAGCAGCAAAGCGCCGGGGATGAAGTAGGCAAGCACCACCGGGTCCCACAGTCGCAAGCGCTGCATCACTGCCACCGACAGCAGGCCGACCAAGGTCGAGACGCTGGTCGCCAGCAGGATCGGCAGGAACACCATGGTTGGGTCCGGCGCGCCCTGCTGGGCCCGGTACATGAAGATGGTGACCGGCAGCAGCGTCAGCGAAGAGGCGTTGAGTACCAGGAACAGGATTTGCGCGTTGCTCGCCGTGGTGCTGCTGGGGTTCAGCTCCTGCAGCGCGCGCATGGCCTTCAGGCCAATCGGCGTCGCGGCGTTGTCCAGGCCCAGGCCGTTGGCGGCAAAATTCATGGTGATAAGGCCCAGGGCCGGGTGACCAGGCGGCACTTCCGGCATCAGGCGGGCGAACAGCGGGCCCAGCACTTTGGCCAGCCATTCGACGATACCGGCCTTTTCGGCGATCTTGAGAAAGCCCAGCCACAGGGTCAGCGTGCCGAACAGCAGCACCATCACCTCCACCGACAGCTTGGCCATGGCGAAGATGCTTTCGACCATTGCGGCGAAGATGCCCGCGTTGCCGGCCACCAGCCATTGGGCCAGGGCGGACACCGCCGCCACCAGGAAAAAGCCGAGCCAAAGGCCGTTGAGCATCCGTGTGTACCCCCTGAAAAATGCCCGAATGATAGCGTATCGAAGCCTGGGGCTGGCGATCGCGCGCCTACAATGGTCCGCGAATGACCCGGAAAACAAAAAGCCCCGACAAGTCGGGGCTTTGGGTCAAACAGCCATCAGGCTCAGCGCTTGGCGGTTTCGCCAACCACCGCAGCTTCCTGCTTGTCGGCCATCAGCGAAGCGTAGTACTTCTCGCCCTTGGCGGCGTCGTACATGCCTTCCCAACGAGCGATGACCAGTGCAGCCAGGGCGTTGCCGACAACGTTCAGCGCGGTGCGGGCCATGTCCATGATGCGGTCGACACCGGCGATGAAGGCCAGGCCTTCCAGCGGGATGCCCACGCTGCCCAGGGTGGCCAGCAGCACGACGAACGACACACCCGGCACACCAGCGATACCTTTGGAGGTGACCATCAGTGTCAGCACCAGCAGCAGCTGCTGGCTCCACGACAGGTCGATGCCGTACAGCTGGGCAATGAAGATGGCCGCGATGCTCTGGTACAGGGTCGAACCGTCAAGGTTGAAGGAGTAGCCGGTCGGCACCACGAACGAGCAGATCGACTTCGGCGCGCCGTACTTCTCCATTTTCTCGATCACGCGCGGCAGCACGGTTTCCGAGCTGGAAGTGGAGTAAGCCAGAATCAGCTCATCTTTCATGATGCGCATGATCTTGATTACCGAGAAGCCGAACACGCGGGCAACCAGGCCCAGCACCATGAAGGCGAAGAAGGCGATGGCGAAGTACACCAGCAGCACCAGCTTGGCCAGCGGCAGCAACGAACTGAAGCCGAAGTTGGCCACGGTCACGGCGATCAGGGCGAACACGCCGATAGGGGCGTAGTTCATGATCATGTGGGTGACCTTGAACATGGTTTCCGAAACAGCCTGGAAGGTACGCACCAGTGGGTCGCGCAGTTCTGCCTGGAGGCTCGACAGGCCCAGGCCGAACATGACCGAGAAGAAGATGATCGGCAGCATTTCGCCACGCATGAGCGCTGCGAAGATGTTCGACGGGATCAGGTTCAGCAGGGTTTCGATGAACGCGTGCTCATGCTGCACCTCGGCCGCAGTGGCCTGGTACTTGGAGATGTCCACGGTACCCAGGGTGCTCATGTCGATGCCGGCGCCCGGGTGGAACAGGTTGGCCAGCACCAGGCCCACGACGATGGCAATGGTGGTCACTACTTCGAAGTAGATGATGGTCTTCAGGCCAATGCTGCCCAGTTTCTTCGCGTCGCCAACCCCGGCGATGCCCACGATCAGCGACGAGATCACGATCGGGACGACGATCATCTTGATCAGGCGAATGAAGATGTCACCAGCGGGCTGGAGGACGTTGCTGATCCACCAGGCCTTTTCTGCACTGAAGTGGTTCAGTAGCGCGCCGATTGCAACACCCAGGACCAGACCGATGACGATCTGCCAGGCGAGGCTCAGTTTTGCCTTCTTCATGTCTTTACCCTTTGTTCTAGTGGTCATGGCACCTGGCGGAAACACGTGTAACAGAGCCATTGGCAAAGTCACGAGCCGTGCAAGCTTCCGTCCGGCGACGTCATGTAAGGACACCGCAGGCGAGCGACAGGGCGCTCTGGCCAGCGAAAAAGGCGGCAACTATTGCGACGGGAAGGGGCGAAAGCTAATGCCGGAAACGCATACCCCATGCCGTTTTGGCATACGGTTTTCGACCCATTCGGCAGCTTCGCAAGTGATTGATTTATAACGTTCGGAATCCCGAACAAGACCAAACCGCCATATTTCGGCAGATTTGACGGTACATAAAGGGCAAGGAAGATGGCTTGTTCGACAATCCGAATGGCGTAAATGCCGCTTGTACCAGCAACAAGAAGGTCGAAAAAAATTTGATGTACGGTCGAGACAAAATGTGTCTCGGGAGAAAAAACGCGCAAGAGAAGCGACGCTTCATACAGGGCTCCTCGGAAGTCAGGCCTGACAAGGTATCCCTGTGATACCGCCGGCCTGATACTTCCGATTCCGCCTTTCCTGACCCGGCCCATTACTGGAGGCACTCCCTGTACCCCTAGGCCACTCCGATCCTGCAACAATCAGAACAGCCCGGCCCCTTGGTCATGTGCTGCCCCTCCTCGGGGCGGCGCATCATAGAAGGCTGAACTATAGAAAGGTTCAGCTTCTATTACGTGACAGTGGTGACCGTTCATCCGTACCGGCAATAAATGCTCAGTACCAGTTCGGGTCACGCTTGAGCTGCTCCTGCAGCATCGCCTTCATGCCATCGTCCGGTTCGCCTAACCAACGATACTGCGCATGACGGGTGGGCGACTTGTCGCTCGGCAAGCCTTCGGGCACCTCCACGAGCATCCCGTAGGCGTCATCCTTGTCCCAGCTGAACGCCACGATCAGGCGTTTGTAAGTGCAATTATCCTTGGCCTCGCACAGCGGCCCGACCAAGTACTTGTCGCCGTCTTCGGTAACGGCAGACATCTGCTGCTGAGCACTGCCGGTCAGATTGACCACCCAATCGGGCAGGCGTTCCTCGCCTTTGAGAGTGTCCTGCCAGGTTTCCCGGTACTCCGGGTCCGAGCCGAGCAACTGATCGACCCGGACCTGGCCGTCATTGGCCGCCATCGCCGCCGTACTGCCACCCAGCAACAGGGCGGCAGCCAGGGCTGAACAAAGCTTCCTGCTCATCTTCAACCTCGTCCACGTCCAAAGAAGAAGGAGGCTACGAACAACACCAGGAAGACGATGAACAGGATCTTGGCGATACCCGTCGCAGCGCCCGCGATACCACCGAAGCCCAGTACAGCGGCGACAATGGCAATGATGAGGAAAGTGATAGCCCAGCTCAGCATGGTGGTTCTCCTTTCTTTTTGCGGAATAGATCCGGCCGGCAGGTCAGAAGACCCAGCGGTCCTGAGGCACGACAGTTTCCAGGGTGGCCGGTGAGGCAGTGGCCTGGCCGGTAGGCAGCGGCTCAGCCGCCTTGACCAAGGTGTTGGCACGGGTTGCCTGGATCTGCGTCAACAGGGCAGTCTGCGCCGCCACTTGCTCGGCCAGACGCGCCGTTTGCCAGCTGTAATAGAAGAGGCCGGCGGCCAAGGTCAGCAGCAACGCCATGCCGAGTGTCAGCATCTGGCGCAAGGGCAGTGCGGCGATCTGCGAGCGGTTGACGGATTGGCGGTTCATGCCGGCTCCTCCTGCTGTAATTTTTGTTCAAACCTGAACAGGTAATTGCAGCCTGCATGCCAGCCTTCGAAATTAAATTAAATCCTTTTAAATCAACTAGTTAGATAACAACAAGGCAAGCAGTAAGGACGTATCCTGCACGATGCCGCCCGTGCAGTCGTGCGAATTGCACGATCAGCCTTCGACCTTGATCGCCACCTTGAGCAGGTCAGCATCCACCCCACGCACACCGATGATCTGCCGGGCGATCTCCACAGCGATGGTTTTTTGCTCGGCGCTGACCACCTCGCCCGACAGCCTTACCATGCCTGCCTCGCTAGCCACTTTCAGGTTCAGGCCGTCGAGGTTGCGACTGAAGCGATAGCTGTTCTGGATCTTGTCGATGATCCAGCTGTCACTCGGCTGCGGCCCAGTTGGCGCCCCCACCGGTGTTTCCCGGGCCTTGGCCATGGCGGCGGTATCCAGGCTGACCAGGTTGTTGACCAGGTGCACGCCGTCGGTGGTACGCGCCACCACGCCCGCCAACTCCTTGGCTTCGGCACTGTCGACCTTGCCGCGCAAGGTCACCACGCCTTCACTGCTTTGTACTTCTATAGGCGCCTTCTCAGTGGTGCGGCTCCACAGCAGACGGGCACGTATCACCGCAGCCAGGGTGGCGTCCTCCAGGCGCTGGGCGTAGGCACGCAATTCAAGCGGGCGCTCTACCAGTTGGGGATTGACTCGCAGCTGGTTCTCCACCTGTTCAATACCCCGAGTGGCCCGTGCCACATCCTCGGCCAGCTGCCGCTCGACCTCGTTCTCCACTTCACCGGAAAGACGCGCCTGCTTGCCGTCCACTTCAACCGTGATACGGAACGGGTCGAGCATGCGATTGAGTGACAGGGCGGTTTGCAGGGCGCCTTCCAGGCGCGCGTCCTGCACAGGGTCGGCGAATGCAGGGGTAAAGGCTGGCAGCAGGGTGGCTGCCAACACGGCTGTACGCAGGGAAAAGGGCATGGCAGTGCCTCCTTCTTGGCAAAATCTAAAAAACTTCGCAACCAATGTGCCAGCGCGTGCCTCTAAGCAAAGCATTGGAAAATCACGGGTTGCAGGCATCCTTTGGCCATTGGCTAGCATGCAAAGGACAGAATCCTTCAGAATTGACCATGCAACTTGCCCGATTTTTCCCACACTAAATAACGATCTATCCCAAAGGAGCGCAGGAAATGGAATCAGCCCAGGACAACCAAGGCCGCATTCTGCTGGTGGATGACGAGTCCGCGATCCTGCGCACCTTCCGCTACTGCCTGGAGGACGAGGGCTACAGCGTGGCCACGGCCAACAGCGCGGCCCAGGCCGAAAGCCTGCTGCAGCGCCAGGTGTTCGACCTGTGCTTCCTCGATTTGCGCCTGGGTGAAGACAATGGCCTGGACGTGCTGGCGCAGATGCGTATCCAGGCCCCGTGGATGCGAGTGGTGATCGTTACCGCACACTCGGCGATCGATACAGCGGTAGACGCCATCCAGGCCGGCGCGGCCGACTACCTGGTCAAGCCGTGCAGCCCCGACCAGTTGCGCCTGGCCACCGCCAAGCAACTGGAAGTGCGCCAGCTTTCTGCCCGCCTGGAGGCGTTGGAAGGTGAAATTCGCAAACCCAAGGACGGCCTCGACTCTCACAGCCCGGCCATGATGGCGGTGCTGGAAACCGCCCGCCAGGTCGCCACCACCGACGCCAACATCCTCATCCTTGGCGAGTCCGGTACCGGCAAGGGCGAGCTGGCACGGGCCATCCATGGCTGGAGCAAGCGCGCGCGCAAAGCCTGCGTGACCATCAACTGCCCGTCGCTCAACGCCGAGCTGATGGAAAGCGAGCTGTTCGGCCATACCCGTGGCGCCTTCACCGGAGCCAGCGAAAGCACCCTTGGGCGGGTCAGCCAAGCGGACGGCGGCACGCTGTTCCTCGACGAAATCGGCGATTTCCCGTTGACCTTGCAGCCCAAACTGCTGCGCTTCATCCAGGACAAGGAATACGAACGCGTCGGCGACCCGGTTACCCGACGTGCCGATGTGCGCATTTTGGCCGCCACCAACCTCAACCTCGAAGAGATGGTGCGCGAAAGCCGCTTCCGCGAAGACCTGCTGTATCGCCTGAACGTCATCACCCTGCACCTGCCGCCGCTGCGCGAACGCAGTGAAGACATCCTCACCCTGGCCGACCGCTTTCTCGCCCGCTTCGTCAAGGAATACTCTCGCCCCGCCCGCGGTTTCAGTGACGAGGCGCGCGCTGCGCTGCTCAACTATCGCTGGCCCGGCAACATTCGCGAACTGCGCAACGTCGTGGAACGGGCCAGCATCATCTGCCCACAGGAGCGTGTGGAAATCAGCCACCTGGGCATGGGTGAGCAACCCACCGGCAATGCGCCACGCGTGGGTGCCGCGCTTAGCCTGGATGAGCTGGAGCGCGCGCATATCGGTGCCGTGCTGGCCGCCAGCGATACCCTCGACCAAGCGGCCAAGACCTTGGGCATCGATGCCTCCACCCTGTACCGCAAGCGCAAGCAGTACAACCTGTGAAGTGGCCGCCCATGAAGCTGCGCACGCGGCTTTTCCTCAGCATCTCGGCGCTGGTGACCGTGGCGTTGCTGGGCCTGCTGCTGGGCCTGGTCAGCGTGCTGCAGATGGCCGCCGTGCAACAGCAGTTGGTGCGCGAAACCACCCATGCCCTGGAAGTGGGGCTGAAATTGCGCCAGAACCTGGGCGAACAGCTGACCCTCATTCTTGATGAAGAAACCGCCCCGGATAACCTGCGGCTGCTGCAGGAAAACTTCCAGGCCCTGCTCAACCAAGGGCTGGAACAAGGCGGTGAGCGCACCGGTTTCAGCAAGGCCAGCAGCAATTACCAAGCTTTTCTCCAGGCCTATCGCGATAGCGCCGCACCCGCCCGCAGCATGGGAGTCGATCAACCGCTGGGCGCCGCGTTCAACCAGGTGCGAACCGACCTGATCGATGCCCACAAGCAGGCCTTGGACCTGATCACCCGCAGCGAGGAGCACACCCGTGACCGCGCCCTGCTGGTCAGTGGTGTACTCGGCCTGATGGGTCTGGTGGTACTGGTGCTCGGCTTCATCACCGCACACAACATCGCCCGGCGTTTTGGCCAGCCTATCGAAGCCTTGGCCAAAGCGGCCGACCAACTGGGCAAAGGCAATTTCGACGTCACCTTGCCGGTCACCCAGGCGACCGAGCTGAACCAGCTGACTCGCCGCTTTGGCCTGATGGCCGATGCCTTGCGCAAACACCAGGCCACCAACGTTGACGAGCTGCTGGCCGGTCAGCAGCGCTTGCAGGCTGTGCTCGACAGCATCGACGATGGCCTGCTGATCATCGACCGCCAGGGTCGCCTTGAGCACCTCAACCCCGTGGCGCAACGCCAGCTCGGCTGGAGCGACAGCCGCGTGGGCAGCGGCCTGGCCAACGCCCTGCAGCGACCAGAGCTTGAGCAACAGCTGCGCCAGGTACTGCGCGGAGGTAGCCTAGACCGTCAACCGGACGACCTGAACATCGAAGTCGATGAAGAAACACGCCTGCTCACCTACAGCTTGACCCCCGTCAGTCACCCGCAGGGGCCCATCCTCGGCGCGGTGATGGTGCTGCACGATGTGACCGAGCAACGAGCCTTCGAGCGCGTGCGCAGCGAGTTCGTGCTGCGCGCCTCCCACGAACTGCGTACCCCAGTGACCGGCATGCACATGGCCTTCGGCCTGCTGCGCGAGCGGGTCAAGTTCCCGCCCGATGCACGCGAGAACGACCTGCTGGAAACCATCGGCGAAGAAATGCAGCGCCTGACCCAGTTGATCAACGACCTGCTCAACTTCTCCCGATACCAGAGCGGGCTGCAAAAGCTCGAGCTGGCCCCCTGCGCCCTCGACGAACTGCTGGAGCGTGCGCAGCTGCGCTTTGCCGAGCAGGCGCAGCAAAAGCAGATCGAGTTGCTCAAGGAGCTGGAAGCGCCACTACCGCGCATTCAGGCCGACGTCGCCCAGCTGGACCGGGTGCTGGACAACCTGCTGCACAATGCCATCCGCCATACCGCCAACGGCGGGCGCATCCGCCTGCATGCCAGGCGACATGCGGAGCGGGTGATCATCAGCATCGAGGACAACGGTGAGGGCATTGCCTATGGGCAGCAAGGGCGCATCTTCGAGCCTTTCGTGCAGGTAGGCCGCAAGAAAGGTGGCGCAGGGCTGGGGCTGGCGTTGTGCAAAGAGATCGTGCAACTGCACGGCGGGCGCATGGGCGTATTTTCACGGCCAGGGCAAGGGACCCAGTTCTACATGGCATTGCCGGTATGAATGCTGTAATGCGCCTAAACCCGACGTGGCAGGTGCCCGCGGGTCACCAGCTCGGCAAATTGACGGGCGTTCAGTGGCCGGGCAAACAGCCAGCCTTGGCCGTAATTGACTCCCTCACTGTTCAGTAGCACCGCCTGGTCCTCGAACTCGATACCTTCGGCAATCACCCGTAGGTGCAGGTCATGGGCCATGCGGATGATATGCGGAGCCACGCCGCTACTGGCGGCATCATGGCCCAGGGCATCAATAAACGCCTTGTCGATTTTCAGGCAGTCCACTGGCAGGGTCTGCAAGTAGGCAAGGCTGCAATAGCCGGTACCAAAATCGTCGATCAGCACTTGATGCCCCACGGCGCGCAGCGCCTGCAGGTTGTCGCGGGCCACCACCACGTCGATCAGGCCGCGCTCGGTTACCTCGAAGGCGATCTGGCTGGGTGCCACGCGATGCAACGCCAGCAAGCGCGCCGCCACCCGGCCGATACGAGGCACCATCACATCGCAGGCCGCCAGGTTTACCGATATGTACAGCTTGGGGTGCGAGCGCAGCAACTGCCCTAATTGTTCAAGTACACGTTGCAGGACAAAGTCGGTGATCTGGCGAATCTGCCCGGTATTCTCCGCCAACGGAATGAACAGGTCCGGGCTGGTCAGCGTGCCGTCCGGACGGCGCCAGCGCACCAAGGCTTCGGCCCCAACGCAACGCCGGCTGTCGAGCTCGATGATTGGCTGGTACAGCACCTGCAACTCTCCACGGCGCAAGGCATTCTGCAACTCCGAACTCATCGACCGCCGTTGCAGGATCAACTGCAATACCAGCCAACCGATGCAGCAGGCCGCCAGCACGCTGCCGGGGAACAGCAACCAGAGCATGCCGTTCATCCTCAGCGGCAGGCTGGCCCGCGGCGCGATCAGTACAAGCTGATAATCCGGTGACTTGGTCGGCATTCGGTAGATCAGCCGATCACTGAGCTCCAACAGCGATTTGTGGCTGGTTGACCAGGCCGAGGGTGGTGGCCATACCTGTGGCGGGCCGAGCACGGGGATGGCCCGCGCGCCATTGTCCAGCACCACCACCAGGCTGCCGCCTGGGGGCAGGTCGACCACATCGGTCAAGTGACCACGCGAGGTGGAAACCAGAAACTTGCCACGGCCCAGCATCAGTGCTGCCAGGTTCTCGTTCGGCTCGGTGGTGGTGTTAAGCCAGTAGCTGTACGTCGGGCCCTGGATATCCGGCGCCCGCAAGGGAACGAACGCGCGCTCGTCACCGCGGTTGGAGCAGGCAACGTCGCCATCCACATAGGCCGCTTCATAGATGAACCGCGAGCTCAGGCCAACCTGCTGCAAGGCTGCCAGCATCGCCGGGCTGCAGCCGCGCAATGGCTGGGCCTGCAGCAGGTCGACCCCTTCGCGCAACTGGCCGAACACCTGTTCGAGGCGATCCAGAAAACGCTCGCCCTGGGCGTTCATCTGTTCGCTTTCGCTTTGCTTCATTTGTTGCAGGGCAATGCCGATGCTGGCAGAGAGCAATAACGCAGCGCTGGCCAACGCTGCCAAGGTGGCCAGCATCCAGGGGCGGTAAAAAATTTGGCGCAGCAAGGCGATGAGTGCTGACATCAAAGGCATCCAGTTGATAACTAAGGTATAGCAACTGAATCGAGAATCACCCGCACCGTTTGGCGCTTCGCTGCGGGCTACACAGGCTTAGCGCATCCGGTTGAGCACCTGCAGCATCGCGGCTGTCTGCGCATCCGGCATGCCGTCGAAGCGCTGCGGGCGGAAGCGCATCTGGAAGGCAGCGATCACATGGCGTGTAGCGACATCCAGCACGCCGGTCTGTTCGACTTGATAGCCAAAACGTGCCAGTTCCTGCTGGTACCAGCCAACGCTTGGCGGGTTGACACTGAAGTAGGCCTGCTGCCGTGCAACCGCGTTGGCATCCGGCCAGATACCCAGCCCGGCGTCGGCCAGGCGCTTCCACGGGAACAATGGCCCTGGGTCCAGCTTGCGCAGCGGGGCGATGTCGCTGTGGCCGATGATATGGCGGGGTTCGATGTTATTGCGTTTGACGATGTCCTTGAGCAGCGCGATCAACGACTGGACCTGCGCCTCGCTGTAAGGGTGCCAGACACGGCCGTTCGGGGTGTCGGTGAAGCCCGGGTTGACGATCTCGATACCGATGGACGAGGAATTCAGCCAGGTGCGCCCCTGCCACTGGCTATCACCGGCATGCCAGGCACGACGGTTTTCATCCACCAGTTGATACACCGTCGCCGGGCCATCGCCGATCAAGTAATGGCTGCTGACCTCACCGTGGGTAAGCAACGCCAGAGAACGCTCCAGCGAAGCATTGGTGTAGTGCAGGACAACGAACTGGATGCGGTTGTCCTGATTGGCTGAAGGGTGGCTGCGGTCGATGCGCAGGCCCGTCGAGCAACCGGCGACAGACAACAACAAAAAGGAAATCAGGGTTTTTTTAAGCGTGGAAAGCACGTCAGTGGCCTCAGCGTATGAGCGCTACAGTATAACGTGCTCCCCACAGCTGCGCCTGCCGTGGATCGACGTGACTGGCTAACCTTGTTCGACGCGATTGCGCCCATGCTCCTTGGCCCGGTACAACGCGGCATCGGCGCGCTTGAGCACTTGGTCGCTGCGCTCCCCAGGACGGAATGCGCCCAGACCGATGGAGGTAGTGATCACCACCCGTTCACCCTTGAAGTGAAATGGGCAGGCCTCGACGGTGGCACGCAGCAGCTCGGCCACCTGTGCGGCGGCCGCCGGCGGGGTCTGCGGTAGCAGCAAGACGAACTCTTCGCCGCCAAAACGGGCGATGAAATCACGAACACGCAGGCGCTTGCGCAACTGGTCGGCAACGATCTTGAGGACCTTGTCTCCAGCCAGGTGCCCATAGCTGTCATTGATGCGTTTGAAATGGTCAAGATCGAGAATTGCCATCGCCAGATGGCCACCGTTTTCTTGCCAGTCGAGCATTTCGCGTTCGACTCGCTCGCTCCAGGCGGCACGGTTGGGCAGGCCAGTGAGCGGGTCGAGCAGGGCTTTCTGGCGCTGCTCCTCCAGATGCTCGCGATAGCCAAGCGCCTCGTGCTCCATGTTCGCCACCCGCTCCGACAGGCCTTTCAGACGGCCAGCCAGCTCTTGCTCACGGCGATCACGCTCATGCTTGTGCTCGTCCATGGTCACCAGCAAGCCTTCCAGGCGGTTTTCCAGGATGTGCTTGAGGCTGTCTACGTCGGCGGCGCCTTGCACGCTGCTCTGCAGGCCATCGACGTGCTCGCGCAGTTGGCTATCCAGCTCGCGGGCCGCACTGCTGTTGTCGGCATGGCCGGCGCTGGCCTCATGCAAGTGGCTCTGGAAACCTTCCAGGCGTTCGTTGAGCTGCTGCAGGTAGGTTTCAAATTCGTGCTGGCCGCTGTCGGTAATCGCCAGCATGAGCACCGCCAGATCATCCAGTACCGGGATCAGCTCATACCAGTTCAAGCCGCGGGCGACCCGCTCGCGCATTTCCAACGCCTGGGCCTTGTGCCGCTCGGGCAGGCTGAGGTCATCGAGCAGGCCGATCAGGGTTTGCTCGATGTGCGCGGCAACCTGGCTGTAAGGCGGCTCCACCGCATAGGGCAGGGCATAGGGGCCGTCTTCACCGAAGGTTTCTTCCAGAGCCTGTAGTGGCTCTGCCTCAGCCAGCGGCTCGCTGGCGGCAGCTTCTGCCACTGGTGCTTCATCCTGTGGCATTTGCGGCAACGAGGCGGGCTGCGTTTCGACCGACTCGATCAGCGCCGGGCCAGAAACCTCCAGCTCAGCCTCGGGCGCGTCAGTCACTTCGGCGCAGGAGGCAGCAGGGCCCGGCAACGGTTGTAGCGCGTCGACGTCATCGGGCGGCAAGAGTGCGATGCTCCCCGCTGCCTGGGGCTGGGCCTCGGCCGCTGGCTGCGCCACCGGCGCAAGCGCTGCCTCCGCCTGTGCGTCTTCTTCGCGGCTGCCGAACAAACGCTGCAGAAAACCTGGCCGGGCGTCTTCGCCGGGTTTGCCCAAGGCCGACAGCGCGCGCCCCTGCAGGCCGCTCAACTCGCCCAGCAGCGGCGGCAGCTCGCGTGACTGGGCAACCCCGCCGTCGAGCTTCTTCGCCAGTTTTTTCAATGGCCGCGAGATATCGCTGGGCAGCGGTAAGCCTTGCAGTTGGCCAACCAGTGCGGTCAGCGCATCGCTGACTTGGTTCATGCGGGTTTCGCGACGCTGTTCGGAGTCCAACACCGCTTTTTCAAGGCGCGGAATCAACCCGGCAAGGCCGGCGTCCATATTGTCGCTGCGGATGACATCGCGCATTTCCTTCATGCACTCATCGACGATCTTGTCACTGCCTTCGGCAGCCAGGGTGCTACGCACCAGGCCGCGACGCAGCAAGTCAAGACGGGCATCCCAACGGCGTTCGAGCCTTTCTTGCTGCTCGATGCTTTTCAGGTATTTTTCTTTCCAGCGCTCTGCGTCTTCAGTCATGCCCAGGTCCGCAAACGGTGATGGCAATTAGCTCAAAACCGGCAGCGTATCCACAGTCAATGCATCAGGCAATCGAATCTCGACAGCAACGGGAAGGTGGTCGGAAATTGGCTGCGCCAGCACCTCGACCCGCTCCAAAGTGAGGCTTGGGCTGAGCAGGATATGGTCCAGGCAACGTTGCGGTCGCCAGCTGGGGAAAGTGGCTTCGACTTGCGGGGCAACCAGGCCAAGGTCGCGCAACGGCGAATGCTCCAGCAGGTCGGTGGCATGGGTGTTCATGTCGCCCATCAGTACCTGGTGACGGTAACCGCCAATCAGCTCGCGAATGTAGCCCAGCTGCAGGGCGCGGGTCTTGGCCCCCAATGCCAGGTGCATCATCACCACGATCAGCGCATCTTTGCCCTCGCCAAAACGCACCAGGATCGCACCACGCCCGGCCGGCCCTGGCAACGGGTGGTCTTCGAGCAGTTGCGGTTTCAGGCGGCTGAGCACGCCGTTGCTGTGCTGGGCAAAACGCCCGAGGTTACGGTTGAGCTGCTGGTACCAATAGGGGAAGGCACCCAGATGGGCCAAGTGTTCCACCTGGTTGACGTAGCCCGAGCGCAGGCTACCGCCGTCGGCTTCCTGCAGGGCCACCAGGTCGAAGTCACCCAGCAGCTTGCCGATCTTCTGCAGGTTGCCGGCCCGCCCGTTGTGCGGCAGCAAGTGCTGCCAGCTACGGGTCAGGTAATGCCGGTAGCGCTCGGTGCTGATGCCCACCTGGATGTTGAAACTGAGCAGCCGCAGCCGACCATCCTCGGGCAGGCCTGGGGCCTGCAGGTGGTGCTCGTTGACCTGCGGCTGGTGCAGGCCAATGCCACGCGTAGCTCTGAGGCGGGGCATGGGTTACGCCGCTTACTTAGCGGCGCGCTCCTTCTCGATCAGCTGGTCGGCGACGTTCAGCACACCTTCCGGCCCGCCGGCAGTACCCAGGTCGAAGCGATACTTGCCGTTGACCACCATGCTCGGTACGCCGGTGATTTCATACTTCTTCGCCAGTTCCTTGGCCTGGTTGACCTGGCCCTTGATGGCGAACGAATTGAAGGTGGCGAGGAACTTGTCCTTGTCCACGCCCTGAGTGGCGAGGAAGTCGGCCATCTCTTCTGGTTTGGTCAAATGCTTGCGCTGGTTCTGGATGGCATCGAACACCGCCGCGTGCACCTTGTGCTCGACGCCCATGGCTTCGAGGGTCAGGAACATCTGGCCGTGTGCATCCCAAGGGCCACCGAACATGGCCGGTACGCGTTTGAAGTTGACGTCCTTGGGCAGCTTGTCGACCCACGGGTTGATGACCGGCTCGAAGTGGTAGCAGTGAGGGCAGCCGTACCAGAACAACTCGACCACTTCGATCTTGCCAGGCACGGAAACCTGAACAGGGTTGCTCAGCTCGATGTATTCCTTGCCGGCAACAGGCTCCGCGGCCTGGACGGCAGTCATACCGAATACGCTGGCGGCGACCAGCGCAGCGCTGAGAATCAGTTTACGCATGCTTTACTCCTGAGCAGTCATGGGTCGCCACGACGCGACCTGCACTGAGACAGGCCGGGAAGGGCCGAGTTCTGTAGTGTAACGGCTGCGGACTGAAAAAAGGGCGGCCCGGCCGCCCTTTCATCATTGGCCTACAACATTAACTGAAAGTTAATGCAGGCCCTGGATATAGCTGGCCAACGCCTCGATGTCGTGGTTGCTCAGCTTGCCGGCAATGGTGCGCATGGTCATGGCATCGCCATCGTTGGTGCGGTTGCCTTCGCGGAAGTCCGTGAGCTGCTTGGTCACGTACTGAGAGTGCTGGCCGCCCAGGTGCGGGAAGCCGGCCAAAGCGATGCCTGCGCCGTTGGGCGAGTGGCAGCCGGTGCAGGCAGGCATGCCTTTCTCCAGGTCGCCGCCATTGAACAGCGAACGGCCGCGCTCGACCAGCTTGGGGTCGGCAGCGCCCACGCTACCTTTCTGGCTGGAGAAGTAGGCGGCGATGTCGGCCAGGTCCTGGTCGCTGAAGGCGGTCAGCATGCCGGTCATCTCCAACACGGTACGCTTGCCCGACTTGATATCGTGCAGTTGTTTTTCGAGGTAGCGCTGGCCTTGGCCGGCCAGTTTCGGGAAATTCGGTGCCAGGCTGTTGCCGTCGGGGTTGTGGCAGGCGCCACAGACGGCAGTCTTGGCCTGGCCAGCGGCGGCATCGCCTTTGATAGGTTGCGCAGCAGTGGCCGCACCTGCGACACCCAGGGTCAACAGCAGACTCACGACTAGTTTGTTCATCAGCTAATCCAACACGGCTAAGGGTGAAATGTTATGTATCGGGACTGCCGCTCATCCAAAGGATGACCAAACGGTAGTCCTCGGCACTGCAGTCCATGCACAATCCACGCGGCGGCATAGCCTTGAAACCCTGGGTCACGTGCTTCACCAGTACCTCCATGCCTTGCGCCAGCCTTGGCTCCCAAGCCGCCCGGTCACCCTGTCTGGGTGCCTGTGGCAACTGCCCGGTGTGACAGGCCGCACACGTGCGGTTGTACAACACCTCGGGATCCTGTGTAGCCTGTGCGCTGAAAACCGGCAGGAACATACCGACAGCAAGCAGCCATTTCGCCATGCGGAACGACCTTCAGGGTTGGGGGCCGCGCTGCGTTCTGTTGCGCGAGCTATTGTTCGACACCCCATGCCCGTTCTCCTTCGCTGGGAGAATGAGCACACAAAAACTGGGGCATTATATACTTCCGCCATCCAAACGGAAACGACACCGCTTGCCAGGCTCGGGCCTACAGAGTCAGGCAACACCCACATCGGATATCCCATGCAAGTCAAGAACCCCATCCTCGGCCTCTGCCAGAAAGCCACATTCGCCCTTAGCGCAGCCAAGGTCGAACAATGCCCGGACGACCAGGGTTACGAGGTGGCTTTTGCCGGCCGTTCAAACGCCGGCAAATCCAGCGCCCTCAACACCCTGACTCATGCCAGCCTGGCGCGTACCTCGAAAACTCCAGGGCGCACCCAGCTGTTGAATTTCTTCAGTCTGGACGATGAACGGCGTTTGGTCGACCTGCCGGGCTACGGTTATGCAAAAGTCCCGATTCCGCTCAAGCAGCACTGGCAGAAACACCTGGAAGCCTACCTGGGCAGCCGGGAGTGCCTGCGTGGCGTGATCCTGATGATGGACGTGCGCCACCCGATGACCGACTTCGACAAGATGATGCTCGACTGGGCCAAGGCCAGCGGCATGCCGATGCACATCCTGCTGACCAAGGCCGACAAGCTGACCCACGGCGCGGGCAAGAACACCTTGCTCAAGGTGCAGTCGGAAATCCGCAAGGGCTGGGGCGATGGCGTGACCATCCAGCTGTTCTCGGCACCCAAGCGCCTGGGCGTGGAAGACGCCTACCGGGTGCTGGCGGGCTGGATGGAGCTGGAAGACAAGCCAGTCGCCTGAAGCTGCACTGCCCCGCTCTTGTGGGAGCGGGGCACCTTGGTGGCAAATTCCGGGCAAAAAAAACCCCGGACTTCGTATGGGGAGGGGGAAGTTCGGGGTCTAAGTCCGGACCGCTAGGGCGGGGTCCAGATATCTGCCAACACTTAACACAACATAGGAGCATCGAAGGGCTTCACCAGCCATTCAGTTACTCTGAGTTCCGCTTCACCGGTTTAGTTCCGAAGCCCTGAAAACTATTTGCGATAGTTTCATGAAACTTCAGCACCAATGGCACTGAGCGGTGCCAGGATCCGCGTCGCTACGTCGCAGATCCTACACAGCTTTCCCTGCTCAATCAGTGAGCTTCGTCCCAATTCGCACCAATTCCTGCCTCCACCAGCAGCGGTACATCCAGCTGCGCTGCCTGGCTCATGTGCTGGCGAATTTCATCTTTCACCTGCTGAACCAGGTCCTCGCGTACCTCGAGTACCAGTTCGTCGTGTACCTGCAGGATCACTCGGGCATCCAGCCCGCTCTCGCTCAGCCAGTTATCCACATTGACCATGGCCCGCTTGATGATGTCGGCCGCGGTGCCCTGCATCGGCGCGTTGATCGCCGTACGCTCGGCGCCTTTGCGCAGGGCGGGGTTCTTGGCGTTGATGTCCGGCAGGTACAGACGACGGCCGAACAGGGTTTCGACAAAACCTTGCTCGGCCGCCTGAGCGCGGGTGCGTTCCATGTAGGCCAGCACGCCTGGGTAGCGGGCGAAGTAGCGGTCGATGTAATCCTGCGACTGCTTGCGGTCGACGCCGATCTGCTTGGCCAAACCAAAGGCGCTCATGCCGTAGATCAGGCCGAAGTTGATGGCCTTGGCCTTGCGACGTTGGTCGGTGGTGACGTCTTGCAAGGCCACACCGAACACTTCCGCCGCCGTGGCGCGGTGCACGTCGAGGTCGTTGCGGAAAGCGTGCAGCAAGCCTTCGTCCTTGGCCAGGTGGGCCATGATGCGCAACTCGATCTGCGAGTAGTCCGCCGCCAGCAGTTTGTATCCTGGGCTGGCGATGAACGCCTGGCGGATGCGCCGGCCTTCGGCGGTACGGATCGGGATGTTCTGCAGGTTAGGGTCGCTCGACGACAGCCGGCCAGTGGCCGCCACAGCCTGCTGGTAGGAGGTGTGGATACGCCCGGTGCGTGGGTTGATCTGGCCCGGCAGCTTGTCTGTGTAGGTGCTTTTGAGCTTGCTCAGGCTGCGGTACTGCATCAGTACCTCAGGCAGTGGGTAACCGAGCAAGGCCAGCTCATCGAGCACCGCTTCGGCGGTGGAGGGCTGGCCCTTGGCGGTCTTGCTCAGCACCGGCATGCCAAGCTTGTCGTAAAGGATCGCGCCCAACTGCTTGGGCGAGCCGAGGTTGAATTCCTCGCCGGCCAGCTCGTAGGCACGTTGCTCCAGTTCGCCCATCTTCACGCCCAGTTCGCCGCTTTGGACGTGCAACAGCGCGGCATCGACCAGCGCGCCCTGGCGCTCGATCTTGGCCAGCACTGGCACCAGCGGCATCTCGATGTCCATCAGCACCGGCTGCACGCTTGGCGTCTGTGCCAGGCGTGCCTGCAGCGCCTGGTGCAGGCGCAGGGTGATGTCGGCGTCTTCGGCCGCGTAGGGGCCGGCCTTGTCCAGGTTGATCTGGTTGAAAGTGAGCTGCTGGCGCCCTTGCCGGCGATATCCTCGAAGGCGATGGTGGTGTGGTCGAGGTACTTCTGCGCCAGGCTGTCCATGTCATGACGGGTGGCGGTGGAGTTCAGCACATACGACTCGAGCATGGTGTCGTAGGCCACGCCACGCATCTCGATGGCGGGCGAGCCATTGGCGAGGATGTTGATGTCATACTTCGCGTTCTGCCCGACCTTGGCCTTGGCCGGGTCTTCCAGCAGTGGTTTCAGCGCCAGCAGCACGGCGTCGCGGTCCAGTTGGGCTGGCGCGCCTTCGTAATCGTGGGCCAGCGGCACATAAGCCGCCTCATGGGGCGCAACAGCGAAAGACAGGCCAACCAGCTGCGCCTTCTGGGCATCCAGGCCGGTTGTTTCGGTATCGAAGGCGAACAGCGGCGCCTGACGCAGCTTTTCCAGCCAGGCCTCGAAACGGGCCTGGTCAAGAATGGTTTCGTACGTCGGCTCAACCTTGGCCGCCGGCTCTTCGACCGGCGCAACCTCATTACCCGCCCTTGCGGCCTCACGCTGCACTTCGGCAACCCAGGTCTTGAACTCCATCTCGGTGTACAGCGCCTGCAACGCTTCGCGATCAGGCTCACCGCACACCAGCGCATCCACTTCGACATCCAGCGGCACATCGACCTTGATGGTGGCCAGCTCGTAGGACAGGAACGCTGCGTCCCGGTGCTCTTCAAGCTTGGCCGGCAAGGTCTTGGCGCCACGAATGGCCAGTGCCGGTACCTTGTCCAGGTTCGCGTACAAATCGCTGAGGCCGCCGCCGATACCGGTCAGCAGGCCCACGGCGGTTTTTTCGCCCACGCCCGGTACGCCGGGAATGTTGTCGACCTTGTCACCCATCAGGGCCAGGAAGTCGATGATATGTTCCGGGCCGACGCCAAATTTCTCGTGCACGCCAGCCACGTCCAGCACGCTTCCGGTCATGGTGTTGACCAAGGTAATGTGCCCGTCCACCAGCTGAGCCATGTCCTTGTCACCGGTCGAAATGATCACCGGGCGACCCTTCGCGGCAGCACTGCGCGCCAGGGTGCCGATGACGTCGTCGGCCTCTACACCCTCGACGCACAGTAACGGATAGCCCAGCGCCTTCACGCTGGCATGCAGCGGCTCGACCTGCACCCGCAGGTCGTCCGGCATGCTGGGGCGGTTGGCCTTGTAGTCGGCGAACATGGCATCGCGGAAAGTGCCGCCCTTGGCGTCGAACACCACGGCGAACAGGCTGTCGGGGTATTGCTTGCGCAGGCTCTTGAGCATGTTCAGCACACCCTTCACCGCACCGGTCGGCATGCCCTTGGACGTGGTCAGCGGCGGCAGCGCGTGAAAGGCGCGGTACAGGTAGGAGGAACCGTCCACCAGGACGAGGGGCGCTTGGCTCATGAGCAGAATCAACCTTTTCGACGGGTCCGGCGCTAGAATAGCCAGAATCATTGACGACAAAGGGACTAGGTTATCATGCGTACACTCAATCGCCTGTTACTGCTCGGCCTGTTGGCAACCATGCCTGTCGTTACCCTGGCGGCGGACGACGCCCCCTCGGCCGATCCCGAGGTGACCATTCGCACGGAAGGCGACAAAACCATCCAGGAGTACCGGCAAAACGGCTTCCTGTATGCGATCAAGATCACGCCGAAAAACGGCAAGCCTTATTTTCTGGTACGCGCCGATGGCACTGATGCCAATTTCATTCGATCCGACCAGCCGGACATGCTGATTCCGTCCTGGAAGATCTTCGAGTGGTAATCTGACGCGCACCGTTCACATCAACCCGGCACTTCCCGGCGGAAGTGCCCGTATGGGCATTTTTTCATCATGTCAGTCTTCACCCCCGTGACCCGGCCTGAGCTGGAAACCTTTCTGGCGCCGTACCAGCTGGGCCGTCTGCTCGACTTCCAGGGCATTGCCGCCGGCACCGAAAACAGCAATTTCTTCGTCAGCCTCGAACAGGGGGAGTTCGTCCTGACGCTGATCGAGCGCGGGCCAAGCGAGGACATGCCGTTCTTTATCGAGCTGCTCGATACCCTGCACGCCGCCGACATGCCGGTGCCCTATGCCATTCGTGACCGCGACGGCAACGGCCTGCGCGAGCTGTGCGGCAAGCCTGCGCTGCTGCAGCCAAGGCTGTCGGGCAAGCACATCAAGGCACCGAACAACCAGCACTGCGCCCAGGTCGGCGAGTTGCTGGCGCACATTCACCTGGCCACCCGCGCGCACATCATCGAGCGCAAGACCGACCGTGGCCTGGACTGGATGCTGGCCTCGGGTGCCGAACTGTTGCCACGCCTGACCGCCGAGCAAGCCAAGCTGCTGCAACCGGCACTGGACGAAATCACCGCGCACAAAGCGCAGATCCTGGCCTTGCCACGGGCCAACCTGCATGCCGACCTGTTCCGCGACAACGTGATGTTCGAAGGCACCCACCTGACCGGGGTGATCGACTTCTACAACGCCTGTTCCGGGCCGATGCTGTATGACATCGCCATTACCGTGAACGACTGGTGCCTGGACGAGCAGGGTGCGGTGGATGTGCCGCGTGCACAGGCGCTGCTGGCTGCCTATGCGGCGCTGCGGCCATTCACGGCTGCCGAGGCCGAGCTGTGGCCGGAAATGCTGCGGGTAGGCTGCGTGCGGTTCTGGCTGTCGCGCCTGATTGCAGCGGAGTCGTTTGCCGGAATGGATGTGATGATCCATGACCCGAGCGAGTTCGAAGTGCGTCTGGCGCAGCGCCAGCAGGTGGCTTTGCACCTGCCATTCGCCCTCTAGTTTCTATTCGGCCTCTTCGCGGGCATGCCCGCGACGAGGCCGGCACAGGCTTAGAGCTGTTCCAGGCACCCAGCCAAGTCGCCGCCCAGCTTTTCCAGCAAGCGCTCATAGCCCTTGCCATCCACCGGGTCTGTTCCGCCCAGCGCATCCAGCTCGGCCAGGCGCACCGGCAGCCCGGCGGTCAAGGTCTCGGCCAAGCGCGGTCGCAGTGGCGGCTCGCTGAACACACAGGTCTTGCCCACTTCCTGCAGGCGCTTGCGCATGGCCGCCACATGTTGCGCCCCAGGCTGCACCTCGGACGCCACGCTGAATACGCCGGTGTGCTTCAAACCATATTCAGCCTCGAAGTAATCGAACGCTTCGTGGAACACGAAATAAGGTTTGCCGGCAATACCGTCCACCCGCGCCTTGATACGCGCATCCAGTGCATCCAGACGCTCGTCGAAAGCCTTCAGGTTGCTCTGGTAGCGAGCCGCATTGGCCGGGTCGACCTGGGCCAGATCAGCCGCCATTTTTGCCGCGATTACCCGCGCATTGACCGACGATAGCCACAAGTGCGCATCCAGGCTGCCCGGCCGGTGATCATGGTCATGGTCGTCGTGGCTTTCTTCCTCATGGGAGTGGCTGTCCTCGCCAAAGTGACGCAGCTTCATGCCCGTCAGCGACTGCACGGCCACGGTGGCCTTGCTGCGGCTAGCCAAGACACGCGGTAGGAAGTTCTCCATGTCCGGGCCGATCCAGTACAGCAGGTCGGCATCACCCACCCGCCGTACATCGGACGGGCGCAGCGCGTAGTGGTGCGGCGAAGCGCCTGGTGGCAGCAAGACGTCAGGGCTGCCAATGCCATCCTGCACGGCAGCGGCAATCTGCTGCAGGGGCTTGATACTGGTGAGCACGCGCACATCGGCCTGGGCGGAAAATGCGATGAAAGCGACAAACAGAGCTAGGAATCGGGACACGGTGGATACTCGAGTCGTCAGAAACAGGTAACATAATAACGTCTCCATCCAGAACCGTCGCTGCCCATGTCCATCACGCCGCTGGCCAACCGTCCTCACGATCACTCCCATTGCGTACACAGCGCACTGGCTGAAGCCGACGCCTTGTGCACCCGCCTGGGCCTGCGCCTGACCGCGCTGCGCCGTCGAGTGCTGGAGCTGGTGTGGCAAAGCCACAAGCCACTGGGCGCCTACGACATCCTTGCCGTGCTCAGCGAGCAGGACGGCCGCCGCGCCGCCCCGCCCACGGTGTACCGCGCGCTGGACTTCCTGCTGGAAAACGGCCTGGTGCACCGCATCGCCTCGCTCAACGCCTTCATCGGCTGCAGCCACCCCGAGCATGTGCATCAAGGCCAGTTCCTGATTTGCCGCGCCTGCCATGTGGCCATCGAGCTGGAGCAGAGCAGCATCAGCGATGCCATCATCGACAGCGCCAAAGGCGTGGGCTTCACGGTCGAGACCCAGACCGTGGAAGTGGTCGGGCTGTGCGGCAGCTGCCGGAGCGCGGCATGAGCGATGCCTTGATCCGCCTGGAACAGGTCGGCGTCACTTTTGGCGGCGAGGCAGTACTCGACAGCATCGACCTGTCGGTCGCCCCCGGTCAGATCGTCACCCTGATCGGCCCCAACGGTGCCGGCAAGACCACCCTGGTGCGCGCCGTACTCGGTCTGCTCAAGCCACACCGCGGCAAGGTATGGCGCAAGCCCAAGCTGCGCATTGGCTACATGCCACAAAAGATCCAGGTCGATGCCACGCTGCCGCTGTCGGTGCTGCGCTTCTTGCGCCTGGTGCCCGGCGTAGACCGCGCGGCAGCCTTGTCCGCGCTGCAGGAAGTGGGCGCCGAGCAGGTCATCGACAGCCCTATCCAGACCATTTCCGGCGGCGAGATGCAACGCGTACTGCTGGCCCGCGCCCTGTTGCGCGAGCCCCAGTTGCTGGTGCTCGACGAACCGGTACAAGGTGTGGACGTGGTCGGCCAGACCGAACTGTACAACCTCATCACCCGCCTGCGCGACCGCCACGGCTGCGGCGTGCTGATGGTGTCCCACGACCTGCACCTGGTGATGAGCGCCACCGACCAGGTGGTGTGCCTGAACCGCCACGTATGCTGCTCGGGCCACCCCGAGCAAGTCAGCGGCGACCCAGCGTTCGTCGAGCTGTTTGGCCAGACCGCACCTAGCCTGGCCATCTACCACCACCATCACGACCACAGCCACGACCTGCACGGCTCGGTGGTCGCCCCTGGCACCCATGTTCACGGAGAGCACTGCAAGCATGGCTGATTTTCTTCTCTACGCCCTGCTTGCCGGTTTGTCCCTGGCGCTGGTCGCCGGCCCGCTGGGCTCCTTCGTGGTGTGGCGGCGCATGGCCTACTTTGGCGACACCTTGTCCCATGCCGCCTTGCTCGGTGTTGCCTTGGGCTTCGCCCTGGACGTCAGCCCAGCGCTGGCGGTAACCGTGGGCTGCCTGTTGCTGGCAATCCTGCTGGTGACCTTGCAGCAACGCCAGCCGCTGGCCTCCGACACCCTGCTCGGCATCCTCGCCCCCAGCACCCTGTCGCTGGGCCTGGTGGTACTGAGCTTCATGCACGATGTGCGCATCGACCTGATGGCGTACCTGTTCGGCGACCTGCTGGCCATCAGCACCACCGACCTGGCCTGGATCCTCGGCGGCAGTGCGCTGGTGCTGCTGTTGCTCGCCGTGCTGTGGCGGCCGCTGCTGGCGGTTACCGTGCACGAAGAGCTGGCCATGGTCGAAGGCCTGCCTGTGGCCGGCCTGCGCCTGGCGCTCATGCTGTTGATTGCGGTGGTAATTGCCGTGGCCATGAAGATCGTCGGTGTGCTGCTGATCACCTCGCTGCTGATCATCCCTGCGGCTGCGGCACAGCGTCACGCCCGCTCGCCAGAGCAGATGGCCCTTGGCGCCAGCCTGCTGGGCGTTACCGCTGTGTGCGGTGGCCTGGCCATGTCCTGGTTCAAGGACACCCCCGCCGGCCCGTCGATCGTGGTCTGCGCGGCGGTGCTATTCTTGCTGAGCCTGGCCCTGCCAAAACGCTGAGAAGCAGGGCGTGTGCAGGCACGCCTTGCAACCTTTTGCCGGGTAAAGGGTCTGTAAGACCTGTTTTCGAGCGTGCGCACCTGGGTGTAGACTTGCTCGCTTTTTGCGCAAATAGAGAGTCGCAGGAATGAAGCCGTTCGCCTCCCGTTATCTGCTTGTTGCCGCGTTTTCCCTGTTCCTGGCTGCCTGTTCCAGCGCGCCGGTCGAGCAGGCCACCGCACCTGCCCAAGCCGATGCCTGGCAGCAGTTGCAACAAAATATCGCCAGCAACGAGCTGGCCACCGCCGAAGACCAGCTTGCAGCCCTGCAGGCCCAGTCGCCGGATGACCCACGCTCGGAGCAATACCAGCGCCAGCTGGCCGAAGCCTACCTGCAGCGCAGCCAGATCGTCCTGCAGAAGGGCGATGTGAACGCGGCCGCTACCGCGTTGGCCCGTGCTCGCGCACTGATGCCGCAAGCCCCGGCAGTGACCGGTGGCGATCCCCTGAGCCAGGCACGCAAGGCCGAGCTGGAGAAGGCAGAGGCCGCCTTGAAAGCCGCTGAAGCCAAACCCAAGGCACGTATCATCGACCCGACAGCGCCAAGCACTGTGGTGGCCTTGAAGACCACTGACAGCCGCGCCATGCGCCGTCAGCTCGATGATATTGCCGCCGATGTGGTGAGCTATGACTGCGAGGTGGTGCTCCAGGTGCCGCGCACTGACGACGCACCTTGGCTTAAGACTTTGCTGGAAAAGCGGGTGCGCAAGATCGACAGTGGTTTCGATCTGAAGCAGACCCATGAGATCCAGCGCTCGCTGCCGGCGCAGGTGGTTCTGGTACCGCATCAGCAGTAAAAAGCTTCGCGGGTAAACCCGCTCCCACAGGGATAGCACAGGTTTCGAGGTCGGTGCTGTACCTGTGGGAGCGGGTTTACCCGCGAATAGGACCTATCAGGCCGGCACAGCCTCCGCAGCTGCTTCCCGCTCCCAAACCCGGTGCCCTTCAACCGCTTTGACAAAGGCATCCACGGTCTTCTGGTCATCCCCCAGCAGCAATCCCTTGTCCTCCTTCAGCCCAAGGCCGGACGCCAGCTCCTTGGTCAACACCATCGCCTTCAGGTGCTTGTAGCCCTCCAGCAAGAAGTGCTTGGCCAGCCCGCTGGCCACCAAGGCGTCCGCCGAAGCCTTGCCTCCTGGCACGACAATCCCGTCGAACATGATCGAAGGCATCCCTTCCATCGACGCATCCACCGGCAGCTGCTTACCGTCCGCAGTCTTTACCGGCGCCGATGTCGGCCCTAACAGCATCGGCCGTGTACTGTGTGCTTCCAGCGCCTTCACCAGCTTGTCGACGCTAGCACCGTCCACGCCATCCGCCACCAGCAGCGCAATTTTGCGCCCCTTGATGCCCACGTCACCGGGGTGGTTCATCTGGCTCAACGCCTTGGACTGCGCGAGCTTGCTGCCTTTCACCTTGACCGTTCCCTGCTTGGGCGCAGGCAGCCCCAGGTTGGCCGCCACCGCCGCCGCCAGCTTCAGGTCGATATTGGCCAGAATCTCGTTAACCTCCCGGGCACGGATGGCTTCACGCTCCACCTTGCCCAGCTCGAAACTGTAAGCCTTGATGATGTGCTGCTGCTCGGTCGGGCTCATGCTCTGGAAGAACAGCCGCGCCTGAGAGAAGTGATCGCCGAACGATTCGCTACGCTGGCGGATCTTGTGTGCATCGATCCGCTCCTGATAACTCTCGAAGCCACCGTCCTGTGCAGCAGGGGGTGTTTCCTTCGGCCAGCCGCCGTCGATGGAGTTGGGTTCGTACGAAGCCCGGCCCTTGTCGATGGTCATGCGGTGCATGGCATCGCGCTGGCTGCTGTGGTTCGGCGCCACCGGGCGGTTGATCGGGATTTCATGGAAGTTCGGCCCGCCCAGCCGGCTGATCTGCGTATCGGTGTACGAGAACAATCGCCCCTGCAGCAGGGGGTCGTTGGTAAAGTCGATGCCCGGCACGATATGCCCTGGGCAGAACGCCACCTGCTCGGTTTCTGCGAAGAAGTTGTCCGGGTTGCGGTTGAGCACCATCTTGCCCAGCAGCTTCACCGGCACCAGCTCTTCAGGAATGAGCTTGGTCGGGTCGAGCAGGTCGAAGTCGTACTTGTGCTCGTCGGCCTCGGGTACCACCTGCACGCCCAGCTCCCATTCCGGGTAGTCCCCGGTCTCGATGGCTTCCCACAGGTCACGGCGGTGATAGTCGGTGTCCTTGCCTGCCAGCTTCTGCGCTTCGTCCCACAACACCGAGTGCACGCCCTGACGGGGCTTCCAGTGGAACTTGACGAAACTGGCCACACCCTCGGCGTTGATCAGGCGGAAGGTGTGCACGCCAAAGCCTTCCATCATTCGCAAGCTGCGCGGGATGGCGCGGTCGGACATGGCCCAGATCACCATATGCGCCGACTCCGGCACCAGCGAAACGAAGTCCCAGAACGTGTCGTGGGCAGAGCCGCCGGTGGGCATTTCATTCTGTGGCTCTGGCTTCACCGCATGCACGAAGTCCGGGAACTTGATGGCATCTTGAATGAAAAATACCGGCATGTTGTTGCCAACCAGATCGAAGTTGCCTTCATCGGTGTAGAACTTGACGGCAAAACCGCGCACATCACGCACCGTGTCACCCGAGCCGCGCGGCCCTTGTACGGTGGAAAAGCGCACGAATACCGGGGTGATCTTTTCCGGGTCCTGCAGGAAACCGGCCTTGGTCAGCTCGGCATGGCAGCCATAGCTCTGAAAGTAGCCGTGCGCCCCGGTACCCGGGCATGGACGATGCGCTCAGGGATGCGCTCATGGTCAAAGTGGGTGATCTTCTCGCGCATGATGAAATCTTCAAGCAACGACGGCCCTCGAACACCCGCCTTGAGGCTGTTCTGGTTATCGGCGATCTTCACCCCTTGGTTGGTGCGCAAGGCCTGGCCCGTGGCATCGCTGCGGAAGGCCTCCAGGCTCTGCAGCTTGGCGTTGGTGTTGGCCCGATCAGGGGTCTGGGTGCCGGCGGCCTCGCTGTGCTTGGGCGCGTCCGTTTTCTTGCTGGGCATGGTCGGCTCTCCTCGTCAGTCTTCAGGCGTGCCCGTTTCGGGCTTGTTCAAGTAGTGACTGGGAGGCATTGCCGAGCGTTCAATCAGGATTACCGGTTGTCGCGATATGCCCGATGGATTGGTGCATTACGAAATAAATGCTAAGAACAGCTATGGGAAAAGGCTAAAATGCGCGACCCCAGCTAACCGCTGATTCAAATTTCAATGCGCCCCACAAGGTTCGCTACGTGATCGAGTTCCAACAGGTACATAAAACCTACCGCGTTGCCGGTAGGGAAATCCCCGCACTGAATCCGACCAGCCTGACCATCGAAGATGGCCAGGTGTTCGGCCTGATCGGCCATTCCGGCGCCGGCAAAAGCACCATGCTGCGCCTGATCAACCGTCTGGAAGAACCTTCCGGCGGCAAGATCATCGTCGACGGCGAAGACGTCACCGCGTTCAACGCCAGCCAGCTGCGCGGCTTCCGCCAGCAGGTCGGGATGATTTTCCAGCACTTCAACCTGCTGGCCTCCAAGACCGTCGCCGACAACGTCGCCCTGCCATTGACCCTGGCCGGCGAGCTGTCGCGCAGTGAGATCGACACGCGCGTCACCGAGTTGCTGGCCCGCGTGGGCCTGTCAGACCACGCCAAGAAGTACCCGGCGCAGCTGTCCGGCGGCCAGAAGCAGCGCGTCGGTATCGCCCGCGCCCTGTCCACCAACCCGAAGATCCTGCTGTGCGACGAGGCCACCAGTGCCCTCGACCCGCAAACCACGGCCTCGGTCCTGCAACTGCTGGCCGAAATCAACCGTGAGCTGAAGCTGACCATCGTGCTGATCACCCACGAGATGGACGTGATCCGCCGGGTCTGCGACCGCGTGGCGGTGATGGACGCCGGCCAGATTGTCGAGCAAGGCTCGGTGGCCGAGGTGTTCCTGCACCCGCAGCACCCCACCACCAAGCGCTTCGTCCAAGAAGACGAGCAGGTCGACGAAGGCGAGCAGCGCGACGACTTTGCCCACGTACCGGGCCGCATCGTGCGCCTGACCTTCCAAGGCGACGCTACCTACGCGCCGTTGCTGGGCACCGTGGCCCGCGAAACCGGTGTGGACTACAGCATCCTCGCCGGGCGTATCGACCGCATCAAGGATGTCCCCTATGGCCAGCTCACCCTCGCCCTGATCGGCGGAGACATGGAAGCGGCGTTTGCCCGCTTCAAGGCAGCTGACGTACATATGGAGGTACTGCGTTGATGGACGCCCTGAATTTCTTCGCCAACGTCGACTGGGCCGAAATCTGGCTGGCCACCATCGACACCATGATCATGCTGTTCGGCTCGCTGTTCTTCACCGTGCTGCTGGGCCTGCCGCTGGGTGTGCTGCTGTTCCTCTGCGGGCCGAAGCAGATGTTCGAACAGAAGGGCGTGTACGCGCTGCTGTCGCTGGTGGTCAACATCCTGCGCTCGCTGCCGTTCATCATCCTGCTGATCGTGATGATCCCATTCACCGTGCTGATCACCGGCACCTCGCTGGGCGTTGCCGGCGCCATCCCACCACTGGTAGTGGGTGCCACGCCGTTCTTTGCCCGCCTGGTTGAAACCGCTCTGCGTGAAGTGGACCGCGGCATCATCGAAGCCACCCAGTCGATGGGCGCCACCACCCGCCAGATCATCACCAGCGCACTGCTGCCGGAGGCCCGCCCGGGTATCTTCGCAGCCATTACCGTCACCGCCATCACCCTGGTTTCGTACACCGCCATGGCCGGTGTGGTGGGTGCGGGCGGCCTGGGCGATCTGGCTATCCGCTTCGGTTACCAGCGTTTCCAGACCGATGTGATGGTAGTGACCGTGGTTCTGCTGCTGGTACTGGTTCAAGTCCTGCAAAGCGTGGGCGACAAACTGGTCGTACATTTTTCCCGTAAGTAACCCCAATAGGGTCGGCCCGGCCGACCCGTTCGGGGGCCGTCGCGGCCCTCACAAGGAGTGATCAATGAAGAAGCTGCTTGCTGTCGCTGCCGCTGTCGCGGCCTTCTCGGCCCACGCCGATACCCTGACCGTTGCCGCCACCCCGGTGCCGCACGCCGAGATCCTCAACTTCGTCAAACCGCAGTTGGCCAAAGAAGGCGTGGAGCTGAAGGTCAAGGAATTCACCGATTACATTCAGCCGAACGTGCAGGTGGCCGAAAAGCGCCTGGACGCCAACTTCTTCCAGCACCAGCCATACCTGGATGAGTTCAACAAGGCCAAGGGCACCAACCTGGTGAGCGTGGCGGGCGTGCACATCGAGCCGCTGGGCGTGTATTCGACCAAGATCAAGAAGCTGGACGAGCTGTCCTCCGGCGCTACCGTGGTCATCCCCAACGACGCCACCAACGGCGGCCGCGCCTTGCTGCTGCTGGACAAGGCCGGTGTGATCAAGCTCAAGGACAACAAGAACATCCTGTCCACCGTGAAGGATGTTGCCGAGAACCCGAAAAGCATCAAGTTCCGTGAGCTGGAAGCGGCCACCATCCCGCGTGTGCTGACCCAGGTCGATGCCGCCCTGATCAACACCAACTACGCGCTGGAAGCCAAGCTGAACCCGGAAAAAGACGCGCTGGCCATCGAAGGCAGCGACTCGCCTTACGTGAACATCCTGGTTGCCCGCCCGGACAACAAGGACTCGGAAGACATGAAGAAACTGGCAGCTGCACTGCACTCGCCAGAGGTGAAGCAATTCATCATCGAGAAGTACAAGGGCGCTGTGGTTCCAGCGTTCTGATCCGACACCCCTGGGGCCGCTTTGCGGCCCTTTTCGCGACACAAGGCCGCTCCTACAAGAGACCGCGTACCCCTGTAGGAGCGGCCTTGTGTCGCGATAGGCCTGCGCAGCAGGCCCATCAATCTCAATCCCGCTTCACAAGCCCAGGCAACTGCGCCACCAGCTTCTGGTTGTTGAACGGCGCACGAATAAACCCGCGCTGACGCCCATCCGGCCCCACAACCGCCAGGTTGCCGCTGTGGTCCACGGTGTACCCCGGCTTGCTGGTATCCGCCGGTATGAACGGAATGCTCAAGGCATTGGCCAGCTTCTGGGTGTCTTCGATCGACCCCGCCACACCGACAAAGTCCTTGTCGAAATAGCCCAGGTACTGCTTCAGCTGGTTCGGCGTGTCGCGGTTCGGGTCCACACTCACCAGCACCACCTGCAGCCGGTCGACGGCTTCCTTGGGCAACTCGCTCTTCACCTGGCGCAACTGGGCCAGGGTGGTCGGGCAGATGTCCGGGCAGTAGGTGTAACCAAAGAACAGCAGCGACCATTTGCCCTTCAGGTCATCCAGCCGCACGGGCTGGCCGTCCTGGTTGGTCATGGTCACGTCGGCCACAGTGCGGCTCTGCGGCAGCAGGATGATGCCGGCGTCGATCAGCTCGGTGGGGTTGGGCTGGTCGCGACCATTGAGCACCTTGTTGACGGTCAGGCCCAGGATCAACGCGACCAGGGCAACGAGGATGAAGACGGTTTTCTGGGTTCGGGTCATAGGTTCAGCAACAGGTAGTGGTCAAGGAGCAACGCGATGAACAGCGCGAACAAGTAGGCGATAGAGTACTTGAAGGTGCCGATTGCCGCGTGCGGCCGGCTGCCACGGTACAACACCCAGCCCCATTGCAGGAAGCGCAGGCCCAAGACCAGGGCACAGGCCAGGTACAGCGGGCCGCTCATGTGGATGGCATACGGCAGCAGGCTTACCGCCAGCAGAATCAGCGTGTACAGCAAGATATGCAGCTTGGTGTAGCGCTCACCATGGGTCACCGGCAACATCGGGATATCGGCCTTGGCGTACTCCTCCTTGCGGTGGATGGCCAGCGCCCAGAAGTGCGGCGGGGTCCAGGCGAAGATGATCAGCACCAGCAGCAAGGGCTCAGCGCTGACATGGCCGCTTACCGCCACCCAACCAAGCAACGGCGGGGCGGCGCCGGCCAGGCCGCCGATGACGATGTTCTGTGGCGTGGCGCGCTTGAGAAAGCCGGTGTAGAGCACCGCATAGCCCAGTAGCGAGGCCAGGGTAAGCCAGGCCGTGAGGGCGTTGGTGAACGCCAGCAGCAGAGCCATGCCCAGCAGCGCCAGTGCCAGGGCGAACAGCAATGCCGGCAGCGGCTCGACCCGACCCTGGGCCAGCGGCCGCTTGTGGGTACGTGCCATCAGTGCATCGATGCGTCGGTCCACCACATGGTTGACCACCGCAGCGCCACCCGCGCACAAGCCGATCCCCAGGTTGCCGAACAGCAACACGCTCCAGCTCACACCCGCGCGGGTGGCCAGGAACATGCCTGCCAGCGAGGTGATCAGCATCAGCACCACCACCTTGGGCTTGGTCAGCTCCAGGTAATCGCGCCAGCTGGCCCGCCTTGCGCTCAGAAGCGTCGCCACGAATCGTTCCTCATGTGATGGGATATGCCCACGCCAGCCACAGGCCGCAGGCGCCAGCCATTGCCGACCCCCACGCGAACCCTGTCGACCACGCGAATGCGGTAATTCACCAGCACCATGCTCAGCAGCAGCATCGCGCCGCCGGCATTGTGCGCAACAGCCACCGCCAGTGGCAGGTGGAACACCACGTTGCTGATACCCAGGCCCACTTGCAGGGTCAGCGCCAGCAGCACCACCCGTGCCAGGCCGGGCAAGCCGCAGCGGTGCAACTTCCAGCTAAGCATCAGCAGCACGCAGGTCACCAGCAACGCGCCCAGCCGGTGGCTGATGTGGATGGCGGTGCGGGCATCACTGTCCAGTTGCCCGCCAAGGTAGTTTGGACCGACGTGCTGGGTCAGGTGGAAGCCATTGCTGAAGTCCGCCACCGGCCACCATTGGCCATGGCAGGTCGGCAGGTCGATGCAGGCGACGGCTGCGTAGTTGGCACTCACCCAGCCACCCAGAGCAATCTGGCCGATCACCACCAGCAGGGCCAACGCAGCGAGCCGGCGCAAGCTCAGGGGCAGTTTTGGCAAGGGTGCAAAGGCCCGTGATAGACGCAGTGACAACAGGAACAGCAAGCTCAGCGTGGTAAAGCCCCCCAACAAATGCGCCGTGACCACTTGCGGCCACAACTTCAGGGTGACCGTCCACATGCCGAAGGCGGCCTGGGCCAACACCACACCCAGCAACAGCACGGGCAGGCGATAGGGCTGGCCATCGCGGGCATGCCGGCGCAGCGCCTGGAAAGCGAGCAGGGCGATTACCACGGCTAGAGTCCCGGCAAAGTAGCGGTGAACCATCTCGGCCCAGCCCTTGGCAGCTTCCACCGGGTGCTCAGGAAAGTGCAGCTCGGCATGGGCCAGTTGCGCTTCGCTCTTGGGCACGCTGATGAAGCCATAGCAACCCGGCCAGTCGGGGCAGCCGAGGCCGGCATGGGTCAGCCGGGTATAGGCACCGAGCAGGACGACCAGCAGTGCCAGCAGGGTGGCGAACACAGCAAGGCGAAATCCGGGTCTGGCCATGGCAGGCTCCTAGCCGATATTGGACAGCTTGAGCAGGTGGCGCAGGTCATCCAGCACATGCTTGCCGTTGACCTTGCCGTCGTAGCGCAGCACCAGGTTGCCGTGCGGGTCGACAATCCACAGCTGCGGGCCGGGCTCGGCAACCTTCTGCTGGTAACGTTGCGCATCCAGCGGGTAGCGCTGCAGCTGCGGGTACTCGCGGCCGAGCAGCGCCTGGTAGTCGGCGCTCAGCGGCTGGGCAGCGGCCAGTGCATGGCTGGCGCGGCTGGCATCGCGGCCCAGGCCGACCTGAATCTGCCGGGCCAGGTACACCAGCCGCTGGCAGTCTTCGGCACAGGCCTGAGGCGCGCTGACCAGCAACTGCCAGCGCTCGTCCTCGCCGGCCACGCCAAGATCGGCACGGCTTTCCCCGTTGCCGATCATCGCGCCGTGGTAGCTGCGGCCTTCCGGTACCCAGAAGTTGAGTTTGTACATGCTGGTGGCCAGGATCATCGGCCCGAGCACTACCAGCAGAATCAGCAACAGCTGCAAACGCCCGCGGGCTCTGGGCTTGCTACGTTCAGGCAGGTCCAGTGGAGTGGCGGTGGCCATGGCGTTTCTCCTTGTTTTGGTGCCAGCCGAAATAGAGGTAGAGCAGAACCAGAGCGGTCGCCAGGGCGAACCACTGCACGGCGTAGCCCAGGTGTTTTTCCGGGCCCATGGCCACGACCGGCCAGTCCAGGCGATAGGTCGCCGGGCCGGGCTCCAGGCGCAGTTCGTGGGCGAAGCCTTCGCGGTCGAGCTGCGGCCATAGCTGCGCGGCATCAATGGCGGTAAGCAAATGCGGCCATTGGCCGCCTTCAGGGTCGGGATGCAACTGGAAGGTGCTGCCGGGCGAGACATACACGGACGCGTCCAGCGCCAAGGCCTGGGACGGGGTTTCGAAATGCACCGGCACCCGGCGGTCCGGCCATGGCAGCCAACCGCGGTTGACCAGCAACCACAGGCCACTGGCCTGGTCATGGAAGGGTTGCAGCAGTTCGACACCGGCCTGGCCGTCACGCATGCGGTTGTCCAGCAGCAGGCTGTGCTCGGCATCGAAGCGGCCATACAAATGCACGCGGCGGAACGCGTTGTCGTCACTGGACGTCAGCTGGGCTGCGGCCAGCGGCGCCTCGACCCGTCGCTCGGCATAGCTGGCCAACAGCCCACGCTTTTCTTCGGCTCGGCCGAGTTGCCAGCAGCCAAGGGCAATCAGCCCCGGCAGCAGCGCAAGCACCACCAGGGTCGGTACCCAGCCTGGGCGAAACGGCCTCACGGGCGCCTCGCTATACTTATCCACATCACCGCATCCCCCGGAGTAGCGCCATGCTCAAGGCCGCGATTGTCCTGATGCTGTTGGCCACGATTGCCAGCTTGTTCAGTGGCCTGGTGTTTCTGGTCAAGGACGATGAAAACTCAACTCGTCTGCTCAAGGCACTGACAGTGCGGGTGACCCTGGCGGCGCTGACCATTGGCCTGGTGGCCTGGGGCTTCATCAGCGGTCAGCTCGTGTCCCACGCCCCCTTCTGAAGTTTTCATCTGCCCCCTGTAGGCGCGGGCTTGCCCGCGCCTACAGGGTCTCTGTTTCCCTTCAAAGCACGTATACGAATATGAACAACCCCACCCACACCACATCGACGAAGTGCCAGTACCAGCTGGCCGCTTCGAAGCCGAAGTGTTTCTCCGGGTTGAAGTGCCCACGCAAAATACGCACGAACATCACGATCAGGATGATCGTGCCCAAGGTCACGTGGGCGCCGTGAAACCCGGTGAGCATGAAGAACGTCGCGCCATAAATCCCCGAGCCCAGCGTCAGCCCCAGCTTGGTATAGGCCTCGTGGTATTCAAAGGCCTGCAAGGCGATGAAGCTGATACCCAGCACGATGGTCAGCGCCATCCAGAATTTCAGCGGCCCACGGTGGTCACGGCGCAAGGCGTGGTGGGCAAGGGTGATGGTCACACTGGAACTGACCAGCAAGATGGTGTTGATCAGTGGCAAGTGCCACGGGTCGATCACCTCCTTGGGCGGCGGGAACAGTTTCGGGTCGGGTGTGTGCAGCAGCGGCCAGGTGAATTCGAAGGTCGGCCACAGCATGTGCGCGACACCTTGGCCCCTTCGCCGCCCAGCCATGGCCCTGCCAACACCCGCACGTAGAACAGCGCACCGAAGAAGGCCAGGAAGAACATCACCTCGGAGAAGATGAACCAGCTCATGCCCCAGCGAAACGAGCGGTCCAGCTGCGGGCTGTACAACCCGGCGCGGCTCTCTTTGACCACGGCCCCAAACCAACCGAACAACATGTAGGCCAGGAACAACGCGCCGATGAAGAAGATCAGCGGCCCATGCGAGTCCGGGTGGCCGGCCTTCATGTCGTTGAACCAGGTTCCCAGACCGAACACCGTGATGAACATGCCGATGGTGGCGATGATCGGCCACTTGCTCTGCGCCGGGACGTAGTAGTGCTCATGACTTGCCATTGCTGTTCTCCTTCCCTTAACGGGCGCCCTGGACGTCCTGGGCCGCAACATGCGCGACCGGCGGGTGGCGAGCGGTGATGTCGAACAAGGTGTAGGCCAGTGTCAGGTGCTTCACGCTGGCCGGCAGATCGCGGTCGACGATGAAGCGCACCGGCATCTCTATGCGTTCGCCGGGCTGCAGCACCTGCTGGGTAAAGCAGAAGCACTCGGTCTTGTGGAAGTACGCCGCGGCCTCGGCCGGGGTGATACTGGGTATGGCCTGCGCGCTCATCGGCCGATCGGTCGGGTTATGCGCGACGAAGATCATCTGGTTCACCGCCCCTGGGTTCACCTCCAGCTGATCGGCCGTGGAATAGAAGTCCCAGACCATGTCGCTGGCGTTGGTCGACATGAACTGCACCCGCACCGAACGCGTCGGGTCGCTGACCTGGCTACCTTCGTACTGGCCACCCGTTTTGCCGTTGATGCCAAAGGCCTTGCACATCACGTCGTAGATCGGCACCAGGGCGAAACCGAAGGCGAACATCACCACCGTCAGCATCAGCAGGCGCGTTACCAGGCGTTTCAGCGACAGGCCGTTCATGGCTGATTTCCTATTTCACTTCCGGGGGTGTCTGGAAGGTGTGGTAGGGCGCAGGCGAAGGAATCGACCATTCCAGGCCCTCAGCGCCATCCCAAGGCTTGGCAGGCGCCGGCGCGCCCCCACGTATGCACTTGATGACAATGAACAGGAAGAAGATCTGCGTGGCGCCAAACATGAAGGCGCCGATCGACGACACCATGTTGAAGTCGGCGAACTGCAGGTTGTAGTCCGGGATGCGTCGCGGCATGCCGGCCAGCCCCACGAAGTGCATGGGGAAGAAGGCCATGTTCATGCCGATGAACGACAGCCAGAAGTGCAGCTTGCCGAGGGTTTCGTCGTACATGTGGCCGGTCCATTTCGGCAGCCAGTAGTAGGCCGATGCAAAGATGCCGAAAATTGCCCCTGGCACCAACACGTAGTGGAAATGCGCCACCACGAAGTAGGTGTCGTGGTACTGGAAGTCCGCCGGGGCAATCGCCAGCATCAGGCCGGAGAAACCGCCGATGGTGAACAGGATGACGAAGGCAATGGCGAACAGCATTGGCGTTTCGAAGGTGAGCGAGCCTTCCCACATGGTGCTGACCCAGTTGAACACCTTCACCCCGGTGGGCACGGCAATCAGCATGGTGGCGTACATGAAGAACAGCTCGCCGACCACCGGGATGCCAACCACGAACATATGGTGGGCCCAAACGATGAACGACAGGAAGGCGATGGCGCCGGTGGCATATACCATCGAGGTGTAGCCGAACAGCGGCTTGCGCGAAAACGCCGGGATGATCGAGCTGACCGCGCCGAAGGCCGGCAGGATCATGATGTACACCTCAGGGTGGCCGAAGAACCAGAACACATGCTGGAACAGCACCGGGTCACCGCCACCGGCGGCACTGAAGAAGCTGGTGCCGAAGTGGATGTCCATCAGCATCATGGTCACCACGCCGGCCAGTACCGGCATCACTGCAATCAGCAGGAACGCGGTAATCAGCCACGTCCAGACGAACAGCGGCATTTTCATCAGGGTCATGCCTGGGGCACGCAGGTTGAGGATGGTGGCGATCACGTTGATCGCCCCCATGATCGAGCTGATACCCATCAGGTGGATGGCGAAGATGAAGAAGGTGACGCTGGCTGGCGCATAGGTGGTAGACAGCGGGGCGTAGAACGTCCAGCCGAAGTTAGGCCCGCCACCCGGGCTGAACAGGGTCGAGACCAGCAGCAGGAAGGCCGCCGGCAGCAGCCAGAAGCTGAAGTTGTTCATCCGCGGCAAGGCCATGTCTGGCGCGCCGATCATCAATGGGATCATCCAGTTGGCCAGCCCGACGAAGGCCGGCATCACTGCACCGAACACCATGATCAGGCCATGCATGGTGGTCATCTGGTTGAAGAACGCCGGCTCAACGATCTGCAAGCCCGGCTGGAACAGCTCGGCGCGGATCACCATGGCGAACGAGCCACCAAGCAGGAACATCATGAAGGCGAACCACAGGTACATGGTGCCGATGTCCTTGTGGTTGGTGGTCAGCACCCAGCGCATCAGGCCCTTGGCCGGGCCGTGTGCATGCTCATGGCCGTGGGCGTGGTCGTCGATCACTGCACTCATGTCCTGTCTCCTGCAACCCATTGATTGCCGCGAGTAACCCGGTTCACTTGGCTTCTGCCTGCTTCAGCGCCAGCACGTCCTTCGGCGTGACCATGTCGCCTTTGTTGTTGCCCCAGGCATTGCGCTCGTAGGTGACCACAGCGGCGATGTCGACTTCCGACAGCTGCTTGCCGAAGGCCGCCATGGCCGTGCCGGGCTTGCCGTGGAAGACAATGCTCAAGTGGCCTTCCTTCGGCCCGGTGGCGATCTTCGAGCCCTTGAGTGCCGGGAACATCGGCGGCAGGCCTTGGCCTTCAGCCTGGTGACACGCCACGCAGGTGGTGTGGTAGATCTTGTCGCCACGTTCCACCAGCTCTTCCAGGGTCCATTCCTTGCTGGTCAGCTCCTTGAGCTTGGCGGCTTCGGCCTTGCGCTCGCCTAGCCAGGTGTCGTAATCGGCCTTGGACTTGACCTCGACCACCACCGGCATGAAGCCGTGGTCCTTGCCGCACAGCTCGGTGCATTGGCCACGGTAGATGCCGGGCTTCTCGATACGGGTCCAGGCTTCGTTGACGAAGCCGGGGATGGCGTCGCGCTTGACCGCGAAGGCCGGCACCCACCAGGAGTGAATGACGTCGGCAGCGGTCACCAGGAAACGCACCTTGGCACCCACCGGCAGCACCAGCGGCTGATCGACTTCAAGCAGGTAATGCTCGTCCTTGGGGGCTTTGTTGTGAATCTGATCGGCGGGCGTGGCCAGGTTGCTGAAGAACTCCACGTCCTGGCCCAGGTATTTGTAGTGCCACTTCCACTGGTAGCCGGTGACCTGAATGTCGATGTCCGACTCGCTGGCGTCGTAGATGTCGATCAGGGTCTTGGTGGCCGGGATGGCCATGACCACCAGGATCAGGAAGGGCACCACGGTCCAGAGGATTTCCACCCAGGTATGCTCGTGGAAATGCGCGGCCTGCTGGCCGGTGGAGCGGCGGTGGATGACCATCGACCAGAACATCGCGCCAAACACCACGATGCCGATGATCACGCAGATCCAGAAGATGGTCATGTGCAGGTCGAAGACGGCGTTGGAGACCTCCGTCGCCCCTGGGTGCATGTTCACGGTCCAGGCGGCGTTGGCCTGACCAAAAACCGACCACAACAGGAGGCCCATCCAGACATGTGGATGTCGCATCATTGCGGGTTCCCCTTCTAATTCTTGTTGTCCCGGAGGCGTGGCCTGCGGCAAGAGGGAACGGCGGTCAAGACTGCCTGGCTTCGACGACCGAGCCCCTGCTAAAAGCAGTCGGGCCTCATCAACGAATCACGTTCAACGGGAGTATAGACAGCGACCAATGGCACGCAATGAAGCCTGTGAAATGAACCTCACGAAATAGGCAAATGGCCTGAAAACCGCGAGGTTGATAGGGTGTGGCGAAATAATGGCATTTCGATATGCCTGAGAGCGCACACGTTTGCGGGATTTATAACAAATACGTCTTAGGTATTCTGTATACCGAGCTAATTTAGTGTCTTCCGTTTGAAACGTAATGTCCCTGGAGTTGTCATGAACATCGCTGCTGTACGCGAGCAGGTAAGCCAAGCCCATCAACATGAAGGCCAGACCGGCCAATTGAAACAGCGTCTCGAGTTGCAACTGCCCCACCTGCACCCCTCGATCCAACTGCCTGAGCAGGACGCCCAGGGTACTTTGGCGCGCTTCGTCAGCGCCTACATCGACCAGGTTCCGGAATTGCTGGAGGCCGCGCATGAGGTCGCCCGCGAAGCCGGGATCGAATCGCAGATCAAACCGGTACTGAAAATTGCCGAAGCCTACTTCCTGCAACCGCCCAGTGTGATGCAAGGGCATGTAGGCCTGGACTGCCTGCTGGATGAGGCTTACCTGGCACACCGTCTGGTGGAGGAAGTGAATGACCTGTACATCCGCCACTTCCAGCAGCCGCTGATCCCGGTCGACACCACCGTCGCCAACCTGATTGCCCACCAGTTGATTGGCGAGAGCTTTGCCAACCAGCTGGATGAGGTGGTGCATCACTCGGTTGACGAAATGCTCGATGACGAGAGCTTTGCGGTGGAATCGGTGGAGGCTTATCGCGAGAAGCTGAGCAGCCCTGCAACTGGCGAGGCGTGGAAGCGCTGGCCGTGCCTGTCGCGACAGCTGGGTGTGGAGCTGGGCCAACCGGCCTGATCCTCCTGTACCGGCCTCTTCGCGGGCACGCCCGATCCCACAGGGACCGCACAGGCTTTGAATGCTGTGCAGTACCCTGTGGGAGCGGGTTTACCCGCGAAGAGGCCAGTTCAGACAACAGAGATTTTCAGCTTCAGGCCCCAATCCCCGCCGTAGTCCGCAACCTCCCCTCGATCCGCCGCTTCAACCGCCGCTGCTCGATCAGCAGCCGCGACCCATTCGCCCCATTGCTGCGGTTCCAGTCTTCCAGCAACTCAAGGCACGAGTGGTCGATGTAGCTCAGGTTACCCAGCGGCACGTGCAACGTAGTGCCCGCCGGTACGGTATCCAGCACCTGGGTCAGCGCCGGCACCTTCAGGAACGTCGCCGCACCACTGAGCCGCAGCTCCATATGCCCAGCTTTTTCCAGGCTGACCAGGTTGATCTTCAGCCGCGCCGCCTTGAACGCCAGCTTCAGCAGGGTCAGGGCAAAACCCAGCATCACGCCGGTCAGCAGGTCGGTGAAAATGATCGCCAGCGCCGTCACCGCATAGGTGAACATCGGCATGCGGCCATAACGGCCCAGCCCACGAAACGCCTTGAAATCGACCAGCTTGACCCCGGTGTACACCAGCACACCCGCCAGGCTCGCCACCGGAATCTGCTGCAGCACGCTGCTCAGCGCCACCACGAAAGCCAACAGCCAAAGGCCATGGAATATCGCGGAGGCCCGCGTCTGCGCCCCCGCCTGCACGTTGGCCGAGCTGCGCACGATTACCCCGGTCATCGGCAAAGCGCCCAGCGCCCCGCAAAGCATGTTGCCGATGCCCTGGGCTGACAGCTCGCGGTCGAAGTCCGAACGCTGGCCACTGTGCATGCGGTCAACCGCTGCGGCCGACAGCAAGGTTTCGGCGCTGGCGATGAACGCCAGGGCAAAGGCAGCGACCAGCAGGGTAGGGTCGGCGAGTTGCATCAGGTCATCTGGGCGAATCCAGTCAATGGCCTCGGACAGGTCTGCCGGCACTTGTACGCGGTTCACCGGCAAGGCCAGCCACAGGCTGATGGCGGTCATGCTCGCCACACCGAGCAAGGCACCCGGCACGAAGCGCAGCCGCTGCGGCCGAAGGCGCTCCCAGCCCCACATGATGGCGATGGTGCCGAGGCCCAGCGCACCGGCCATCCAGCCAGCGCCTGCGCGTTCCTGTGGCAGGGCTGCGGCAACGGTGGACGGGAATGTCAGCAGGTTCTGCAACCCGGAAGGCTGCGGCGCCGTATCGAACATCACATGCACCTGCGACAGCACGATCAGCACCCCAATCCCCGCCAACATGCCATACACCACCGCCGGCGCGGTGACGCGGAACCAGCAGCCCAGGCGCAAACGCCCAGCCAGCAACTGCAGCAGGCCGGCCAGCAGCAGGATCGGCCCAAGCATGGGCATGCCATGTTGGCGCACCAGCTCGAACACCAGTACTGCCAGGCCTGCGGCCGGTCCACTGACCTGCAGCGGTGATCCAGCCAGAAAACCGACGACAATCCCGCCGATAATGCCGGTAATCAGGCCTTTGGCCGGCGGCATACCCGAGGCGATCGCAATGCCCATGCACAATGGCAGCGCCACCAGGAAGACCACCACCGACGCCAGCAACTCACGCGGCAGGGCCGCTTTCAACTGTGTAATGTTCACCGTGTTTCTCCTTTCTCTAGTCGCACGGCCATTCCTCTGGCCGTGGGCACGTTTGCCCCTGACGAGCGCGCAGGCGCGGGCCGCCAGCGGGTTTGCCGGCAGGGCAGTCAGGGATTTCAAGGCAGCCGAAGGCCGCGCCACACCCCTACAGGATGCAGCCGGCTATCAAGGTTCTAGCGGTGGATGGGTCGCTTAGTAGCGGCCTCTCGGAGTGGCGCAGGGGACCGGCTCGCCGGCGGCCAGGGGCAGGAAGCTGTCGCTGGCGGCGTCATAGGCTTCGATCCTGCTGGTCTCAATGTCGTAGACCCAGCCATGAATGTACAGCTGGCCAGCGGCCAGACGCGAGGCCACCGAAGGGTGGGTACGCAGGTGGTGCAGCTGGGCGATGACGTTTTCCTTGGTCAGCACCTGCATCGTTTCGTGTTCACTGCCGCACGAGCAGTTGTTCTCGACCACGGTGCGAGCCACTTCGGCATGGCGCAACCAGGCCCCGACTGTCGGCATCTTGTCCAGCGAGTGCGGGTTGAGTACAGCACGCATGGCGCCACAGTCGGAGTGACCGCAAATGATGATGTGGTGCACTTTCAGCGCAAGTACGGCGTACTCGATCGCGCTGGAAACACCGCCATTCATCTGGCCATAAGGCGGTACCACGTTGCCCACGTTACGGGTCACGAACAGGTCGCCTGGCGAGCTCTGGGTGATCAGCTCGGGGACAATGCGCGAGTCTGCACAGGTAATGAACATGGCGCGCGGTGTTTGCGCGGTGGCAAGCTTCTTGAACAGCTCTTGCTGATCAGGGAAGACATCATGGTGAAAGCGCAGGAAGCCGTCGACGATGTGCTTCAGGGCAGCATCGGCGCTTTCCGCGGGGACCTGCGGTACGACCTTGGATGGGTCCTTGACGGGCATGATTCATCCTCTTGACGGTGTGTAGGTAAATCCATTTTACCGGTGAAAGATTCTGGCTATGCAGGGATTTAGATGACACGCACAGGCCATAGATCACAGTCGGTGTGGACTGATTTCCTACGCTAGCGGGGAAAACTTAACTGAAACTTAATTCGAAGGCTCTAGAACGGGTGTTCCAGATAGAAAAGGCGGGACTTGGATAATAGCAAAAAAACATCAATTGCCAAGATGCATTAGCGCATTTATTAACTGGGATTAGTTAAATTCTGGGCTGGCATTGTGCCCTTGGGTTTCAGAACAGGGCCATCTGCCCACCCGGCGGACAGAAGGCCGAGCAATCCAGCCCCTGCGCTTCCCGGCCTTCGAATTCCAGCCGCTTCATGGCCTTGGCAAAACGCTGCCCCAGCAGCTCGGCAAACACACCCTCGCCACGCATGCGCGTGCCAAACCGGCTGTCATACAGCTCGCCACCCCGGCTCTGGCGGATCAGGCTCAATACATGCGCCGCCCGCTGCGGGTAATGGTCCTGCAGCCATTGCTCGAACAACGGCGCCACTTCCAGCGGCAGGCGCAACATCATGTAGGCCGCACTCTGTGCGCCAGCGTCCTTGGCAGCCTCCAGCAAGCGCTCCAGCTCACTGTCGTTGATCATCGGAATCATCGGCGAACACAACACACCTACCGGCACACCCGCCTCGCGCAACACGCGGATGGCCCTCAACCGGGCATTGGGTGACGCCGCCCGCGGTTCCAGCACCCGCTTGAGATCGTCGTCCAGTGTGGTCAGGCTGATCATTACCCGTGCCAGGCGCTGGCGGGCCATCTCTGCCAGCAGATCGAGGTCACGCAACACCAGCGAGCCCTTGGTCACGATGGTCACCGGGTGACGAAAACGCAGCAACACTTCCAGCAGACGCCGGGTCAGCATCTGTTCCCGCTCGATCGGCTGGTACGGGTCGGTATTGGAACCCAGATTGATTGGCGCGCACACGTAACCCGGTTTGCTCAGCTGTTGCGCGAGCACTTCGGCGGCATTGGTCTTGGCGATCAGCTTGGTTTCGAAGTCCAAGCCGGGGGAGAGGTCCCAATAGGCATGGGAGGGGCGGGCATAGCAGTAGATGCAGCCATGCTCGCAGCCGCGGTAAGGGTTGATGGAGCGGTCGAAGGGCAGGTCGGGCGAGGTGTTGCGGGTGATGACCGATTTCGCCGTTTCGCTACGCACCTCGGTGCCTTGGGTCTGCGGCACTTCCTGATACCAGCCGTCGTCCTCTACCAGCGAATGGCTGGGGCAAAACGATTGTGCGGATTGTGTGCCGTGCCACGGCCCTTTAGTGGTGCTGGAGGATTCATGGCCAACCCCTATACTGTATTTACATACAGTATCGTACCTGCCTTGAATCCACCAGCGCCTCTGATCCGACAGCCAGTACTTACTCTGTCGGTTTCTTCAGCTTCGGATTAGGGAAGAACTGCACCGTCTGCACCTTGGTCGGCGCGGCTTTGGGTGCCAGGTTGTTGACCCGCGTGCCGAGTTCCTTGGGCACCGACAGGCCCTGTTCGTTGAGGGTGTCGGTAAAGCCGCAAGCCACACACTCACGGTGCGGCACGCCGTCTTCATTCCACATCATCAGCTTGTCGGGCTCGCTGCATGCCGGGCATACCGCCCCGGCAATAAAGCGTTTCTTGGTCTTGTTCACAGCAACCTCACTCATGCCGCAGCGTCCTCGGTGAGGCCACTGTGGCGCAGCAATGCATCGATGGAAGGCTCACGGCCACGGAAGTCGACGAACAGCTCCATCGGCTCGCGCGACCCACCACGGGCCAGGATCGCCTCGCGGAAGGCGCGGCCAGTCTCGGCATTGAGAACACCTTCTTCTTCGAAACGCGAGAAAGCGTCGGCCGACAGCACTTCAGCCCACTTGTAGCTGTAGTAGCCCGCTGCGTAACCGCCCGCAAAAATATGCGCAAAGCTGTTGGGGAAGCGGTTATACGCCGGTGGGCGCATGACCGATACCTCGTCGCGCACGCCTTCGAGCACCTGCAGCACGCTGCGACCGTCGCCATGGCTGGCGTGCAGTTCGAAGTCGAACAGCGAAAACTCCAGCTGGCGCACCATCATCATGCCCGACTGGAAGTTTTTAGCCGCCAGCATCTTGTCCAGCAGGTCCTGGGGCAGGGCAGCACCCGTTTCGTAGTGCCCGGAGATCAGTGCCAGGCCTTCCGGCTCCCAGCACCAGTTTTCCATGAACTGGCTCGGCAGTTCGACCGCATCCCAGGCCACGCCATTGATGCCGGAAACCCCGGCGTGTTCGATGCGGGTCAACATGTGGTGCAGGCCGTGGCCGAACTCGTGGAACAGGGTGGTTACTTCATCGTGGGTCAGCAGCGCCGGCTTGCCGGGTGCAGCCGGGGTGAAGTTGCACACCAGGTTGGCCACCGGGCTCTGCAGCTGGCCGCCGGCCGTGCGGCGACGGTCACGGGCGCCATCCATCCAGGCGCCACCACGCTTGTTGGCGCGGGCGTACAGGTCGAAGAAGAAGCGGCCGACGTGCTGGCCGTTTTCCTTGATCTCGAACAAGCGTACGTCTGGGTGCCAGCTGTCGAAGCCCTTGAGTTCGGCGATTTCGATGCCGTACAGGCGCTGCACGATGCTGAACAGACCGCCCAGCACCTTGTCGATCGGGAAATAGGCACGCAGGGCTTCCTGCGACACGCTGTAGCGCTGCTCGCGCAGCTTCTCGCCAAAGTAGCCAGTGTCCCAGCTGGCCAGTTCAGGGCAGCCTTGTTCGGCGGCGTAGGCCTTGAGCTGTTGCAGGTCCTGGGCGGCGAACGGCTTGGAGCGCTTGGCCAGGTCTCGCAGGAAGCTCAGCACCTGGTCGCTGGACTCGGCCATCTTGGTGGCCAGGCTCAGCTCGGCGTAGTTCTTGTAGCCAAGCAGCTCGGCCAGTTCCTGACGCAGATCGAGGATTTCGCCCATCACCGGACCGTTGTCGAACTGGCCGGCATTCGGGCCCTGGTCCGAGGCGCGGGTGCAGTAAGCGGCGTATAGCTCTTCGCGCAGGGCGCGGTCGCTGGCGTAGGTCATCACCGCGTAGTAGCTGGGGAACTCCAACGTGATCAGCCAGCCGTCGAGGCCCTTGGCTTGGGCAGCGGCGGCCATCTGCGCCTTGGCCGAGTCGGTCAGGCCGGCCAGTGCGGCTTCATCGGTAACGTGCTTGGTCCAGGCCTGGGTGGCATCGAGCAGCTGGTTGGAGAAGCGGCTGCCCAGCTCGCTGAGTTTGCTCTGCACTTCGGCGTAGCGCTGCTGCTTGTCCGCCGGCAGGTCGATACCCGACAGGCGGAAGTCACGCAGGGCATGCTCGAGGATAGTCTTTTGCGCCACGTCGAAGCCGGCGGCTTCCGGGCTGTCGATCAGTGCCTGGTAGGCTTCGAACAGCGCACGGTTCTGGCCCAGTTCGGTAGAGTAGGCGCTCAACGCCGGCAGGCATGACTCGTAGGCCTCGCGCAGCTCCGCGCTGTTGCACACCGCGTTAAGGTGGCTGACCGGGCTCCAGGCGGCGCCCAGGCGGTCGTTCAGTTCGTCCATGGCCAGCACCAGGCCGGCCCAGGTGGGGTTCTTGCCCTGCTTTTCGAGGATCTCGGCAATGGCTTTACGGTTGTCGGCCAGGATCGCTTCGATCGCCGGCAACACGTGTTCGGCACGAATTTGCGAGAAGGGCGGCAGATCGTGGGATTGCAGAAGCGGGTTGTTCGCAGTCACGGTTTGGATACCTTGGCAGAAGAAACACTGCCCCATCTTAATTACAATCGACGCCGACCGCAGCAGGCAGCCTGCCTATCGGCACAGATGAGAGACGCTATCATGGCCATTCGCAACTTCCAGCAACACACTCCGAAAGTGGGGCCCAGGGCCTTCGTCGACCGTTCGGCGGTGGTGCTGGGCGACGTGGAGATCGGTGAAGACAGCTCGGTCTGGCCGTTGACCGTGGTACGCGGCGACATGCACCGCATCCGCATCGGCGCGCGCACCAGCGTGCAGGATGGCAGTGTGCTGCATATCACCCACGCCGGCCCGTTCAACCCGGACGGCTTCCCGCTGATCATCGGCGACGAAGTGACCATCGGCCACAAGGTGATGTTGCATGGCTGTACCCTGGGCAACCGCATCCTGGTCGGCATGGGCAGCACCATCATGGACGGCGCCATCGTCGAGGACGAAGTGATCATCGGCGCCGGCAGCCTGGTCCCGCCAGGCAAGCGCCTGGTCAGCGGCTATCTGTACATGGGCAGCCCGGTGAAACAGGCCCGGCTGCTGAACGACAAGGAGCGCGCATTCTTCTCCTACAGCGCCGGCAACTACGTGAAGCTCAAGGACCAGCACCTGGCCGAAGGCTACGACCAACCGGAATGAACCCGACTACCGAGACGAACATGCATCAGCAAAATATCCTCTTCGACCTCGACGGCACCCTGACCGACCCGCGCCTGGGCATCACCCGCTCGATCCAGTACGCCCTGGCCAAGCTGGGTATCGACGAACCGGACCTGGCCCGCCTCGAGCACTTCATCGGCCCGCCCCTGCTTCAGGCTTTCATGCAGTTCTACAGCTTCGACGAAGCCAAGGCCTGGGATGCGGTGAATTTCTACCGGGAGCGCTTTCGCGTAACCGGGTTGTACGAAAACCTGGTGTTCGAAGGCGTGCCGGCGTTGCTTGAAACCCTGAACGGGCAGGGCCGTACGCTGTACATCGCCACCTCCAAACCTTGGGAATTTGCCCGGGAAATCGCCCGGCACTTCGCCTTCGACCACCACTTCAAGGTGATCTACGGCAGCGAGCTGGACGGCACGCGCACCAACAAGGTCGAGCTGATTCGCCACCTGCTCGATGAAGAAGGGCTGGACCCGGCGCAGACGCTGATGATCGGTGACCGCAAGCATGACCTGATTGGCGCGCGCAGCAATGGCTTGCAGGCAGTGGCGGTGGGGTATGGGTTTGGTAGCCAGGAAGAGTTGATGGCGGAGGAGCCCGCTTTCCATTTCGCTACGGTAGCCGAGCTGCATCAGGCTTTCAGCAAGGGTTAAGGGCCACTGGGGCCGCAAAGCGGCCCCAAAATCTCACTGGCTAACCATCAACCCCTGCAATGCGGCCTTCCGTTCATCAATCGGCAACCGCCCCAGTTGCTCGACCCGCTGGTAAAACCTGGCCCAATCTCCGCCAACCTCACGAAACACCGCCGTAAACGCCGGCACCCACTGGTCATAAAGCCCGAACGGTAACAACTTGGCATTGTTCATCGGCCCATACACCCAGGCGTCATAGCGCTTGTCCCCGCCCCATTGGCCATCTCGCAACCGCCGATACTCCTGCCTCAGCCGATCGAACTCCGCCCGTTTGGCCAGCCGCTTGTGCGCATCGTCCAAAGGCCCGGCATAAATCGCCTGCAACCGCCCACGACTGGCCAGCACCAGCCGAATGAACTGGTCACGCTGCTGCCCCTGCGCCTCGCCACCGGCAGCCAACCCACGCGCCGCACGCCATTGCCGCGTGCCTTCCTGCTCGACGAACGAGGCAAACGACTCGTTGAATTCGGTGTCGTCCTGCACATAAAAGCGCTGGTGGGCCAGCTCATGGAAAATCAACGTCGCCAAGCGCTCATCGCCCCAGCCCACCATCGAGGACAGGATCGGGTCATCGAACCAGCCCAGGGTCGAATAAGCTTCCACACCCCCCACGTACACATCCAGGCCGTCCTGGCGCATCAGCGCCGCCGCGCCGCGCGCCGCGCCTTGCTGGTAGTAGCCGCGGTACGCCACACACCCTGCAATCGGAAAACAGTGCGTCACCGGTTGCAACGACAACTCGGGCGTGGCGAAAACATTCCACACCACGTAAGGGCGGCCAAGGTCGGCGTAAACCCGATAGCTGCGGTTATCCGGCAGTTTCAATTGCTGGCTGGCAAACACCCGCGCCCGTTCGGCCTGTTGCAAGTGCGCGCGCAATGGCGCGGGGGTAGTAGGGTCAGCCACCACCTGCTCCACTGGCTGGCGCGCACGCAGCAGTTGCCACTGCCCCTCTGCCAACTGCCCGTAGTAGGCCGCGCTGGTGCAACCGTTCAGCAGAAGCGCCGCCAGCAGCGGAACCAAACGGGTGAAAACGCGGTCGAGTGCCCCAGGGCCTGAGCGCTGCATAAGAAAAAGTCGAAGCATCCGGGACTGTCTGACTCGCTCAAGGCTGATTCGCTCCAAGACTATCTCGCCAAGGGGGAGTTTCGCCATGCGTGCATTGTTGGTCGCCGGCTCACTGTTAATGATTTCCGCCTGTTCGACATTGCCAGACCCAGACCCGAACCAGGCCTGGATCGACCTCACGCCCTACGACAACACCTCGCTGGACGCCCTGCAGGTAGATGAGCGTGACTGGGCCGACAGCCGCTATTTCGAAGTACAACCCGGCAGCCACGAGCTGACCGTGCGCTACCAGTTCCCGGTTACCCCCAGCAATATCGGCCCGGTCAGCGAACCGCTGTGGCGCGATTGCCAGGTCAAGCTGACCTTCAAGGACTTCGGCGCCGGCCAGCGCTATCAGCTGCACGCGGGCAGTATCGGCTTCCGCCCCTGGATCAAGCTTTACGACGACCAGCAAAAAATGGTCGGCCAAGGCTTGCCCGCAGGCTGCCAACGCACCTGAAGCGTACAATCGGCGCTATGCTTGTAACGTGTAAATCGCAAGTGGGAGTTTTGCCATGCGCCAGCCCATGATGCTGATCGCCCTCAGTGCACTGGGGGCTTGCGCCAGCCCCTTGCCGCCCGTCGACCCCAAGCAGGCCTGGGTCGACCTCTACACCATGACCCCCGGCCGAGTGATCATGGCCGACCGCCTCGACGGCAAGCGCCTGGATGATGGCCGCTATTTCCAGGTAACGCCGGGCAAGCACGAGTTGGTGGTGCGCTTCGATTATGAAATCTACTCGGGCGGCATCATGTCCGAACCCAGGGACCGTACCTGCTACCTGACCGTGCGCTTTGATGACTTCAAGGCTGGCGAGCGCTATCGCCTGGAGGCGCGTGCGCCGGTGATGGAGCCGCAAGTGCTGCTGTATGACGCCAGCCGCAAGGTGGTGGTGAACGAGCCTAGCAACGTGTTCTGCATTCCATGATGCTGGGGCTGCTTTGCAGCCCCAAAATCGTGAACCTACCGATCATTCTTCTGGTAAATGATCTTCTTGGTCCCGCCATCACAGCTACCAACGACCATGTTCTGGTCCTTGGCCTCGCTGTTGGGCACGATCTCCAAGGTGTAGGAAGTCACCCCCTGGGCCTGGATCTTGGCCTCGATCTCGGCTTTAAGCTCCTCGCACGGCTTCACCGCCGCCAACGCAGACGTGGCGACCAGGGAAGCCAACACGGCGATTGCTACGCGAATCATGGAACGGCTCCTGAAAAGGCAGTGGTGCTGCCGACGCTGTTTAGACTACAGCAAAGCGCCACCGTTGCGCCGCTTCAGCCCACCAACGCTGCATCCAGGCTGATCTTGGCGTTCAACACCTTGGACACCGGGCACCCTTCCTTGGCCTTGTTGGCGATCTCCAGGAACTGCGCCTCGCTGGCCCCAGGCACCTTGGCCCTGAGCACCAGGTGCACAGCCGTAATGGCAAAACCATCCGCTTGCTTGTCGAGCGTCACCTCGGCCGCAGTATCGATCCGGTCCGCGGTCAGCCCCGCTTCACCCAGCATCATCGACAGCGCCATCGAGAAACAGCCGGCATGCGCCGCCCCGATCAGCTCCTCCGGGTTGGTCCCGGGCGTGCCTTCAAAACGGGTGTTGAAGCCGTAAGGGTTCTGCTTGAGTGCGCCACTTTCGGTAGAAAGCAGGCCTTTGCCATCCTTCAGGCCACCTTGCCAGATTGCCGATGCTGTCTTTTTCATGATGCCTCCTGGTCACTGGGTTACTTACCTACCGTTCAGAGGCCTGCCGCCAGCCGCAAGTTCAGCGCAATATGAGTGCAGGCATTGAATCCAACGAATGCGCCCATACAGAGTCAAAGAGGCCGCTGGCCAACCACTTTTGCGGAGGCACCATGACGCAGCTGCGTGACCTGAAGATTTCCACCCTCGACCTGGTGCCCGTGCGCGCAGGCGCAGGCCCGGCGCAGTCGCTGCGCAACTCTCTGGACTTGGCGCAGCACGTCGAGCGCTTTGGCTACAACCGCTTCTGGGTAGCCGAGCACCACAACATGGACGGCATCGCCAGCTCAGCCACGTCGGTGCTGATCGGTTACCTGGCCGGGGGGACTTCGACCATTCGCGTGGGCTCTGGCGGGGTCATGCTGCCCAACCATGCGCCGCTGGTGATCGCTGAGCAGTTCGGCACCCTGGCCAGCCTGTATCCAGGGCGTATCGACCTGGGCCTAGGCCGTGCGCCGGGTTCGGACCAGATGACGGCCTATGCCCTGCGACGTGACCGCGCAGGCGGCCCGGACGACTTCCCGGACGATGTCGAGGAGCTGTCGCGCTACCTCGGGCCACGCACCGATGATCAAAAAGTGATCGCCGTACCGGGGCACGATACCGACGTGCCCATGTGGTTGCTGGGCTCCAGCCTGTTCAGCGCCCAGCTGGCCGGCATACGCGGCATGCCCTACGCCTTCGCCTCGCATTTCGCGCCGCGCTACATGCACGAGGCCATTCGCGTGTACCGCAATCATTTCAAGCCATCGACCACGCTGGACAAGCCCTATGTGATGTTGGGCATTCCCATGGTGGTGGCGGAAACCGACGAGAAGGCCGAATTCCTCGCTACCTCGGTGTATCAGCGCATTCTCGCGCTGATTCGTGGGCAAAGCCTGATGCAGAAACCGCCGGTGGAAAGCATGGATGGGCTGTGGTTGCCCCATGAACGCGACGCGGTGGGCAGTTTCCTGGGCCTGGCGATGATCGGCAGCCCGCAGAAGGTGCGGGCCAAGGTGGAGGTGCTGCTGGAGCAGACCGGGGCGGACGAACTGATCTTTACCTGTGACCTGTATGAGCATGAGGACCGGATTCGGTCTTATGAACTGATGGCACAGGCCCTCAAAGCCGAATGAGCCCCTTCGCGGGCTTGCCCGCGAAGAAGCCAACACATCAGCCGCGCCGGTACACAATCTCCTTGGTACCGGCCTCGCAGCTACCAATCACCTTGCCCGCCGGGTCGCCTTTCTTGACGATCTCCAGCTTGTAGCCAGTGACACCCTTGGCATCCAGCTTGGCCGCAATTTCCGCCTTCAGCTCCTCGCACGGCTTGCCCGCTGCCAGCGCACCACCGGCCAGGGTCATCAGGCCCAGCGCCAGAATCAGTTTGTTCATCACTCGCTTTCCTTGTGCAGATGAAATCAGAAAGGGCGCCCGCCAAGGCGCCCCTCTCTTAAATACTCCATCACGCCGAGATCATCCAGCCCGGCGCTGTTTCAGCTGTTGGCGATACGAAAGCCCACCTTCAGCGTGACCTGGAAGTGCGCCGCCTTGTTATCGCGGATATGGCCACGGGTATCGACCACTTCGAACCATTCCAGGTGCTTGATGCTTTTGCCGGCTTCGGCCAGGGCATTGTTGATCGCATCTTCGATACTGGTGGGCGAAGACCCTACCAGTTCGATCTTCTTGTAGGTGTGATGATCGGTCATGAGCGCTCTCCATGGGTGACTGTGAGATTGAGCCTAGCAGCGCAGGCCTGGTTTACCTGCGAGCCATCACCGTCAGCGAAAGTTCGATCGCACTTTCACGCAGGCCTAGGGTCGCATTTCTTACAGTCCATTCTGCAAAGGAGAGTCAACATGCACCGCAACTCGCTGCGTAAAACGTCCCTGGAAAGCATGGAAGCGGAGATCGAGAGCCTTCTGAAAAGCCTGGAGAACCTCAAGCACGATGCGTCGGAAGAATCCCAGAAGTCGGTGAAGGCAATCCGCAGCAACGCCGAAAGCGCGCTGAAACACTCGCGCAGCCTGCTCAGCGATGCTTATGAGGAAGTGAAGACCCGCACCCGCCAGACCGGCATCGCCACCCGTGATTACGCCCAGGAACACCCGATTACAACGGCAGGCGTAGCCATTGGTGCCCTCGGTCTGCTGGCGGCCTATCTGTTGTCGCGTCGCAACTAACCCGCCTGGCGTTGCAACTCACGGCGCAGCCACTGCGCCAGTTGCTCGGCGCGCCCATCCGCGGCGCGCCGTGGCACCCACAACGCCAGCGCTGCCCGCGTTGGGGAAAACCCCCACGGCGCGCTGAGCCGTCCAGCCCTCAAGTCATCCGCCACCAGCGGCTGCGGCGCAATGGCCACGCCAAGGCCGGCGACTGCAGCCTCCAGCAAGTAATACAAATGCTCGAACGCCTGGCCATAGTGCAACCCGGCCGGGTCCAACCCCTGCTGCCGAACCCAGGTTGGCCATGCTTGTGGCCGTGAGGTGGTATGCAAAAGGGCCTCCTCCAGCAAGGCGCTGGCAGGCGCGCCGCGCAAGCGTTCGAAGCCGGCAAAGTGGGGGCTGAGCACCGGGCCGATACGCTCTTCGGCCAGCACATGCACCTGCATGTCCGCAGGCCACGGAGGCTCTGCGTACACCAGCAATGCATCGAGCCCTGGACGACGCGGGTCGAGGTCGCCTTCACCTGCCGACAAGTGCAGACGCAATTCAGGTAATTCCGCCTTGAGTCGCCCCAGCCTGGGAATAAACCAGCGCGCCAGCAGGCTGCCCGAGCAGCCCAGCACGAACGGTGCCTCGCTGACATCACGGCTGAGTTCGGCACACACGCTGCGCAGCCGGTCGAAAGCCTCGCCACTGGCATCACGCAGGCGCACGCCGGCATCTGTGAGTTTGATGCCACGCCCGTCCTTGACGAACAGGGCTACGCCAAGGTGCTCCTCCAGCACCTTGATCTGCCGGCTGACTGCGCCATGGGTGACATGCAGCGCTTCAGCCGCCTGGCTAACGCTGTTGAGCCTGGCGGTTGCCTCGAAGGCGCGCAGGGCGTTCAGGGGAGGGAGGTCGTGGGCCATGTTACCTGTGAGTTTTTCTGACAAGTTTGCGCAATCTTATCGGTTTTCAGCGGGGCCTGCCGTGGTTAGAGTAAAGCCCATCACTCATTCATTACGCCCTGGAGCGCCCCATGACCCAGTCCCAATACCGCCCCGGCCCCGACGCCAATGGCCTGTTCGGCTCGTTCGGCGGCCGCTACGTGGCCGAAACCCTGATGCCACTGGTGCTGGACCTGGCCCGCGAATACGAAGCGGCCAAGGCAGACCCCAGGTTCCTTGAAGAGCTGGCCTATTTCCAGCGCGACTACATCGGCCGCCCCAACCCGCTGTACTTCGCCGAACGCCTGACCGAGCACTGCGGCGGCGCGAAAATCTTCTTCAAGCGTGAAGAGCTCAACCACACCGGCGCGCACAAGGTGAACAACTGCATCGGCCAGGTGCTGCTGGCCAAACGCATGGGCAAGAAGCGCCTGATCGCCGAAACCGGCGCCGGCATGCACGGTGTGGCTACCGCCACCGTCGCCGCCCGCTTCGGCCTGCCTTGCGTGATCTACATGGGCGCCACCGACATCGAGCGCCAGCAGGCCAACGTGTTCCGCATGAAACTGCTGGGCGCCGAGATCGTCCCGGTCACTGCCGGCACCGGCACCCTCAAAGACGCCATGAACGAAGCTCTGCGCGACTGGGTGACCAACGTCGAAGACACCTTCTACCTGATCGGCACCGTGGCGGGTCCACACCCGTACCCGGCGATGGTTCGCGACTTCCAGTCGATCATAGGCAAAGAAACCCGCGCCCAGTTGCAAGAGAAGGAAGGCCGCCTGCCAGACAGCCTGGTTGCCTGCGTTGGCGGTGGCTCCAATGCCATGGGCCTGTTCCATGAGTTTCTCGAAGAGCCGAGCGTGCAGATCATCGGCGTCGAAGCCGGTGGCCACGGCGTGCACACCGACAAGCACGCCGCCAGCCTGAACGGCGGCGTGCCGGGCGTACTGCACGGCAACCGTACCTACCTGCTGCAAGATGCAGACGGCCAGATCACCGACGCCCACTCGATTTCCGCAGGCCTCGACTACCCAGGCATCGGCCCGGAACACGCCTACCTGCACGAAGTGAAGCGCGTCGAATACGTCAGCATCACCGATGACGAAGCGCTGGATGCGTTCCACGCCACCTGCCGCCTGGAAGGCATCATCCCGGCCCTGGAAAGCTCCCACGCCCTGGCCGAAGCGATCAAGCGCGCACCGAAGCTGCCCAAGGACCACCTGATGGTCGTGTGCCTGTCAGGCCGCGGCGACAAAGACATGCAAACCGTCATGAACCACATGGCCGCCCAGGAGAAACAGGCATGAGCCGTCTTGAACAACGCTTCGCCGAACTGAAGGCCGAAGGCCGTTCGGCACTGGTCACCTTCGTCACCGCAGGCGACCCGGGCTACGACGCCTCGCTGCAGATCCTCAAGGGGCTGCCGGCCGCTGGCGCCGACGTGATCGAACTGGGCATGCCGTTCACCGACCCGATGGCCGATGGCGTGGCCATCCAGCTGGCCACCCTGCGCGCCCTGGAAGCTGGCCAGACCTTGGCCAAGACCCTGCAGATGGTTCGCGAATTCCGTGTGGATAACCAGACCACGCCAATCGTGCTGATGGGCTACTACAACCCGATCCACCGCTTTGGCGTGGAACCGTTCGTGGCTGAAGCCAAAGCAGCGGGCGTCGATGGCCTGATCATCGTCGACCTGCCGCCAGAGCACGACGCCGAACTGGCCACCCCGGCCCAGGCCGCAGGCATCGACTTCATCCGCCTGACCACACCGACCACCGACGATGCGCGCCTGCCGCGGGTGCTGGAGCGCAGCTCCGGGTTTGTCTACTACGTGTCGGTGGCCGGGGTGACCGGTGCCGGCTCGGCGACCACCGAGCACGTGACCGAAGCCATTGCCCGCCTGCGCCGGCATACCGACCTGCCGATCAGCGTTGGTTTCGGCATTCGTACCCCGGAGCAGGCTGCGAACATCGCCCGCCTGGCGGATGGTGTAGTGGTGGGCTCGGCGCTGGTCGACAAGATTGCCCAGGCCAAGAGTGCCGACCAGGCAGTAAATGATGTACTCAGCCTGTGCTCGGCACTGGCTGAAGGGGTGCGCGGCGCCCGTCGCTAAACCGCGTCGCCTGCTTCGCGGGTAAACCCGCTCCCACAAGGAACGCGCCGCTCTCAAGGTCTGTGCAGTACCTGTGGGAGCGGGTTTACCCGCGAAGACGCCAGCACAGGCATACCAATCTACCCACCAAAAATCGACAGGTCCAAGGGCCGCAAAGCCCCCATCCAGATCGCATGATCCCGGTGGTCCGCCAGCTCATCCCCGGTCAGCGGGTGCATGAACACCACCAAACCCTTCCGATACAGCGCCAGCCATGGCAGCACCACGCCCACGAACTCCGGCTCGAACGCCAGCTGGCAACTCCAGTCCGGGTGCGGCCCCACCGGCTTCTGGTGCATGCGCCCCATCGTCACGGGGAACAGCCGCGCCGCCTCCTCGCACAGTTCCCGGGCCTGCTCCATGGTCGCTGCGTCGTAATAAACGTGGGCGTGGTAACCCTTGATCCTCTGCACGATAACTCCTGATTGCGGTCCAACCATCACCACCTGCAAAGGGAGTGATGCAGTGAAAAACGCCGAAACCCCAGTGTACAAACTGGTCTTGTTCGGGCCTGAAAGCAGCCTGGGCAATGCCCTGATGGCCGAGCTGCTGTCGCGCCAGCACGAAGTCACCGCCGTGGTTGATGACCTCAACCGCCACACAGCGCGCCCGGGCCTGCACTTCAAGATAGGCGGGCTGCACGATGCCGACCAGGCTGAACAGGGCGCGGCAGGCGGCTCGGCAGTAATCGCCCTGCTATCGGCGCTGGCGCCAGGTGACTTGCCGGGGCAAGCACGCCTGAGCGAGGCACTGGTGGCGGGGCTTGAGCGTACGACTATACGCCGGCTGTTGCTGGTGGGCGATTTCGCTGTGCTGGATGAGCCGGGCAAGTACAGCGAGGCAGAGCGGGAATGCGTGGACCATGTGGTTGATGGGTTGCAGCGCAGTGCGTTGCGCTGGACCCTGATCAATACGCCGCAGGCGTTGCCCGATGAGGGGTGGGCACGTGTGGCGGCGGGGATGGCGGATATGCTGGAACTGGACCTGCACCGGGGCGAGCATCTGAACTTCGTGGTCTAGATCTGAGCAGCCTGTGGGAGCGGCCTCGCCGGGGCGCCGTACCGGTCGGATGGGCCGCAAAGCGGCCCAAAATCTCAAAGGCTGCGCTCATGCTCCAGCCAACCGACAAACCGCTCGATCAGCGCCCCACGCCGCTTGCGCGGTGGCAGAACCGCATAATACCCACGCTCCGAGCGCAAACTCCCCTCCAAAGGCCGGCAAAGCAACCCTTGCTCCACCAACTTATCCACCAAGTGCCCCCACCCAATCGCCACGCCCTGGCCAGCAATCGCCGCCTGAATCAGCAACGTGTAGTTGTCGAAACGCAACTGCCCCGCCGGCGGCGGGCTGGCCACACCAAACCCGCGAAACACCCCCGCCCAGTCAAACCAGCGGCTGGCTTGCTCGCCCTTCAAATGCAGCAAGGGCAATCGTTGCAAAGCCACGGCTGACAAGGGTTTGCCATCCGTCAGCCGGGGGCTGCACACCGGGAAAACTTCCTCATCGAACAGCCAGCGGCTTTCGCCCTGGTGAAAGCGCCCATCACCGAAAAGCACCGCCACATCGATGTCCGGGCGCAGCATCCCCTGGCTGCGTTCACCGGTGACCAGGCTCACATCCACCTGTGGATAAGCCTCATGAAAGCGCTGCAGCCTTGGCATCAGCCAGAACGCCGCAAAAGCAAAGTCGGTGGCCACCTGCAGCACCTCGCGCTGGCCGCGACCGCTGGCTTGGGCAATGCCGTCATCCATTGCCTGCAGGCCCTGGTGCACCTGCTGGAACAACACCTGGCCAGCCTCGGTCAACTCGATGCCCCGGTAAATGCGATCGAACAGGCGCGTGCCCAGCTGTGCTTCCAGGCGCTTAACCTGCTGGCTCACGGCCGGCTGCGTGGTACCCAGCGCCAGCGCCGCAGCGGTAAAGCCCCGCAGGCGTGCTGCGGCTTCGAATACGCGCAAGGTATCCAGCGACAACTCGGCGAGGTGGTCAAACATAAGCTCAGCTAATCCCAGTCATTGCCCACCATGGGCTTTACCCATGTTATCCACAGTCTCATCTTGGTAGGCAAGCAGATCGCATAACTCCAAACGATGGAAGCCACCATGACGCGCCCGAATATCCTGTTCATCATGGCCGACCAGATGGCCGCACCCTTGCTGCCGATCTACGCCCCTTCGCCCATCCAGATGCCGCACCTGAGCCGCCTGGCCGAGCAGGCGGTGGTGTTCGAGTCGGCCTACTGCAACAGCCCGCTGTGCGCACCGTCCCGCTTTACCCTGGTCAGCGGCCAACTGCCTAGCCGCATCGGAGCCTACGACAATGCCGCCGATTTCCCTGCCGATGTGCCGACCTATGCCCACTACCTGCGCCGCCTGGGTTACCGCACCGCACTGTCAGGCAAGATGCACTTCTGCGGCCCGGACCAACTGCATGGCTACGAAGAGCGCCTGACCAGCGATATTTACCCAGCCGACTATGGCTGGGCAGTGAACTGGGATGAGCCGGATGTTCGCCCGAGCTGGTACCACAACATGTCCTCGGTGCTGCAGGCCGGTCCGTGCGTGCGCACCAACCAGCTGGATTTCGACGAAGAAGTGGTGTTCAAGGCACGCCAGTACCTGTACGACCACGTGCGTGATAACGATGGCCGACCGTTCTGCCTGACCGTGTCCATGACCCACCCGCACGACCCCTACACCATCCCCAAGCGTTACTGGGACCGCTACGAGGGTGTGGATATCCCCATGCCCCGTGCCGAGTTCGGCCAGGCAGAACTCGACCCGCATTCGCAGCGCCTGCTGAAGGTCTATGACCTGTGGAACAAGCCGCTGCCTGTGGAAAAGATCCGCGACGCCCGCCGCGCCTACTTCGGCGCTTGCAGCTACATCGACGACAACATCGGCCAGCTGCTGCAAACCCTGGAGGAGTGCAACCTCGCCGACGACACCCTGATCGTGTTCTCCGGCGACCACGGCGACATGCTTGGCGAGCGAGGCCTCTGGTACAAGATGCACTGGTTCGAGATGTCGGCGCGGGTTCCGCTGCTTGTCCATGCGCCCAAGCGCTTTGCAGCAGGCCGGGTCAGCGCCTCGGTATCGACCTGCGACCTGCTGCCAACCCTGGTCGAACTGGCCGGCGGGGCTGTGGATAAAAGCCTGCACCTGGACGGCCGCTCGCTTGTCGGCCATCTGCAAGGGCAGGGCGGTCACGATGAAGTGATCGGCGAATACATGGCCGAAGGCACCGTCGGCCCGCTGATGATGATCCGCCGCGGGCCGTACAAGTTCGTGTACAGCGAGGATGACCCCAGCCTACTCTATGACCTGAGCCGCGACCCGCACGAGCGGGAGAACCTCACCGGCAGCCCGGAGCATCAGGCGCTGCTGCAGGCATTTGTCGATGAAGCACAACAACGCTGGGATATCCCCAGCCTGCGCCAGCAGGTACTGGCCAGCCAGCGGCGCCGCCGCCTGGTGGCCGAGGCGCTGGCCATCGGCACGCTGAAAAGCTGGGACCACCAACCGCTGGTGGACGCCAGCCAACAGTACATGCGCAACCACATCGATCTCGACGACCTCGAGCGCAAGGCACGTTATCCACAGCCCGCCCCCCTGGATTGAGAAGAGAGGCCGCCATGCACAAGTTCTCCGCCGCCGTGTTCGCCCTGGCCATAAGCACCGCCACGGCCCACGCCGCCGACAGCGACGCGCAATGCAGTACCGTGAAAATGGCCGACCCCGGCTGGAGCGATATTGCCTCGACCAACGCCGTCGCCCGCCTGTTACTGGAAAGCCTGGGCTACCAGGTGAAAATCGACAGCCTGGCCGTGCCAATCATCTATGGCGGCCTGAAGGACGGCCGCGTCGATGCCTTCCTCGGCAACTGGATGCCGGCGCAGCAAGGCTTCCATGACAAGTTCATCGCCAACGGCGATGTGCAGCAGCTGTCGCGTAACCTGGAGGGAACCGAATTCACTCTGGCAGTGCCCGACTATGTGTGGAATGCCGGGGTGAAGGACTTTGCCGACCTGCAGAAGCACGCCGACCAGTTCGACAAGAAATTGTACGGCATCGGCTCCGGCGCCCCGGCCAACCTGTCGTTGAAGGAAATCATCGACAAGAATGAGTTCAACCTTGGCCAGTGGAAGCTGGTGGAGTCCAGCGAGCAGGCGATGCTGGCCCAGGTCGACCGGGCGGTGAAGAAGCAGCAGTTCATCACCTTCCTTGGCTGGACCCCGCACCCGATGAACGTGAAGTTGAAAATGCACTACCTGACCGGCGGGGAAAAGTGGTTCGGCAGCAAGGGCGAGGTGTACACGCTGACCCGAAAGGGTTATCCACAAGCCTGCCCGAATGCAGCGAAGCTGTTGGGTAACCTTAAGTTCACACTGGACATGGAAAACTCCATCATGGCCGAGGTTGTGGATAAGAAGATCAGCTTCGATGACGCGGCCAAGGCTTGGGTGAAGACGTATCCCGAGGTACTGGACGGGTGGTTGGCTGGAGTGACTACCAAGGCCGATGGCAATGCCCTGGAGGCCGTCAAAGCCAAACTGTAGTCTTAGATACGACGCGCCCCTGTGGGAGCGGGTTCACCCGCGAATGCTGCAGTGAATGTACCGACGCATTCGCGGGTAAACCCGCTCCCACAGAGGGACAGTGGACCTTTGGAAATGTGAATATCTCATGCATCGCATCATCCACCTGCTGCCCTTCCTCTCCTGGCTACCCCGCCAATCGGGCCACAGCCTGCGCCAGGACCTGCTGGTTGGCCTGAGCGGTGCCATCCTCGCCCTGCCACAATCCATCGCCTATGCCCTGATCGCCGGCCTGCCCGCCGAATACGGCTTGTACGCTGCCATCGTGCCGGTGCTGGTCGCCTGCATGTGGGGCTCGTCCTGGCACCTGATCTGCGGCCCGACCGCCGCCATTTCCATCGTGCTCTACGCCAGTATCAGCCCGTTGGCCGTGGCCGGCAGCGCCGATTACATCACCCTGGTGCTACTGCTGACCTTCCTCGGCGGCATCTTCCAGCTGCTGCTCGGGCTTTTGCGCTTTGGCGCGCTGGTCAATTTCGTTTCCCATTCCGTGGTACTCGGTTTCACCCTGGGCGCCGCTATCGTCATTGCCCTGGGCCAACTGCCCAACCTGCTGGGCATGGACCTGCCCAGCCAGGCCACGGCCCTGAAGACCATGCAGGACCTGGCCAGCCATGCCGGCGAGGTCGACCTGCCTTCCCTGGTTCTGGGTTTGGCCACCGTCATGATCGGCGTGGCCTTCAAGCTCTGGCGCCCGCGCTGGCCGAGCCTGTTGATTAGCCTGATGCTGGTGAGCCTGCTGGCCTGGTTGCTGCCTGGCTACTTTGGCCATGTGCCAAGGGTGACGGCGTTCACCGGGCAACTCCCACCCTTCAGCCCGCTGCCTTTGCTGGATGTGGAACTGATGCTGCGTCTGCTGCCCAGCGCCGTAGCGGTGGGCATGCTGGGGCTGGTCACCAGCCTGTCGATTGCCCGCTCGTTGTCGGCACGTTCGGAACAACTGATCGACCCTGATCAGGAAATACGCGCACAGGGCCTGTCGAACATCGCCGGTGCATTCTTCTCCGGCTACCTGTCCGCCGGTTCCTTCACCCGCTCCGGCCTGAGCTACGAGGCGGGTGCCCGCTCGCCCATGGCCGGGGTGTTCTCGGCGCTGTGGGTGGCGCTGTTTGCCGTTACCGGCGCCGGCCTGATCGCGCACCTGCCGATACCGGCCATGGCCGGCAGCATTCTGCTGATCTGTTGGGGGTTGGTGGACCATCGAGGGATTCGCGCGCTGTTCAGGGTCAGCCGCTCGGAGTTTCTGGTGATGGCGCTGACGGCGGCGGCGACGTTGTTGCTGGAGCTGCAGACAGCGATCTATGCCGGGGTGCTGGCGTCGCTGTTCTTCTATTTGAAGCGCACTTCACGGCCACGGGTGCAGCAAAGCCGTGAAGGGGACGCGGATGTGTTGCGGGTGGGCGGGTCGATTTTCTTTGGTGCCGCGCATTACCTGCAGGTGCGCTTGCAGCGCTGCCAAGGGCCGCATGTGGTGATCGATGCGCGGCAGGTGAATTTCATCGATTACTCGGGTGTGGATATGTTGCACCGCGAGGCGCGGCGCTTGCGGCGGTTGGGCGGGAGTTTGACCCTGCACCGGGCCAGGCCGCAGGTGATCGAGGAATTGCAGAAGCTCGAAGGGGTGGCGTTGTGCCCGATCCGGTTTGAAGAGTGAGGTTGGGTCGAGATCCTGGGGCTGCCTTGCAGCCCATCGCGACACAAGGCCGCTCCTACAGGGATCTCGATTTGCCGCCAGACCGCGATCCCCTGTAGGAGCGGCCTTGTGTCGCGATGGGCCGCAAAGCGGCCCCGACAATCTCAGCCCCGAGCGAGCTGCCGTCGCAGCTCCGCCAACACCGGCGCGGTATCAGGCCGAACCCCACGCCAGATAAAGAAGGCTTCAGCCGCCTGCTCAGCCAGCATCCCTAACCCATCCAGCACCTTTTCAGCGCCCAAGTCAGCGGCCCATTGGCAAAACGGCGTAGGCTCCTTGCCATACATCATGTCGTAGCAAACCGTACGCCCCGCCTCGACCAGGCTGTCGGCAATCGGCGGCATTTCCCGGCCAGGCTCGCCGAGGTGGCGTTGATGATCACATCCACCGGCTCCTGCAACCAGGCGAACCCGCTCGCCACCACCGGGCCCAGCTCATCGAACTCACGCGCCAGCTGCTCGGCCTTTTCCACCGTCCGGTTTGCAATTACCAACGATTGCGGCTTGTGCGCCAATATGGGCTCCAGCACGCCACGCACGGCGCCACCGGCCCCCAGGATGAGAATGCGCTTACCGGCAAGCTCGACCCCGGCATTCACCGTCAAGTCGCGCACCAGGCCAGCGCCATCGGTGTTGTCGCCCTGCAGGGTGCCATCAGCCAGCTTGCTCAGCGTGTTCACTGCGCCAGCGCGCTGGGCACGCGGGGTCAGGCTGTCGCACAAGCGGTAGGCTTCTTCCTTGAACGGCACGGTGACGTTACCGCCGCTGCCTTGCTTGAAGAAGCCGCGCGCGCAATCACTGAACTCGTCCAGCGGCGCCAGCAGGGTGGCGTATTCCAGGTCCTGGCCGGTCTGCTCGGCAAACAGGCGGTGGATCAGCGGCGACTTGCTGTGGCCGATGGGGTTACCAAAAACGACGTACTGGTCCATGACGGCTCCTTGTTTATCCACAGGCTTACTGGCCGAGCCAGTCGCGGTCCTGCAGGAAGTACTCGGTCAGGCGCGCTTCTTCGCTGCCGGGCGCAGCCTTCCAGTCGTAGCCCCAACGCACCTGAGGCGGCAGCGACATGAGGATGGACTCGGTGCGGCCACCGGACTGCAGGCCGAACAGGGTGCCACGGTCGTACACCAGGTTGAACTCCACGTAACGGCCGCGACGGTATTCCTGGAACTCGCGCTGCTGCGGGGTGTAAGGCGTGTCCTTGCGGCGCTGGACGATCGGCAGGTAGGCGTTGACGTAGGCATCGCCAATGGCGCGGATGAAGGCGAAGCAGGTGTCGAAGTCCCACTCGTTCAGGTCATCGAAGAACAGGCCGCCGATACCGCGTGGCTCGCCACGGTGCTTGAGGTGGAAGTAGCGGTCGCACCAGGCTTTGTAGCGTGGGTACACGTCGGCGCCGAAGGGCGCGCAGGCCTGCTCGGCCACACGGTGCCAGTGGATGCAATCTTCTTCATTGCCGTAGTACGGCGTCAGGTCGAAGCCGCCGCCAAACCACCACACGGCTTCTTCACCTTCCTTCTCGGCGATGAAGAACCGCACGTTGGCATGAGAAGTGGGCACATGCGGGTTGTGCGGGTGAATCACCAGCGACACACCCAGGGCCTCGAAGCCACGGCCAGCCAGTTCAGGGCGGTGGGCACTGGCCGAGGGCGGCAGGCCGGCACCAAACACATGGGAGAAGTTGACCCCGCCTTTCTCGATCACCTTGCCGTCGCCGATCACCCGCGTGCGGCCCCCGCCACCGGCTTCGCGCACCCAGGCATCCTCGACGAAGCGGGCGCCGCCGTCTTCTGTTTCGAGGGCAGAGCAGATGCGGTCTTGCAGGTCGAGCAGGTAGGCTTTCACGGCCTCGGTGCGGCTAGTCATCGGGTCACCAGAAACGGGCAGGGAAGAATTCGCCGCGTAGCATACCACCGCCAGCCCGCGCGCCGCAGTTGACGGCGATCAAGCAAAGGCGTCCGATAGAAGGCCTTTCCCGATCCCGACGACAGGAGTGCGAGATGGCCAAGCGTATCCAGTTCAGCCAGCATGGCGGCCCGGAAGTGCTGCAGTTTGTGGAATTCGAACCCGCCCCGCCCGGGCCGCAGCAGGTGCGTGTGCGCAACCATGCCATCGGCCTGAACTTCATCGACACGTATTTTCGCAGCGGGCTGTATGCGCCGCCGTCCCTGCCTTCTGGCCTGGGCACAGAAGCGGCCGGTGTGGTCGAGGCCGTAGGCGAGGGCGTGACCCGGCTGAAAGTGGGTGACCGCGTGGCCCATGCCGGCGGGCCGCTGGGTGCGTACAGCGAGGTGCATACGCTGCCGGAGGCCAACCTGGTCAAGCTGCCCGACAACATCAGCTTCGAGCAGGCGGCAGCGGTGATGCTCAAGGGTTTGACCGTGCAATACCTGCTGAAGCAGACCTATGAAGTCAAACCGGGCGACGTGATCCTGTTCCACGCGGCAGCGGGTGGCGTGGGTTCGTTGGCGTGCCAGTGGGCCAAGGCCCTGGGCGCCAAGCTGATCGGTACCGTGAGTTCTGCCGAGAAGGCCGAACGGGCCAAGGCGCTGGGGGCATGGGAAACCATCGACTACAGCCATGAAGATGTGGCCAAGCGAGTACTGGAGCTGACCGACGGCAAGAAATGCCCGGTGGTGTATGACGGCGTGGGCGCCGATACCTGGCTGACCTCGCTGGACTGCCTGCAACCACGTGGGCTGATGGTGAGCTTCGGCAATGCCTCGGGCGCGGTGAGCGGGGTGAACCTGGGGATTCTGGCGCAGAAGGGCTCGCTGTATGTGACCCGGCCGACCTTGGCCACCTATGCCAACAATGCCGAGAACACCCAGGCCATGGCCGATGACCTGTTTGCAATGATTGGCAGTGGCAAGCTGGTTGTGGATATCCAGCAGCGGTATCCGCTGAGCGAGGCGGCCAAGGCACAGGCAGAGCTGTCGGCGCGCAGGACTGTGGGGTCGACTGTACTGATCCCCTGAGACAGACACGTCACCTGTAGGAGCGGGTTTACCCGCGAAGAAGAAGCCGCGGTGCGTGGCACCGGCATTGCCGGTGTTCGCGGGTGAAAACACTCCTACAGGGTCATCCGCCAGGCTTGCAGATCTGTCTCAACCTGGTCGCACGACTTCGCCGGTTGCCAGGTTGCGAATCACACTCGGGTTCTTCCGCCCGCCCAGCGCACCGCCCAGCACCATGTCCAGCTGGCCATGGAAGTACTGCTCCACCCGCAACCGGGTCTTGGCTGCCGGGCGCCCGCCGGGGTTGCACGAGGTAGAAATCAGCGGCCCCACCAACGCGCACAGCTCACGCACCACCGGGTGATCGCTTACCCGCAGCGCCACGGTGTCATGCTGCCCGGTCACCCATTCTGGCAACAGGTCCTGGTGCGGCACCAGCCAGGTATTGGGCCCCGGCCAAGTGCTGCCCATGCGGTCGATCCAGTCTTCGGGGAAGTCCTCGAACAGGAAGTCGAACTGGCGGATGTTGTCGGCAATCAGGATCAGTCCTTTATCCACAGGCCGCGACTTGAGCGCCAGCAGGCGATACACCGCGTCCTCATTCCATGGATCGCAGCCAAGGCCCCAGACCGCTTCCGTCGGGTAGGCGATTACTGCGCCCGCCCGGATCTCACGTGCGGCTTGTTGCACACGAAAACTGCTCACCATTACTGTTTCTCCGCCTATATACCTAGCATGTGAGCAGTGTACTTAGCCCGCGCGGGCAAACCAACGCCCGGCTTCATTGCTGACCCGGCCTTCCAACTCCAGCTCGGTCAGCTGCGCCAATACTTCGGCCAACGGCAGCTCGCAGCAGTGCGCAAGGCTTTCGCTGGTTTGCGGCGCTGCATGCAGCAGGGCAAGCAAGGGGTGGTCGAACCTGTCCGCAACCGCAGGCGGCAAGTTCTGCCAACCCTTCAGGCTTTCCAGGATCTGCTCCACACTTTCCACCAGCAGCGCCCCATCACGGATCAGCTGGTGACAACCCTTGGCACCAGGGTGGTGAATGGACCCCGGAATGGCATACACCTCGCGGCCTTGCTCGGCCGCCAGGCGCGCCGTGATGAGCGAGCCGCTGGCCAGGCTGGCCTCGACCACCAACACCCCCAGCGACAAGCCGCTGATGATGCGATTGCGCCGTGGGAAATTGCCGGGCAGTGGCCCGGCATCCAGCGGATACTCGGAAACCAGCGCACTGCCATTGTCGATCATCGCCTGCGCAAGCTCATGATGGCGCTGTGGATAAAGTTTTTGCAGCCCCGTACCGAGCACGGCAATCGTGCACCCACCGGCCTGCAACGCGGCCCGATGAGCGGCACCGTCGACACCTACCGCCAGCCCGCTGGTAATGGTGAAACCGGCTTGTGCGAGATAGCGGGAAAATGCCCGGGCAGTGTCGAGCGCCGGGGGTGTAGCACGTCTGCTGCCCACGATGGCCAGCTGAGGGCGGTCGAGCAAGGCCGGTTCACCCGCAACGAAAAGCAGCGGCGGGGCATCGTCGGTTTCTGCCAGCAAGGCAGGGTAGCCAGGGTCGTCCCACATCAGCAAATGCTGGCCCGGGCGCTCTAACCAGGCCATTGCGGCCAGCGCCCCATCTCGTACCTCGGCACTGCGCCGGGCATCGATGGTGGCTTGCGGGATGCCCAACGCTCGCCAGGCCGCACCGGGCGCACTGAGCGCGCAAGAGGCACTGCCGAAGGCATCGAGCAAGGTGCGAAAACGTCGCAGTCCTGTCTCGGGCAGGCGATGCAGACGTAATCGCGCCTCAAGTTCGGCAGGCGGGCAGAGCGACGAATGGTAACGGGGCATGAGGATCGTCCTTGATCGAAACAGGGCCATTTACGTGGCACAACCTGTGGATAACTCTGTGAGTAACACTTTGAAAAGCTGTCCATTGATTGGGGGCTATCAAGCCCATAGACACCCTAGACGAGCTTGCCAGGTGCCGAAATGCCCGTTTCCCTTTATTATGTGTGCTCAGTTTTCAACCGAACGCACAGTGACTGCCTGACCTTATGGCCATCTTGAACATTCTCGAATTCCCGGACCCGCGCCTGCGCACTATCGCCAAACCGGTGACGGAGTTCGACGACGCCCTGCGTCAGCTGATCGACGACATGTTTGAAACCATGTACGAAGCCCCTGGTATCGGCCTGGCCGCCACCCAGGTCAACGTGCACCTGCAGGTCGTGGTCATGGACCTCAGCGAAGACCGCAGCGAGCCGCGCGTCTTCATCAACCCCACGGTCGAAGAACTCACCCACGACATGGGCCAGTACCAGGAAGGTTGCCTGTCGGTGCCCGGCTTCTACGAGAACGTCGACCGCCCGCTGCGTGTTCGGGTCAAGGCCCAGGACCGCGACGGCAAGCCGTTCGAGCTGGAATGCGAAGGCCTGTTGGCGGTGTGCGTGCAGCACGAATTCGATCACCTCAACGGCAAGCTGTTCGTTGACTACCTGTCGCAGCTCAAACGCGACCGGATCAAGAAGAAACTGGAAAAGCAGCACCGCCAGCAAGCCTGATCCCCACCTTCCAGAAGGCTTGCTCCGGCAAGCCTTTTTCTTTTTTGAAGCGAGAACTCCATGCGCATCGTCTTTGCAGGCACTCCAGAGTTTGCCGCCGAACACCTCAAGGCCCTGCTCGACAGCCCCTACGAGATCGTGGCCGTCTACACCCAGCCCGACCGCCCAGCCGGCCGTGGCCAGAAGCTCATGCCAAGTGCGGTCAAGGCACTGGCCGTGGCCCATGACATCCCGGTGTTCCAGCCGCAGACCCTGCGCAACGCCGATGCCCAGGCCGAACTGGCCGCATTGAAGCCAGACCTGATGGTGGTGGTCGCCTACGGCCTGATCCTGCCGCAGGCGGTGCTGGATATCCCGCGCCTGGGCTGCATCAACAGCCACGCTTCTCTGCTGCCACGCTGGCGCGGTGCGGCACCGATCCAGCGCGCCGTGGAAGCCGGCGACGCCGAGAGCGGCGTAACCGTGATGCGTATGGAAGCTGGCCTGGACACCGGCCCGATGCTGCTCAAGGTCGTCACCCCGATCAGTGCCGACGACACCGGCGGCACCTTGCACGACCGCCTGGCCGAGATGGGCCCGCCTGCCGTCGTACAGGCCATCGCCGGCCTGGCCGACGGCTCGCTGCAAGGTGAAGTACAGGATGATGCCCTGGCGACCTACGCACACAAACTGAACAAGGACGAGGCGCGCATCGACTGGAGCCGCCCGGCCGTCGAGCTGGAGCGCCTGATCCGCGCCTTCAACCCGTGGCCCGTGTGCCACAGCACCCTCGATGGCGAAAGCGTGAAGGTGCTGGCCGCCAACTTGTCCACAGGCAAGGGCGCCCCGGGCGAAATCCTTTCCGCCAGCAAGGACGGTCTCGTCGTTGCTTGCGGTGACCAGGCGCTGAGCCTGACCCGCCTGCAATTGCCTGGCGGCAAGGCGCTGAGCTTCAGCGACCTGTTCAACAGCCGCCGCGAGAAGTTCGCCGCCGGCAAGGTGCTGGGCCAATGAACCCACGCCTCGCTGCCGCCCGTGCCCTTGCCGCTGTGCTTAGCGGCAAGGCCTCGCTGAACAGCTCGCTGCCGGCCCAACTGGACAAGGTCGACGAACGCGACCGTGGCCTGACCCAGGACCTGGCGTTCGGCACCGCGCGCTGGCAACCACGCCTCGACCTGCTGGCCGCCCAACTGCTGCAAAAGCCCTTCAAGGCCGCCGACGCCGATGTTCAGGCGCTGCTGCTGGTTGGCCTGTACCAGCTGTTCTACACCCGCATTCCGGCCCACGCCGCCATCGGCGAAACCGTGGGCTGTGCCGACAAGCTGAAGAAGCCATGGGCCAAGGGCCTGCTCAATGCCGTGCTGCGCCGTGCCCAGCGCGAAGGCGAGGAACTGCTCGCCAGCATGGAGCGCGACCCAGTGGTGCGTACCGCCCACCCGCGCTGGCTGCAGAAGGCGCTGAAAGCGTTCTGGCCCGAGCAATGGGAAGCCATCTGCGCCGCCAACAACGCCCACCCGCCGATGATTCTGCGGGTCAACCGCCGTCACCACAGCCGCGATGCCTACCTGGCACTGCTGGCCGAAGCGGGCATTGGCGCCAGCGCCTGCCAGTACAGCCGTGACGGCATCGTGCTGGCCGAGGCCTGTGACGTGCGCGGCTTGCCAGGCTTCGCCGAGGGCTGGGTGAGTGTGCAGGACGAAGCCGCGCAGCTGTCCGCCGACCTGCTCGAACTGGCCCCCGGCCAGCGCGTGCTGGACGCCTGCTGCGCACCGGGCGGCAAAACCTGCCACTTGCTGGAGGCCGAAGCCGGCCTGGCCCACGTCGTGGCCATCGACCTCGAAGCCAAACGCCTGATCCGCGTGCGCGAAAACCTCGACCGCCTCAAGCTCGACGCCGAGCTGATCGCCTGCGATGCCCGCGACACCGCCAGCTGGTGGGATGGCAAACCGTTCCAGCGCATCCTGCTCGACGCGCCATGCTCGGCCACCGGCGTGATCCGCCGTCACCCAGACATCAAGCTGACCCGCCAGGCCGACGACATCCCGGCCCTGGCAGCGCTGCAAGGCGAGCTGCTCGACGCCCTGTGGCCAACCCTGGAAGTAGGCGGCATGCTGTTGTACGCCACCTGCTCCAGCCTGCCGACCGAGAACACCGAAGTAATCGACGCTTTCCTCGCCCGCACCCCAGGTGCCCGTGAGCTGGACCTGGCCACCGAGGCCGGCCTGCGCCAGCCCCACGGCCGCCAGTTGCTGGCCCAGGAAGGCGGCCACGACGGCTTCTACTATGCCAAGCTGATCAAGATCGCCGCCTCACGCGGATAAGCACACAGGGTAGGGAGTAGCGGATGAAGATCATCATCCTTGGCGCAGGGCAGGTAGGCGGTACGCTGGCAGAGCACCTGGCCAGCGAAGCGAACGACATTACCGTGGTCGATACAGACGGCGACCGCCTGCGCGACCTCGGCGATCGCCTGGACATCCGTACCGTGCAGGGCCGCGGCTCGCTGCCGACGGTGCTGCGCCAGGCCGGTGCCGACGACGCCGACATGCTGGTGGCGGTCACCAACAGCGACGAAACCAACATGGTCGCCTGCCAGGTGGCCTATTCGTTGTTCCACACCCCGACCAAGATCGCCCGGGTGCGTGAATCGTCCTACCTGACCCGCGAAGAGCTGTTCGACAACGACCACATCCCGGTGGACGTGCTGATCAGCCCCGAGCAGGTGGTGACCAACTACATCAAGCGCCTGATCGAACACCCAGGCTCGCTGCAAGTAATCGACTTCGCCGAAGGAAAGGCCCAGTTGGTGGCGGTAAAGGCCTACTACGGCGGCCCGCTGGTCGGCCAGCAACTGCGCCAGATACGTGCGCACATGCCCAACGTCGACACCCGCGTGGCGGCCATCTTCCGCCGCGACCGGCCGATCACTCCGCGTGGCGACACAGTGATCGAGGCTGACGACGAAGTGTTCTTCATCGCCGCCAAAAAGGACATTCGCGCCGTGATGGGCGAACTGCGGCGCATCGACGAAACCAACAAGCGCATTGTCATCGCCGGCGGCGGGCAGATCGGCGAGCGTCTGGCCGAAGCCATCGAAAGCCGCTACCAGGTGAAGATCATCGAGATGAGCCCGGCCCGTTGCCGGCACCTGTCCGATACCCTGGAAAGCACTGTGGTGCTCCAGGGCAGTGCCTCGGACAAGGACCTGATGCTCGAAGAGAACATCGCCGATGCCGATATTTTCCTGGCCCTGACCAACGACGACGAAGCCAACATCATGTCGTCGCTGCTGGCCAAGCGCCTGGGTGCGGGCAAGGTGATGACCATCATCAACAACCCGGCCTATGTCGACCTGGTGCAGGGCGGCGATATCGACATCGCCATCAGCCCGCAGCTGGCAACCATCGGCACCCTGCTGGCGCACGTGCGCCGGGCGACATCGTCAGCGTGCATTCGCTGCGCCGCGGCGCGGCCGAGGCCATCGAGGCCGTGGCGCACGGGGATTCGAAGTCGAGCAAGGTGGTCGGCAAGGCCATCGAAGACATCGCCCTGCCACCGGGTACCACGATCGGTGCGATCATCCGTGACGAAGAAGTGATGATCGCCCACGACGACACCATGATCGAATCGGGGGACCATGTGATCCTGTTCGTTGTGGATAAAAAGCATATTCGCGATGTGGAAAAGCTGTTCCACGTCGGCTTGAGTTTCTTCTAGGAGAAGAGGGCATGCGCGAATCGCTGGAGAAGATGCTGGCCAAGGGTGTGGATAACCCGCTGCTCAGGTTTGGGCTGGGCAAGGCTTGGCTGGATGAAGGCAACGGCGTTGAAGCGGCGGTGCACCTGGCGCGCTGTGTTGAGCAGGACCCGAAATATTCCGCAGCGTGGAAGCTGCTGGGCAAGGCGTATCAGTTGCAGGGTGACCTGACGGCAGCACGCAAGGCCTGGGAAGACGGAATCGTGGCGGCGCAGGCCCATGGGGACAAGCAGGCCGAGAAAGAGATGACCGTGTTCCTCAAGAAGCTCAACAAGGTCTGAGATCGTCTGGGCTGCTTTGCAGCCCATCGCGACACAAGGCCGCTCCTACAGGTGACCGCCATCCTTTGTAGGAGCGGCCTTGTGTCGCGAAAAGGGGCGCAAAGCGCCCCCAAAAATCTCAATACCAGCGCGGCTCGCCAGCCGGTCGCTTCTTGAAGCGCTTCATGCTCCACATGTACTGGCTCGGGTACTCGCGCACATAGCGTTCGACTACCTTGCTCATCGCCGCCGCCGACACGTTGACGTCGGTGCTGTACATCTCCTCGGGCGCCGCCTCCAGAAACACCTTGAAGCCCGAACCATCCGGCAGCCGCAGCGCATGCAGAAACACCCCCACCGCCTTGCCACCCGCCAGCATGTTAGGCACGAACTTGCTGGTCAGCGCCTGGGTGCCCAGGAACGGCACGAACACCCCTGCCGATTCCGCAGGCTCCGGGTCGGCAGGAATGCCCACCTGGCCACCACGGCGCACTTCCTTGATCACGCTGAGGATGCCTTCCTTGGTCGAAGGCGCTACGCGGTTGCCCATCTGCACGCGCTGCTCACGCAGCAGGTCATCCACCGCCTTCAGCTTTGGCGGGCGGTAGAAGATGATTGGTTTGCACTGGTTACAGTAGAAGTGGTTCAGCACTTCCCAGTTGCCCAGGTGGCTGGTAATACCCACCACGCCCTTGCCCGAGGCCAGGGCCTGCTCCAGCACTTCCAGGCCGTGCACTTCCTTGACCAGCTCCAGCGAACGCTGCGGCGGCCAGATCCAGGCACAGGCACTTTCGACAAAGGATTTGCCGATATCCCGCAGCGCCTGGCCAACCAGCTGCTCACGGGCAACCGGGTCCATCTCGGGGAAACACTTGGCCAGGTTGATCCGCACCACGTTGCGCGAACCGTTGGGGACTTTCCACATCAGCCAGCCAATACCCGCGCCGACGCGCTGTACAGCGCCCCAGGGCAGCTTGGCAAACAGGCGCAGCACCCCGACCATCAGGGCGCCCTTGAACTTTTCCACAGGCGAATTCCTTATTTCAGCAAGGCGCGCATTGTAACCCCTCAGCGCAACAAGGCGGCGTAGCGATCGCAATCGGTGGTGTGGTCCATGACCATGCCGGTGGCCTGCATGAAGGCGTAGCAGATGGTCGGGCCGACGAAGGTGAAACCGGCCTTCTGCAGGGCCTTGCTCATGGCCGTGGCTTCGTCGGTGACAGCCGGCACTTCGCCGCGCCCCTTGAAGTGGTTGATCTTCGGCTCGCCGCCGACGAACGACCACAGCCATTGCGCAGGGTTATCCACAGCCAGCCAGGCTTGCGCGTTGCGCCGCGCAGCCTTGAGCTTGAGGCGATTGCGAATGATGCCGGCATCTTGCATCAGTTCTTCGATGCGTTCGTCGCTCATGGCGGCCAGTTTCACCGGGTCGAAGCCGTACATCACCTGGCGATAACGCTCGCGTTTGCGCAAAACGGTGATCCACGAAAGCCCGGCCTGGAACCCTTCGAGCAAAAGCATCTCGAAGAGCAACGCCGGGTCACGCTGGGGCGTTCCCCATTCCTGGTCATGGTAGGCCTGGTACAACGGATCGTCGGTACACCAAAAGCAGCGTGGCATAAGGCTCCAATGAGTAGAGGGCGAGGCGAATCAGGTTATACTCCCGCTCTTTACATCCGCATCCCCAGATACAGGTGAATTTCGTGAGCCAGCCTACGCCAGCCGTGCGTACCTTCCAAGACCTGATCCTCGCCCTGCAGAACTACTGGGCAGCTCAAGGTTGTGTGGTGCTTCAGCCCTACGATATGGAAGTAGGCGCCGGCACTTTCCATACCGCCACGTTCCTGCGCGCCGTCGGCCCAGAGACCTGGAACGCCGCCTACGTGCAGCCTAGCCGTCGCCCTGCCGACGGGCGGTATGGCGAAAACCCAAACCGCCTGCAGCACTACTACCAGTTCCAGGTAGTGCTCAAGCCCAACCCGGCCAACTTCCAGGAGCTGTACCTCGGCTCGCTGAAAGCCATCGGCCTGGACCCGCTGGTGCACGACATCCGCTTCGTCGAAGACAACTGGGAATCGCCGACCCTCGGCGCCTGGGGTCTGGGCTGGGAAATCTGGCTGAACGGCATGGAAGTCACCCAGTTCACCTACTTCCAGCAGGTAGGCGGCATCGAGTGCTACCCGGTTACCGGTGAAATCACCTACGGCCTGGAGCGCCTGGCCATGTACATTCAGGGCGTGGACTCGGTGTACGACCTGGTGTGGGCCGACGGCCCGTTCGGCAAAGTCACCTATGGCGATGTGTTCCACCAGAACGAAGTGGAGCAGTCGACCTACAACTTCGAACACGCCAACGTCGACAAGCTGTTCGAACTGTTCGACTTCTACGAAAGCGAAGCCAACCGCCTGATCAAGCTGGACCTGCCGTTGCCGACCTACGAAATGGTCCTGAAGGCCTCGCACACCTTCAACCTGCTGGACGCCCGCCGCGCCATCTCGGTAACCGAGCGCCAGCGTTACATCCTGCGTGTACGTACCCTGGCCCGGGACGTGGCGCAAAGCTATCTGCAAGCCCGCGCACGCCTGGGCTTCCCGATGGCCACCCCTGAACTGCGTGACGAAGTGTTGGCTAAGCTGGAGGCTGCACAATGAGTGCTCAAGATTTCCTGGTAGAACTGGGCACCGAAGAGCTGCCACCCAAGGCCCTCGCCAGCCTCGGCGACGCCTTCCTGGCCGGCATCGAGAAAGGCCTGCAGGCCGCTGGCCTGAACTACACCGGCAAGCAGGTGTACGCCGCGCCACGTCGCCTGGCCGTGCTGATCCGCCAGCTGGACGTGCAGCAGCCTGACCGCAGCATCAACATCGACGGCCCGCCCATGCAGGCTGCTTTCAAAGACGGCGAGCCGACCCAGGCAGCCTTGGGCTTTGCCAAGAAGTGCGGCGTAGAGCTGGCCGAAATCGACCAGAGCGGCGCCAAGCTACGCTTCTCCCAGCACATCCCGGGCAAGGCCACTGCCAGCCTGCTGCCGACCATCATCGAGGATTCGCTCAACGACCTGCCGATCCCCAAGCGCATGCGCTGGGCGGCTAGCCGTGAAGAGTTCGTGCGCCCAACCCAATGGTTGGTGATGCTGCTGGGCGACCAGGTGGTCGACTGCACTATCCTGTCGCAGAAGGCCGGCCGTGAATCCCGTGGTCACCGCTTCCACCACCCGGAAAACGTGGTGATCACCACCCCGGCCAACTACGTCGAAGACCTGCGCAAAGCCTACGTGCTGGCGGACTTCGCCGAGCGCCGCGAGCTGATCAGCAAGCGTACCGCCGAGCTTGCCATGCAGCAGGAAGGCACGGCCATCGTGCCGCCGGCGCTGCTGGACGAAGTGACCGCCCTGGTCGAGTGGCCAGTGCCGCTGGTGTGCTCGTTCGAGGAGCGTTTCCTCGAGGTGCCGCAGGAAGCCCTGATTACCACCATGCAGGACAACCAGAAGTACTTCTGCCTGCTGGACAACGAGGGCAAGCTGCTGCCGCGCTTCATCACCGTGGCCAACGTCGAAAGCCGCGACCCGAAGCAGATCGTGCAAGGCAACGAGAAGGTCGTGCGCCCTCGCCTGACCGACGCCGAGTTCTTCTTCAAGCAAGACAAGAAGCAGCCGCTGGAAACCTTCAACGAGCGCCTGAAAAACGTGGTGTTCCAGGCTCAACTGGGCACCGTGTACGACAAGGCCGAGCGTGTTTCCAAGCTGGCTGCCTTCATCGCCCCGCTGATCGGTGGCGACGCCCAGCGTGCCGGCCGTGCGGGCCTGCTGTCCAAGTGCGACCTGGCCACCGAAATGGTCGGCGAATTCCCTGAAATGCAGGGTGTTGCCGGTTACTACTACGCGCTCAACGACGGTGAGCCGCAAGACGTTGCCCTGGCCCTGAACGAGCAGTACATGCCGCGCGGTGCTGGCGCCGAGCTGCCGCAGACCCTCACCGGTGCTGCCGTGGCCATCGCCGACAAGCTCGACACCCTGGTCGGCATCTTCGGCATCGGTATGCTGCCTACCGGCAGCAAGGACCCGTATGCCCTGCGCCGTGCCGCGCTGGGCGTGCTGCGTATCCTGATCGAGAAGCAGCTGGACCTGAACCTGACCGGTGCGGTCGAGTTCGCGGTCAAGCAGTTCGGTGCCAAGGTCAAGGCCGCTGGCCTGGCGGAGCAGGTGCTGGAGTTCATCTTCGACCGCCTGCGTGCGCGTTACGAAGACGAAGGCATCGACGTCGCCACTTACCTGTCGGTACGTGCCCTGCAGCCAGGCTCGGCCCTGGACTTCGACCAGCGCGTGCAGGCCGTGCAGGCCTTCCGCAAGCTGCCGGAAGCCGAAGCCCTGGCCGCGGTGAACAAGCGTGTATCGAACCTGCTGAGCAAGGCTGAAGGCGCCATCGCCGAACAGGTCGAGCCGAAGTACTTCGACAACGCCAACGAGTTCTCCCTGTACTCGGCCATCCAGCAGGCCGATCAGGCCGTGCAACCGATGGCTGCTGCACGCCAGTACAGCGAATCGCTGGCCCGCCTGGCCGCCCTGCGTGACCCGGTCGATGCCTTCTTCGAGGCGGTGATGGTGAACGCCGAAGACGCCAAGGTACGTGCCAACCGTTATGCCCTGCTCAGCCGCCTGCGCGGCCTGTTCCTGGGCGTGGCCGACATTTCGCTGCTGGGGTAAGCCTTGAAACTGCTGATTCTCGACCGTGACGGGGTGATCAACTACGACTCCGACGCCTACATCAAGACGCTGGAAGAGTGGGTGCCGATCCCAGGCTCGGTCGAAGCGATCGCGCAGTTGAGCAAGGCCGGCTGGACGGTGGCTGTGGCCACCAACCAGTCCGGCATTGCCCGTGGCTATTACCCGCTGGCAACCCTCGAAGCCATGCACGCGCGCCTGCGTGCGCTGGTGGCCGAGCAGGGTGGCGAAGTCGGCCACATCGTGTATTGCCCGCACGGGCCAGACGAAGGCTGCGATTGCCGCAAGCCCAAGCCTGGCATGCTGCGGGCGATCGCCGCGCATTACCAGGCCGGCCTTGAAGGCGTCTGGTTCGTCGGCGACAGCAAAGGTGACCTGGAGGCTGCCCTGGCCGTCGGTGCACAGCCCGTGTTGGTGAAAACCGGCAAGGGCGAGCGGACCCTGGAAAAAGGCGTCCCGGAAACTACACTGATTTTCGACGATCTGGCAGCTATCGCCAGAGAACTAATTTAAACAGTGCGCCTTCGGGCGCATTTTTCTCAGGCGGGCATGCCCCGCAATGGTACAAGCCACTATGTCGATCCTGCAGGCGATCAGAATCTTTCTTTTTTACCTGCTGCTGGGCACCAGTTCGCTGCTGTGGTGCTCGCTGAGCTTCTTCATCGCGCCATTCCTGTCGTTCCCCAAGCGCTACAAGTTCATCAACGTGTACTGGTGCCGCTGCGCGCTGTTTCTGGTGCGTACCATCCTGGGTATCGACTACAAGATCACTGGCGCCGAGAACGTACCGGATGAGCCTTGCGTGATTCTGTCCAATCACCAAAGCACCTGGGAAACCTTCTTCCTGTCCCAGTACTTCTCACCGCTTAGCCAGGTGCTCAAGCGCGAGCTGCTGTACGTGCCGTTTTTCGGCTGGGCCATGGCCATGCTGCGGCCGATCGCCATCAACCGCGACAACCCCAAGGAAGCGCTGCGCCAGGTGGCGAGCAAGGGTGACGAGCTGCTCAAGCAGAAAACCTGGGTGCTGATTTTCCCGGAAGGTACACGCGTGCCATTCGGTACGATCGGCAAGTTCTCCCGCGGCGGCACCGCACTGGCTGTGAATGCCGGGTTGCCGGTGCTGCCAATTGCCCACAACGCCGGCAAGTTCTGGCCGAAGACCGGTTGGGGCAAGCGTGCCGGTACCATCGAGGTGGTCATTGGCGAGCCGATGTACGCCAATGGTACCGGGCCACGTGCTATCGCCGAGCTCAACGACCGCGCTGCGGCGTGGAACGAGGCAACCCAGCGGGCCATGGGCTCGCTGCCACCAGCTGCGGAAAAGCCCCAGGAGCAGATGGCCTGATCATCTGTGGATAACTTGTGAGCAATTTTTCCATCAAATGCTTAAAGTGATCTCTAAGTGTTTGAATTATCTGTTTATTTCTGTGCATTACATTTTCTTGAAAATCGTGCATAAGTTTTTTCGAGGCATAAAAAAACCGGCTTTTACAGCCGGTTTTTTTATGGCATGCAGACAGCATCAGACTTTGTCGATATCGACGTCCTTGGTTTCTTTCAGGCAGAAGATCCCCACCACCAGACTGATACCGGTCACCAGCACCGGGTACCACAGCCCGTAGAAGATATCCCCGGTATAGACCACCAGCGCGAACGATACGGTCGGCAGGAAGCCACCGAACCAGCCATTGCCTATGTGATAGGGCAGCGACATCGAGGTGTAGCGGATACGGGTCGGGAACAGCTCGACCATCACCGCCGCCAACGGGCCATAGGTCATGGTCGCGATCAGGATCATCGCCACGATCAGCACCACCACCATCACCTGGTTGACCTGCTCAGGGTCGGCCTTGGCCGGGTAGCCCGCCTGCTCGATTGCAGAGCGCATGGCGGTTTCGTCGAAGCCGTTGATGGTCTTTTCACCAATGTTCACCACCACATCGCTGCCGGCCACGCTTACCGAGCTGTACGGCAGGCCCTGCTTCACCAGGAAGGTCTTGACCTTGTCGCACGGGCTGTCGAAACGTGCCTTGCCCACGGGGTCGAACTGGAAGGTGCAGCTTTGCGGGTCGGCGGTAACCACGATCGGCGCCTGACGGCTCGCGGCGTCAATTTGTGGGTTGGCGTAATGGCTCAGGGCCTTGAACAGCGGGAAGTACAGCACCGTGGCCAACAGCAGGCCGAGCATCAGGATTGGCTTGCGGCCGATGCGGTCCGACAGCCAGCCGAAGAACACGAAGAATGGCGCACCGATCACCACACTGATAATCAACAGGGTGTTGGCTTGGGCGGGGTCCATCTTCAGCATCTGAGTCATGAAGAACAGCACGTAGAACTGTGCCGTGTAAAAGGTCACGGCTTGGCCGGCGTTGATGCTGAACAGTGCGGTGAGCACCACTTTCAGGTTTGGCCAGGAAGTGAACGACTCACGGATCGGCGACTTGCTGATCTTGCCCTGGGCCTTCATTTTCACGAACGCAGGCGATTCGTGCATGCTCATGCGGATCCAGGTGGAAATGGCCAGTAGCACGATCGACAGCAGGAACGGCAGGCGCCAGCCCCAGGTTTCGAACTGGTCACCACTGATGTAGCGGCTGCCCAGTACCACCAGCAGCGACAACAACAGACCCAAGGTTGCAGTGGATTGGATGAAACCGGTGTGGAAGCCACGCTTGCCGGGGGGCGCATGCTCGGCCACGTAAGTGGCCGCACCGCCATATTCGCCGCCCAGCGCCAGCCCCTGCAACATGCGCAGGATTACCAGAATGATCGGTGCGGCAATGCCAATGCTGGCGTAGGTAGGCAACAACCCCACCGCGAAAGTGGACAGGCCCATCAGCACGATGGTGACCAGGAAGGTGTACTTGCGCCCGATCATGTCACCCAGGCGGCCGAACACCAGCGCGCCGAAGGGCCGTACCAGAAAGCCCGCAGCAAAGGCCATCAGGGCAAAGATGAAGGCGGTGGTGTCGTTCACACCAGCGAAGAATTGCTTGCTGATGACCGCTGCCAGCGCACCATAGAGAAAAAAGTCATACCACTCGAAAACCGTCCCAAGGGATGACGCGAAAATGATCTTGCGCTCTTCACGGCGGCTGGAGCTGCTGGCCGCCGCACCCTGCTCTTGGATGTAATCCGACATCGTTGCTGTCCTCGGCCCTTAGGCCACAGTGATTATTCTTGTTGTTCCACTGTCGGCAGCTTTCGACCGCAAGCCGCCGGTACTGCACACACCCGGGTCAGGGCGTCGGTAACGCGTCTTCGTTCAAGTAGGTCTGGGTAGCAGCTCCTTTGAGGATCAGTTGCGCCGCCTTCTCGGCGATCATCAGGGTGGGGGAACAGGTATTGCCGGAGGTGATCTGCGGCATGATCGAGGCATCTGCCACGCGCAGGCCGGGGATGCCGTGTACGCGCAGCTGGTTATCCACAACATCCATGGCACCATTGCCCATGCGGCAGGTACCGACCGGGTGGAAGATGGTGGTGCCGATCTTGCCAGCAGCGTCGAACAGCTCCTCCTCGGATTGCAGGGCCGGGCCCGGCAGGTATTCCTTAGGCTCGAACGCCGCCAGGGCAGGGGCCTGGACGATGCGCCGGGTGAGGCGGATGGCATCGGCAGCGACACGCAGGTCTTGCGGGTCGCTGAGGTAGTTGGGGTTGATCAGCGGCGTACTGTTCATGTCAGTGCTGCAGATATCGATACGCCCACGGCTGGCCGGGCGCAGGTTGCATACCGAAGCAGTAAAGGCCGGGAACTGATGCAACGGTTCGCCGAAACGCTCCAGTGATAGCGGCTGCACGTGGTACTGCAGGTTGGCGGTGGCCTGGTCGGTGCTGGAACGCACGAAGGCGCCCAGCTGGCTTGGCGCCATGGCCAGTGGACCGCTGCGGTCGTAGAGGTAGCGCAGGCCCATGCCCATCTTGCCCCAAAGGCTGTTGGCCATCTGGTTCAAGGTGCGGGTATTGCGGATCTGGTAGATCAGCCGAAGTTGCAGGTGGTCCTGCAGGTTGCCACCAACGCCAGGCATGTCGTGCCGAACGCCAATCCCCAAGGTTTCCAGCAACTGACGCGGGCCAATGCCGGAGCGCTGCAAGATTCCGGGCGAGCCGACCGCACCCGCACAGAGGATGATTTCACGGCGCGCCGCAAACTCATGCCAGGCGCCTTGCCAAAACGCTTTCACGGCCCGCGCGCGGGTGTTGTTGAGCAGTACCTGTTCAACCTGAACGCCGGTCAGCACCGTGAGGTTGGCGCGGTCCTTGATAGGCCGCAGGAAAGCTTTGGAGGCATTCCAGCGCACGCCGCTACGCTGGTTGACCTGAAAGTATCCACAGCCCTCGTTGTCGCCGGTGTTGAAGTCATCGACCTTGCCGATACCGCTTTGCTCGGCGGCATCGCGGAAAGCATCGAGAATTGGCCAGCTGTAGCGCTGGCGCTCGACTCGCCATTCGCCGTCAGCGCCATGGTGCTCGCTGGCGCCGGCAAAGTGGTTCTCGCTGGCCTTGAACAGCGGCAGCACGTCTTTCCAGGCCCAGCCATCGTTGCCTTGCTCAGCCCACTGGTCATAGTCGGCGGCCTGGCCACGCATGTAGATCATGCCGTTGATCGAAGAACAGCCACCTAGCACCTTGCCCCGTGGGTAACCCAGTGCGCGACCGCCCAGGCCAGGCTGTGCCTCGGTCCTGAAGCACCAGTCGGTGCGTGGGTTGCCGATGCAGTAGAGGTAACCGACGGGAATGTGGATCCAGGGATAGTTGTCGCGACCACCTGCCTCCAGCAGCAGCACGCGGCAGGAAGGATCGGCGGACAAACGATTGGCCAGCAGGCAACCGGCAGGACCGGCACCAACGACCACGTAGTCGAAGACAGAATCGGCTGATGGCATGTGCAACCTCGGGCCTGATTATTATTCTTGTCCCGATCCATCTTAGTGAGTAATTTCGTGGAGGGAACACGAGATTTCACGCAGCCGCTGTGCGTTTTAGCACAGCGGTAAGCCTGTACCGGCCGTTTCGCGGGCATGCCCAGAATACGGCCGAGACGAACTGCCAAAAAGGATCAGCATGTTCGACTGGAACGATCTGCGGTTTTTCCTCGAGTTACAGCGCAGCGGCCGCCTGCTTACCGCCGCCAAGCGCCTGAACACCACCCACAGCACCGTGGCCCGGCACATCGAGAGCATCGAGCAGAGCCTGGGCACCGCGCTGTTCGTGCAGCATGCCCAGGGTTACGAGTTAACCCCCTCGGGCCAAGCCTTGCTCAAGCATGCCGAAGCCATGGAGAACGTCGCCCTGCTGGCGCAGGAAGAAATCACTCAGGCCATCACGCCGCTGGGCAAGATTCGCCTGGGGGTGACCGAAGGCATCGGCATCATGTTCTTCACCCCACGCATGAACGCGTTGTTCGAGCGTTACCCTGGCCTTGAAGTGGAACTGGTGGCCGTACCGCGTTTCGTCAGCATCCTCAACCGCGAGGCGGAGATCAGCATCCACCTGGAGCGGCCCAACGCCGATCTGCTGATCACTCGCAAACTCACCGATTATCGCCTGGCGCTGTACGCCAGCCAGGACTATTTGCACCGCGCGCCACCACTGCGCAACCGCGAAGACCTGGCCCGGCACAGCTGGATCGGCTACGTCGACGACTTGCTGTTCAGCCAGGAGTTGCTGTTTCTCAACAGCTTCTGCCGGGCACCCAACGTGGTGTTTCGCAGCACCAGCGTGATCGCCCAGCAAGCCGCCGCCCGCGCCGGGCTGGGCATCGCCGTGCTGCCCAACTACATGGCTCGCCACGACCCGACACTGGTACGCGTGCTGCCTGGCGAAACCATCCAGCGCAGTTACTGGATCTGCACCCGTCGCGAGCTGCATAAATCGGTGCGCCTGCGGGTGGTGTGGGACTATTTGCTGGCGCTGTGCGCGGCGCAGCAGGATGAGCTGCTAGCCCAATAGCGACTTGCCAGCCAGCAGCAAGGCCGCCGTCCAACCTGCCACTGCAAACATCTGCTGTAAGCGCGGCCCTGCCAGCCTGGCAGCCAAAGGCCGCGCCAACAGCAGGCCAAGTACCGCGCCGACGGCAAACGGGGCACCGACCTGCCAGTGCATGACGCCCGCTAGGCTGGCGCTGACCACGCTGCCAGTGGAGACCAGGGCGATCACCGCCAGCGAGGTGGACACGATACTGGCCATGCGCAGGTTGGTGTAGCGGTTCAGGGCCGGGATGATGACAAACCCACCGCCCACCCCCAGCAGGCCGGACAACAACCCGGACAAGGCACCCGTGAATGCCAATGCGCGTGCACAGGGTAGGGTCCAGCGCAAACGGCCCTGCAACGGATTCAGCACACATGGCTCGATGTAACGATGGGCATCATTGGCTTCGCCGCGCAGCTCTCTGGCCGCCTTGCGCCAGATACGCAAGCAGGCATAAACCAGCACCCCGGCGAACACCAACTGCAATGGTGTATTGGGCAGACGGTGCGCCAGCATCAGCCCGAAGGGTGCCGCCGCTACACCGACCAGCGCAATGAACAATGCCGCCCGGTAACGCACCAAGCCTTGGCGCAAGCCCAGCACAGCGCCCACTGCCGCCGCCAGGCCCACGGCCAGCAAGCCGACCGGTGCCGCTTCGACCATCGACAAGCCAAGACCGAACACCAGCAAGGGTACTGCGAGAATGCCGCCACCTGCGCCAGTCAACGCCAACACAGCGCCGATGATCGCGCCCAAGCCCGCCCCCAGTAATTGATGCTCGATCACTGCCCACCCTCGGCGACCAGTTGCGGGCGTGCCAACCACTCGCGGCCCTTGAGCATGCCTTGCCAGTACAACGGTGGTAGCGCCTGGGCCTTGAGCAACCAGGCCAGGCGAGTCGGCTTGCGCCCATCCAGCAACCAGCTTGGAAAGCTCGGTGCCAGCTTGCCGCCATAGGTGAATTCGGCCAGAACGATCTTGCCGCGCTCGACGGTAAGTGGACACGAGCCGTAGCCGTCGTACTGGGCCAGGCTCGGCAATCGACCCAATGCTACCAGCACATTGTTGGCCACCACGGGTGCTTGCTTGCGGGCAGCCGCAGCGGTTTTGGCGTTGCTGGTGTTGGCCACGTCTCCAAGGGCGTGCACATTGGTGTACTTGCGATGGCGCAGGGTATGCGGGTCGACATCGACCCAGCCGGTGCTATCGGCCAAAGGGCTTTCGCGAATGAAGTCTGGCGCCACCTGTGGTGGAACCACATGGAGCATGTCGAAGCTTTCGATGCGGGTTTCGCTGCTGCCATCGGCCAGGGTACGCACGAAGGTAGCACGCTTGTTCGGGCCGTCCACGGCGACCAGACGGTGCGAAAAATTAAGGTCGACGGCGTACTTTTCGATGTACTTCATCAGCGCGGGCACATAGTCCGCTACGCCGAACAACACAGCCCCCGCATTGAAGAAGCTGGCTTTCACTGCGCCCAGATAGCCATGGCGTAGCCAGTGGTCGCAAGACAGGTACAGCGCCTTCTGCGGTGCTCCGGCGCACTTGATCGGCATGGGCGGCTGGCTGAACACGGCATGGCCTTGCTTGAGCTTCTGCACCAGCTCCCAGGTATAGGGCGCCAGGTCGTAACGATAGTTGGAGGTGACGCCGTTACGGCCCAGGGTCTCGCTGAGCCCATCGATGGCCGCCCAGTCCAGCTTCAGGCCGGGGCAAACTATCAGCTGTTCGTAACTGATGGAGCGGCCACCTTCGAGCATGACCAACTGGCTCAACGGATCGAAACCCTCTACCCGCGCCTTGACCCAGCGCACACCACGCGGAATGGTCGAGGCCATGGTGCGGGCGGTGCTCGGTGCCTTGAACACACCGGCACCGACCATGGTCCAGCCGGGCTGGTAGTAATGCACCTCGGCGGGGTCGATCAAAGCCACATCCAAGGACGGATCGCGGCTGATCAGGCTGGAGGCGGTGGCGATACCGGCGGCACCGGCACCGACGATGACCACCTTGTGGTGGTCGGTATTGGCAGGGGACAACAAGGCAGGCATGGCGGTAAATCCTGAAAATCTGGTTATGGGGGCAGGGCGGTTACAGCTTGTTCAGCGGGATCTTCAAATAGCTCACGCCGTTTGCTTCCGGCGCGGGGAGCTGGCCGCTGCGCATGTTCACCTGCACCGAGGGCAGGATAAGCACCGGCATGTCGAGGGTCTTGTCGCGGGCTTCGCGCATGGCAACGAAGCTGTCCTCATCGATACCCTGGTGGATGTGGATGTTGTGGGCGCGCTGCTCTACCACGGTGGTGACGTACTGCATATCGCGGCCACCTGGCAGGTAGTCGTGGCACATGAACAGCCGGGTCTGGTCGGGGAACGCCAGCAGACGACGAATCGAGCGGTACAAAGTACGGGCGTCGGCGCCTGGGAAATCACACCGGGCTGTGCCGTAGTCGGGCATGAACAAGGTGTCGCCGACGAACACTGCGATCTCGCCGGCGTCCTCGATCATGAAGCTCATGCATGCAGGCGTATGCCCCGGCGTATGCAGCGCACGGGCATGCAGGTTGCCAATGCGGAAACCTTCCTCGTCTTCAAGCAGCACATCGAACTGGCTGCCGTCACGGGCGAAGGCAGGCTCGGCATTGAACAAGGCACCGAACACCTTCTGCACTTGGGTGATGTGCGCGCCGATAGCGGTATGGCCGCCGAGCTTTTCCTTGAGGTAGGCAGCCGCTGAAAGATGATCGGCGTGTACATGGGTTTCCAGCACCCAACGCACGCTGGCGTTCAGCTCGCTCACGCGCTCGATCAGGCGATCCGCCGATGCGCTGCAGGTGCGCCCGGACTTGGGGTCATAATCCAGCACGCTGTCGATCAAGGCGCATTGCCGGGTTTCACGGTCCATGACCAAGTAGCTGATGGTCGAGGTCGCCTCGTCGAAAAAGGCGTCCACGTGAAGGTTGTTACCGATGATCATCACGTTCTCCAATTTATCCGCCCCGCCTTGTACAGGCGTAGGCAGTGACAGGAGGTTTATCAAGATGCATGCCAGGCTTTTTGCTGCGCATGGGCCAATGAAACGGGCAGGTTGCTGACAGCTGTTGGCATGACTGGCAGTGAAGGTGGCAGTCGACTGTCAGCCAATGGCAGTGTTTGGCAGTCCTTGTTACCCTGCATCGGTCATCCAAACGGTGCCGTCATGCCTGAAGCCCATCCCCTCATCCTAGCTCTGGTTTCCTACCTTGAGCACGATGCCCTGCCGACCATCGTGCTGGACACCGACTACAACATCCTCGCCGCCAATGCGGCCTATCGTCGCCAGTTCGGCCGGCATGATCAGGCGCCGTTGGGCGAGAAGTGCCACAAGGTCTCGCATCACTATGCCGTACCGTGCGACCAGGCTGGCGAGCACTGCCCGATGCGCAAGGCGTGGGACAGCAAGGTACCGGAGCGGGTGTTGCACATTCATCACACACCACGCGGCCCCGAGCACGTCGACGTCGAGTTGCGGCCAATCCTGGATGAACAGGGCAGGGTGGTGGCCTTTGTCGAACGCCTGACCACCATCACCCTCGCCTCGGCACAGCCCCAGGAGCAAGGTTTGGTCGGCCGCGCGCCAACCTTCAAGGCCGCCTTGGCCAGCCTGCAACGTGCGGCACCCGCGCAGATTCCGGTATTGCTGCAGGGTGAGTCGGGCACCGGCAAGGAACTGTTCGCGCGCGCGCTACACATGGGCAGCCCACGGGCCAACGGGCCGCTGGTGGTGGTCGACTGCACTGGTTTGACCGAATCCTTGTTCGAAAGTGAGCTGTTCGGTTACGAGAAAGGTGCGTTCACCGGTGCCCACCAACGCAAGATCGGCCTGGCAGAGGCGGCCCATGGCGGCACCTTGTTTCTCGACGAAATCGGTGAAGTACCCCTGGCGATGCAGGTGAAGCTGCTGCGCCTGATCGAGTCTGGCAGCTTCCGCCCGGTTGGCAGCTTGCGCACGGTGCATTCAGATTTCCGACTGGTATCGGCCACCCACAAGCCGCTCAAGCAAATGGTCGCGGATGGCACCTTCCGTGAAGACCTGTATTACCGTATCAGCGGCTTCCCGATTCGCCTGCCTGCGCTGCGCGAGCGGGTGGAAGATCTACCACTGCTTGCGCAGAGCCTGCTGCAGCGCATGGCTGGCAAGCCAACGCCCAGGCTGAGTGACGATGCCTTGCAGCAACTTGGGCTGCATCCGTTTCCGGGCAATATCCGAGAGCTGCGCAACATACTGGAAAGGGCGCGGCTGTTTGCCGATGACGGGCTGATCAGGCCTGAGCACTTTCCGGCAGATATCGGGCCGGCGGGGGCGATCACAACGGGTAGCCGTCGCAATGATTTGGGGGCGTTGGCGCAGGCGTTGGAGCAGTTCAAGGGTTCGCGTAGCGAACTGGCCAGTCATCTTGGTATGAGTGAACGCACGCTGTATCGCCGACTGAAGGCGCTCGGCTTGAACTGAGGGGACGACTGACTTTACCGGACCTTTACCTGCGTCCTGACATTAAACCGGCAAAATCGTGGTCTGATCAGTTAACCGAATCTGGCAGTCAGTGCTGGCCAGGCGATAACAGGCAGAGGACCGCATCAAATGAAAAAAACCCTAACCGTGATCTGCGCCGCGCTCGTGCTCAGCGCACCACTGGCCAGCTTCGCGCAGCCAGGCCCACCCGACCGGCATGATGGCGGCCCATCGCACCAGGGCAATCCGCCACATGGTCAGCCGCAGCAACAGGGTCGCCATGACAATGGCCGGGGTCCTGCTTACCGTGATCCGAACTTCCGCCCACAACAAGGCATGCCGGTGCCTCATCAGCAATGGCAGCGTGGTCACGCAGTCGATCCACATTACCGGGGTGACCGTTACTGGGTGACCGACTGGAAAGCGCGCCACCTGTATGCGCCGCCACGTGATCATCGTTGGTTGTATGTGAATGGCGACTATGTGCTGGTGGCGATTGCCAGCGGTGTGATCGTGAATATTCTCAGCGGTTACTGATAAATCGCAGGCACTAAAAAGCCCGCATCAGCGGGCTTTTTAGTGCCTGGCGAATTACACCTGATCAGAAGTCCAGGTTCGACACCGACAGCGCGTTACTTTCGATGAAGTCACGACGCGGCTCGACCGCGTCCCCCATCAGGGTGTTGAAGATCTGGTCCGCAGCGATCGCATCTTCGATAGTGACCTTCAGCATACGGCGAACGGTCGGGTCCATGGTGGTTTCCCACAGCTGGTCCGGGTTCATTTCACCCAGCCCTTTGTATCGCTGGATAGTGTGGCGCTTGGTTGTCTCGTTCATCAGCCAATCCAGGCCTTCCTTGAACTCGACAATTGCCTTGCGGCGTTCACCGCGCTGAACGTAAGCACCTTCACCCAACAGGCTGGACAGCTTGGAGCCAATGTTGACCACGGTACGGTAGTCATTGCTGCCGAAGAAGTCGCGGTTGAAGGTGACGTAGCTGGCCAGGCCGTGAGAGGTGACTTCCACTTCTGGCAGCCATACGTTGCGCTCTTTGTCTTCGCGCAGGCTGGCTTTGTAAACCAGGCCAGACTTCTGGCTGCTGTTCAGACGCTCCTGGAACTTAGCCAGCCAGGCTTGCATCACCGCGTGGTCACCCAACTGCTCCAGGGTCACCTCCGGCAGGTAGATGAAGTGCTCGGTCAGCTCTTCCGGATACAAGCGCGACAGGCGCTTGAGCGTCTTCATTACGCTACGGAACTCATTCACCAGTGCTTCCAGCTGCACACCGGAAACCGCAGGTGCCGATTCGTCCAGGTGCAGGCTGGCATCCTCCAGGGCCGACTGGGTCATGTACTCTTCCATGGCCTCGTCGTCCTTGATGTACTGCTCCTGCTTGCCCTTCTTCACCTTGTACAACGGTGGCTGGGCAATGTAGATGTAGCCGCGCTCGACCAGCTCCGGCAACTGACGGAAGAAGAAGGTCAGCAGCAGGGTACGGATGTGCGAACCGTCAACGTCAGCATCGGTCATGATGATGATGTTGTGATAACGCAGTTTGTCGATGTTGTACTCTTCGCGGCCAATACCGCAGCCCAGCGCAGTGATCAGCGTGCCCACTTCCTGGGACGAGATCATCTTGTCGAAACGCGCTTTCTCGACGTTGAGGATTTTACCCTTCAACGGCAGGATCGCCTGGGTACGACGGTTACGACCTTGCTTGGCCGAGCCACCCGCGGAGTCACCCTCCACCAGGTACAGTTCAGAGAGGGCAGGGTCCTTCTCTTGGCAGTCCGCCAACTTGCCCGGCAGGCCAGCGATATCCAGCGCCCCTTTGCGGCGAGTCATCTCACGGGCTTTACGCGCGGCTTCACGAGCGCGGGCGGCGTCGATCATCTTGCCAACGACGGCCTTGGCCTCGTTCGGGTTTTCCAGCAGGAAGTCGGCGAAGTACTTGTTCATCTCTTGTTCCACGGCGGTTTTCACCTCCGAGGAGACCAGCTTGTCCTTGGTCTGCGAGCTGAACTTGGGGTCCGGCACCTTCACCGAGATGATCGCGGTCAGGCCTTCACGGGCGTCGTCGCCGGTGGTTGCCACCTTGTTCTTCTTGGCCAAGCCTTCCTGCTCGATGTAGCTGTTCAAGCTACGGGTCAGCGAGGACCGGAAGCCCACCAAGTGGGTACCGCCGTCACGCTGCGGAATGTTGTTGGTGAAGCACAGCAGGTTTTCGTTGAAGCTGTCGTTCCACTGCAGAGCGACCTCAACACCCACGCCATCGTCGCGCTGGACGTTGAAGTGGAATACCTGGGAGTTGACCGGCGTCTTGTTGGTGTTCAGGTACTCGACGAACGCACGCAGGCCGCCTTCGTACTTGAAGAACTCTTCCTTACCGCTGCGCTCATCCTTCAGCAGAATGCCAACGCCCGAGTTGAGGAACGACAACTCACGAATACGCTTGGCCAGGATGTCCCAGCTGAAGTGAATATTCTTGAAGGTTTCAGCCGATGGCTTGAAGTGGATGTGGGTACCCGTGGTTTCGCTGTCACCGACAACCGCCATAGGCGCTTGTGGAACACCGTGAACGTAGGTCTGTTCCCAGATCTTGCCGCTACGGCGAACGGTCAGAACCAGCTTCTCGGACAGGGCGTTAACAACCGATACACCTACACCGTGCAGACCGCCGGATACTTTGTAGGAGTTGTCGTCGAACTTACCGCCGGCGTGCAGTACGGTCATGATGACCTCTGCCGCAGAAACGCCTTCTTCTTTATGCACGTCGACCGGAATGCCACGACCGTTGTCGCGCACGCTGATGGATTCGTCCGTGTGGATGATGACGGTGATGTCATCGCAGTGCCCGGCGAGGGCTTCGTCGATCGAGTTGTCGACCACCTCGAAGACCATGTGGTGCAGGCCGCTACCATCATCGGTGTCGCCAATGTACATGCCGGGACGCTTGCGTACGGCATCCAAACCTTTCAGCACCTTGATGCTGGAGGAGTCGTACGTTTGATTTTCGCTCATGCCTTCACTCCCGATGGTCGTGGGTCTGGGTGATACGGCCTTGTTCCACGTGGAACAAAGCAACTGGCGTTTCCGTCTGCCAGCCTTCCCTCAGTAATTCGTGATCTACACAGGTGATGAACACCTGGCAGCGTAATTCTTCAAGCAAGCGACACAGCGCGCGGCGATGCTGGTCATCCAGTTCGGACGGCAAGTCATCCACGAGATAAATACAATGACCGCGGCGAGCCTGACTAACGAGGTGGCCTTGAGCAATGCGCAGTGCGCATACCACCAGCTTCTGCTGACCACGCGACAGGATGTCAGCTGCGTTGTTGCCAGCCAGGCGAAGACGCAGATCAGCACGCTGCGGACCGGCCTGGGTATGGCCCATCTGCTGATCGCGAAGGAGAGAGGATGCGAGTACTTCTTGCAGTTCCCGGTCCTTGTCCCAGCCTCGGTAGTAGCTTAGGGTCAACCCGTCCAGCTCGACCAGTTCGCTCAGGGTTCGCTCGAAGACAGGCTTCAAGGCCTTGATGTAGTTGCGACGGTATTCATCTATTTCCGCGCTGGCCAGGCACAATTCCCGGTCCCAGGCGGCTTGCGAAGCTGGGTCAAGTGTACCATGACGCAACCATGAGTTCCGCTGCCGCAGCGCCTTCTGCAGCCGTTGCCAGGCTGGCAGAAAACGAGGTTCCACGTGGAACACCCCCCAATCAAGGAACTGGCGGCGTATTTTCGGGGCACCTTCCAACAGCCGGAAACTGTCTGGGTTGATAAGCTGAAGCGGCAGCAGCTCTGCCAGTTGCGCGGCACTTCGCGCATTCTGACCATCGATGCGGATAGTGAACTCCCCCTGGCGCTCTCGGGATACACCCAGTTTGCAGGTGCCGCCTTCGGTCAACTCGACTTCACCAAATACGGTACAGGCAGGCTGTTCGTACTGGATGACCGGGTTCAGGCGACTACTGCGAAATGAACGTGCCAGCCCGAGCAAGTGCACAGCTTCAAGCACGCTGGTCTTGCCGCTACCGTTGGCGCCGTAAAGGATGTTGATTCGGGGGGAGGGTAAGAGTGTCACCGGGTGCAAGTTGCGCACCGCGGTGACCATGATACGTCGAAGGGACATTTCGCCTGCTACAGGTTACAGGCGCATCGGCATGACAACGTAGGAAGAATCGTCATTGCCAGCTTCCTGCAGCAGTGCACTGCTGTTGGAATCGGACAGGATCAGACGAACTTGCTCGGTAGTCATCACGCCCAGCACGTCCAGCAGGTAGCTGACGTTGAAGCCAATTTCCAGCGAACTGCCTTCGTAGTCCACGCTGATTTCTTCTTCAGCTTCTTCCTGCTCGGGGTTGTTCGCCTGGATCTTCAGTTGGCCAGCCGCCAGTTGCAGGCGAATACCGCGGTACTTTTCATTGGAAAGAATCGCCGTACGGCTGAAGGCTTCACGCAGTGCCTGACGATCGCCGACCACCAGCTTGTCGCCGCCTTTTGGCAGGACGCGCTCGTAGTCCGGGAACTTGCCGTCCACCAGCTTGGAGGTAAAGGTGAACTCGCCAGTTGTGGCGCGTATGTGGTGCTGGCCCAGGACGATGCTGACCATGCCTTCCGGGTCAGTCAGCAGGCGCGCCAACTCCAAGATACCTTTACGTGGCACGATGACCTGATGGCGATCATCCTGCTCGATCGGCGCAGTCATGGAGCAGAGCGCCAGACGGTGACCATCGGTGGATACCGCACGCAGGGTGTTGCGGGAAACCTCAAGCAGCATGCCGTTGAGGTAATAACGAACATCCTGCTGGGCCATGGCGAAGCTGGTGCGCTCGATCAGGCGGCGCAGCTTGCTCTGCTCAAGGTTGCAGGTCAGCGAGCCCGGGCCTTCTTCCACGGTCGGGAAGTCATTGGCTGGCAGGGTCGACAGCGTAAAGCGGCTGCGGCCGGCCTTGACCAACAATTTCTGCTCATCGACCTTGATATCGATCAGGGCGTCGTTCGGCAGGCTTTTGCAGATGTCCATCAGCTTACGCGCCGGGACAGTGATTTCGCCAGGCTCGGCCGGCTCTTCCAGTTGCACCCGGCCTACCAGCTCGACTTCCAGGTCGGTACCGGTCAACGACAGTTGCTGGCCTTGCACGACCAGCAATACGTTGGACAGGACCGGCAAGGTCTGACGGCGCTCGACGACACCGGCGACCAGTTGCAGGGGTTTCAACAGGGCTTCGCGTTGAATGGTGAAATGCATGGTCTAGTCCCTTGCCTTCAATTAGCTGCGCAGACGGCCATCAGGTCGTCAGCGTCCGCAGCAGGTTCTTGTAGTCCTCGCGGATGTCCGCGTCGGATTCCTTCAGTTCGTTGATCTTGCGGCAGGCGTGCAGCACGGTCGTATGGTCGCGGCCACCAAACATGTCGCCGATTTCCGGCAGGCTGTGGTTGGTCAGCTCCTTGGAGAGGGCCATGGCCACCTGACGTGGCCGTGCGACAGAACGCGAACGCCGCTTGGACAGCAGATCGGAGATTTTGATCTTGTAGTACTCGGCGACGGTTCGCTGAATATTATCCACACTGACCAATTTATCCTGCAGCGCCAGCAGGTCCTTCAGCGATTCACGGATCAGCTCGATGGTGATATCGCGCCCCATGAAGTGCGAATGGGCAATTACCCGCTTCAGTGCGCCTTCCAGCTCCCGTACGTTGGAGCGAATGCGCTGGGCAATGAAGAAGGCGGCATCATGCGGCAGCTCGACCTTGGCCTGGTCGGCCTTTTTCATCAGGATTGCCACGCGGGTTTCCAGCTCCGGTGGCTCGACAGCCACCGTCAGGCCCCAACCAAAGCGCGACTTCAGCCGCTCTTCCAGGCCTTCGATCTCTTTGGGGTAGCGGTCAGAGGTAAGGATCACCTGCTGGCCACCCTCAAGCAGAGCGTTGAAGGTGTGGAAAAACTCTTCCTGCGAGCGCTCTTTGCGGGCGAAGAACTGGATATCGTCGATCAGCAACGCATCCACCGAACGGTAGAAACGCTTGAATTCGTTGATGGCATTGAGCTGCAGCGCTTTGACCATGTCCGCAACGAAGCGCTCCGAATGCAGGTAGACCACCTTGGCATTCGGGTTTTTCTTGAGCAGGTGGTTACCCACAGCATGCATAAGGTGGGTTTTACCCAGGCCCACGCCGCCATAAAGGAACAGCGGGTTGTAGCCATGCTTGGGGTTGTCCGCCACCTGCCAGGCAGCCGCGCGCGCCAGCTGGTTCGACTTACCTTCAACGAAAGTGTCGAAGGTAAAGGTACGGTTCAGGTAACTGGTGTGCTTGAGCGCGCCTTCAACCTGCACGGTGCGCTGTTCGGCGCGGCCACTACTGGCAGGTGCCGAAGCGGGCTCGGCCATGGCATCGAAGCTGTCACGTGAAGACGGCTCGGCCAGTTCGTCGACCAGCACCGGCTCGGCTGCGGCCACAGCAATTGGCTCGACCGCTGCTGGTGTCGGGGCAGCTTTGTGTGCCTGGGTCTGCGCCAGCGAGGCCGCCACGGCGGCGCTGACCGGCGCGTTAGGCGCAGCCCGGGGAGCCGAGCTGCGGCGGCTACCTATTAATAAGGAAAGGGCAGGTGCAATGCCGCTGCCGTTTTCGCCCAACAGCTCGAGCAAGCGCCCCAGGTATTTTTCATTGACCCAATCGAGAACGAAACGGTTAGGCGCATAGACGCGCAACTCGTCGCCTTCGGCTTCGACCTGTAGCGGACGGATCCAGGTGTTGAATTGCTGGGCAGGCAGTTCATCGCGCAGAAGCTCCACGCACTGCTGCCAAAGTTCCACTGACACGGATATCCCCTGAGTTTGAAAGCCGGATGAGGCAAAAACAAACCGCCATTGTACCGGTCGAGCGTCCAGTTATCCACATGTGGACACGTTAGGATCCAAGACAAAACAGCCATTTATCGACCAAAACGTCATTCTGGCACTGTGCATAAGCCCTGTGGATAAGCAGCCATGAGGGCTATGCACAACCCTGGGTGCCCGCCTGTTGATAAATCACCTGTGGATAATCACCATTTTAATCCACAGCTTTCGATCACGATGAAAACAAGCGCAGCACCGGTTGAGAACAAGGTTTCAAAACTCTGTACATCCCGGTTTTAAAGGCCTGTAGAATGTTATCCACAGAAGGTTATCCACTTAAGATTTATAAGTTCTTCAGAAAAGCTTTTTATATGTCTCTTCTTTTTTTTCATGTTGTCCCCGATTCGTGTGTCCGATCAAGGACCCCCTGGGGATGATCGAACAGGCACCGTCCATCACACGCTCTATATGGAATGACTGGTTGGAAATTGACCTATGGGCTTGCTTTCTCTAGAATCGCCGGTCTCTTAAAAAGGGGGCCATCCCGGCCCGTCGTCGACAAACCAGGTAACACGCCATGAAACGTACTTTCCAACCAAGCACCATCAAGCGCGCCCGCACCCACGGTTTCCGTGCCCGTATGGCTACCAAGAACGGCCGTGCTGTTCTGTCGCGTCGTCGTGCCAAAGGCCGTAAGCGTCTGGCCATTTGATTTTTCGGCACAGGTGGTGAGTCAGGACTTCAGTCGGGAAAAGCGACTGCTTACACCCCGGCATTTCAAAGCGGTCTTCGACTCCCCAACCGGCAAGGTTCCAGGGAAAAACCTGCTGATCCTTGCTCGCGAGAACGGCCTCGATCATCCACGCCTAGGCCTGGTAATCGGCAAGAAGAGCGTCAAGCTCGCCGTTCAACGCAACCGCCTCAAGCGCTTGATGCGCGATTCCTTTCGTCTGAACCAGCAATCGCTTGCCGGCCTGGACATCGTGATCGTCGCGCGCAAGGGATTGGGTGAGATTGAAAACCCGGAATTGCACCAACACTTTGGCAAGCTCTGGAAACGCCTGGCGCGCAGCCGGCCAGCACCAGCAGCCACCGCCAATTCCGCAGGGGTAGACAGCCAAGATGCGTAAACTGGCACTCGTTCCGATCCAGTTTTACCGTTACGCCATTAGTCCACTGATGGCCAATCACTGTCGTTTTTTCCCCAGTTGCTCCTGTTACGCATATGAAGCCATTGAAAACCATGGCCTCTGGCGTGGTGGGTGGCTGGCCGTTCGTCGCCTGGGGCGTTGTCATCCGTGGAATGACGGCGGTTTCGACCCCGTTCCACCCGCTCCTTCCTCCCGAACTTCTTCGATAGCCGAGTAATCATGGATATTAAACGCACGATCCTGATCGCCGCGCTGGCAGTCGTGTCCTACGTCATGGTCCTGAAGTGGAACGATGACTACGGCCAGGCTGCCCTGCCGACTCAGAATACTGCTGCCAGCACTGTTGCTCCGGGCTTGCCCGATGGCGTGCCGGCCGGTAACAACGGTGCCAGCGCCGATGTACCGAGCGCCAACGCCGAATCGAGCCCTGCCGAACTGGCACCGGTCGCACTCAGCAAGGACCTGATCCGAGTCAAGACCGACGTTCTGGAACTGGCTATCGATCCGGTCGGTGGTGACATCGTCCAGTTGAACCTGCCGAAGTACCCACGCCGTCAAGACCACCCGGACATTCCGTTCCAGTTGTTCGACAACGGTGGTGAGCGTGTTTACCTGGCACAAAGCGGCCTGACCGGCGCCAACGGCCCGGATGCCCGCGCCAGCGGTCGCCCGCTGTATTCCGCCGAGCAGAAGAGCTACCAGCTGGCCGACGGCCAGGAACAACTGGTGGTCGACCTGAAGTTCAGCGACAACGGTGTCAACTACATCAAGCGCTTCAGCTTCAAGCGCGGTGAGTACGACCTGAATGTCAGCTACCTGATCGACAACCAGAGCGGCCAGGCCTGGAGCGGCAACATGTTTGCCCAGCTCAAGCGTGACGCCAGCGGCGATCCTTCTTCCAGCACCGCCACCGGTACTGCGACCTACCTGGGTGCAGCCCTGTGGACAGCTTCCGAGCCTTACAAAAAGGTCTCGATGAAGGACATCGACAAAGGTGGTTTGAAAGAAAATGTGTCCGGCGGCTGGGTTGCCTGGCTGCAGCACTACTTCGTCACCGCCTGGATTCCGGCCAAGTCGGACAACAACGTTGTTCAGACCCGCAAGGACAGCCAGGGTAACTACATCATTGGCTACACCGGCCCCGTAATCAGCGTGCCTGCTGGTGGCAAGGTCGAAACCAGCGCCATGCTGTACGCCGGCCCGAAGATTCAGTCCAAGCTGAAAGAGTTGTCCCCAGGCCTGGAACTGACCGTCGACTACGGCTTCCTGTGGTTCATCGCCCAACCGATCTTCTGGCTGCTGCAACATATCCACAGCCTCCTGGGTAACTGGGGCTGGTCGATCATCGTGCTGACCATGCTGATCAAAGGCCTGTTCTTCCCTCTGTCGGCTGCCAGCTACCGCTCCATGGCCCGTATGCGTGCCGTTGCACCTAAGCTCGCCGCCCTGAAGGAACGCTTCGGTGACGATCGCCAGAAGATGTCCCAGGCGATGATGGAGCTGTACAAGAAAGAGAAGATCAACCCGCTGGGCGGCTGCCTGCCGATCCTGGTACAGATGCCGGTCTTCCTGGCCTTGTACTGGGTACTGCTGGAAAGCGTGGAAATGCGCCAGGCTCCGTGGATGCTGTGGATTACCGACCTGTCGATCAAGGATCCGTTCTTCATCCTGCCGATCATCATGGGCGCCACCATGTTCATCCAGCAGCGCCTTAACCCGACGCCGCCGGATCCGATGCAGGCCAAGGTGATGAAAATGATGCCGATCATCTTCACCTTCTTCTTCCTGTGGTTCCCGGCCGGTCTGGTGCTGTACTGGGTTGTGAACAACTGCCTGTCGATTTCGCAGCAGTGGTACATCACTCGCCGTATCGAAGCAGCTACCAAAAAAGCTGCTGCTTGACGGGCTAGTACGCTAGCCTGTGAATAAAAAACGCCCCCTAGTGGGGCGTTTTTGCTATCTGTCGTATTTGTCGTAGAGGCTTTCGAGCATGAACACTGTGCGTGAAACCATCGCCGCCATCGCCACCGCCCAAGGCCGCGGTGGTGTAGGTATTGTCAGGCTGTCCGGCCCCTTGGCTGGCAAGGCAGGCCAGTTGATCACCGGTCGCACGCTGACCCCGCGGCATGCCCATTACGGCCCGTTCCGCGACGATGACGGGCTTGTGCTGGACGAAGGGATAGCGCTGTTCTTCCCTGGGCCGAATTCGTTCACGGGTGAGGACGTGCTCGAACTGCAGGGCCATGGCGGCCCAGTGGTCCTCGACATGCTGCTGCAGCGCTGTGTACAAGTGGGGTGCCGGCTCGCCCGGCCGGGTGAATTCAGCGAGCGCGCGTTCCTCAACGACAAGCTCGACCTGGCTCAGGCAGAAGCCATCGCCGATCTGATCGAGGCCAGTTCCAGCCAGGCGGCGCGCAATGCCCTGCGCTCGCTGCAGGGGGAATTCTCCAAGCGTGTGCACAGCCTGACCGAGGCCTTGATTGCCCTGCGCATCTACGTCGAGGCGGCGATCGACTTCCCTGAGGAGGAAATCGACTTTCTCGCCGATGGCCACGTACTGTCGATGCTCGATGCTGTGCGCGGCGAGTTATCCACCGTGCAGCGTGAGGCCGGGCAGGGGGCATTGCTGCGTGACGGTATGACTGTGGTTATCGCCGGCCGGCCCAATGCTGGAAAATCAAGCTTGCTGAACCAGCTGGCCGGTCGGGAAGCAGCCATCGTCACCGATATCGCCGGCACCACACGGGACATCCTGCGTGAACATATCCACATCGACGGTATGCCGCTGCATGTGGTCGATACCGCCGGTTTGCGTGATACCGATGACCATGTGGAGAAAATCGGTGTGGAACGCGCCCTGAAGGCCATTGGCGAGGCTGATCGTGTGCTGCTGGTGGTCGACTCCACCGCGCCCGAAGCAAGCGACCCATTCGCGCTGTGGCCCGAGTTTCTCGACCAGCGGCCAGACCCGGCCAAGGTCACGCTGATTCGTAACAAGGCTGATCTGAGTGGTGAGCACGTAGGGCTGGAGCAGTGCGATGACGGCCATGTGACCATTACCCTCAGCGCCAAGGGCGACGACACGGGGTTGCAACTGCTGCGCGACCATCTCAAGGCCTGTATGGGTTACGAACAGACTGCAGAGAGTGGCTTCAGTGCCCGCCGGCGCCACCTGGATGCCTTGCGCCAGGCTAGCGAGCATCTGGAGCACGGCCGTGCCCAATTGACCTTGGCGGGCGCAGGAGAGCTCCTGGCTGAAGACTTACGCCAGGCACAGCATGCCCTGGGGGAAATTACCGGGGCATTCAGCTCGGATGACCTGCTGGGCGGATTTTCTCCAGCTTCTGCATCGGCAAGTAATCCACAGCCAGGCAAGGCCAAGCGCCGCTTCTTCGGGAGCGGCTTTTTTTTGCCTGAAATTCGTTGCACGAGATGACTGTAGTCCGGTGTCCCGAGCACCAGTGCAAGCGGACCTGTCTGAAAACCGTACTCAGGAGCCCTGTGGAAAACCCGCCTTCAGCTCAGTTGATAAGCAGGCTTTTTTTCTGAGGGCAAAACCGCCTGTGGGTAAAACGTCATTTAATCCACAGGCTAAATGACGTTATCCAAAGCCCTCATGGCACTCCAGACACAGGGTTTAATTTTCCTCTACACAGCGTCATTCCTAGTCTACGAGGATTTATCCACAGATATCCTTGTGCATAAGAATAAACATAAAAACAAAGCTTTTATAAATTTCTTCTTGTTGATTTCTGTTGTGCGCCACTCATCCACAGACTGGTCAAAATTTGCTCAGACGGTTTCTTTAAAGGGTGTGAAGTCCCTATACTTGTCGGCTTACCTTTTCTATTCGCAAAAACAGGCACGAGGTGCGTGGTGGATTTCCCTTCCCGTTTTGAAGTGATCGTCATCGGCGGCGGCCATGCCGGTACCGAGGCTGCGCTTGCGTCTGCACGCATGGGTGTGAAAACCCTGCTGTTGACCCATAACGTGGAAACCCTCGGTCACATGAGCTGCAACCCCGCCATCGGCGGTATTGGCAAAAGCCATCTGGTCAAAGAGATCGATGCCCTAGGCGGCGCCATGGCGCTGGCCACCGACAAGAGCGGCATCCAGTTCCGCGTTTTGAACAACCGCAAGGGCCCGGCCGTACGCGCCACCCGTGCACAGGCCGACCGCGCCATCTACAAGGCGGTGGTGCGTGAAATCCTTGAAAACCAGCCGAACCTGTGGATATTCCAGCAGTCCTGCGACGACCTGATCGTCGAGCAGGATCAGGTCAAAGGTGTGGTGACCCAGATGGGTCTGCGTTTCTTCGCCGAATCGGTGGTATTGACGACCGGTACCTTCCTCGGCGGCCTTATCCACATTGGTCTGCAAAACCATTCCGGCGGCCGTGCCGGCGATCCACCCTCGATCGCCTTGGCCCACCGCATGCGTGAACTGCCGCTGCGTGTAGGCCGCCTGAAAACCGGGACCCCGCCACGCATAGACGGCCGCTCGGTGGACTTCTCGGTGATGACCGAGCAGCCAGGCGATACACCGATCCCGGTGATGTCGTTCATGGGCAATGCCGAAATGCATCCCCGTCAGGTGAGCTGCTGGATTACCCACACCAATGCACGCACCCACGAGATCATCGCCTCGAACCTCGACCGTTCGCCGATGTACTCGGGTGTGATCGAAGGTGTCGGCCCGCGTTATTGCCCATCGATCGAAGACAAGATTCACCGCTTCGCCGACAAGGACAGCCACCAGGTGTTCATCGAGCCGGAAGGCCTGACCACCCATGAGCTGTACCCCAACGGTATTTCCACGTCGCTGCCGTTCGACGTGCAACTGGAGCTGGTGCGTTCGATCCGCGGTATGGAAAACGCCCACATCGTGCGCCCTGGCTATGCCATCGAGTACGACTACTTCGACCCGCGTGACCTGAAGTACAGCCTTGAGACCAAAGTCATCGGCGGCCTGTTCTTCGCCGGGCAGATCAACGGCACCACCGGTTACGAAGAAGCCGGTGCCCAAGGCCTGCTGGCCGGTACCAACGCCGCACTGCGTGCGCAGGGCCGCGACAGCTGGTGCCCGCGCCGCGACGAGGCGTACATCGGTGTACTGGTCGACGACCTGATTACCCTGGGTACCCAGGAGCCGTACCGCATGTTCACCTCGCGTGCCGAGTACCGCCTGATCCTGCGCGAAGACAACGCCGACTTGCGCTTGACCGAAAAAGGTCGCGAGCTGGGCCTGATCGATGACCAGCGTTGGGCTGCTTTCTGCGCCAAGCGCGACGGCATCGAGCGTGAGGAACAGCGCCTGAAGTCGACCTGGGTACGCCCGAACACCGAGCAAGGCCAGGCCATTGTGGATAAGTTCGGTACCCCGCTCAGCCACGAATACAGCCTGCTCAACCTGCTCGCTCGCCCAGAAATCGACTACGCTGGCCTGATCGAGGCGACTGGCGGTGAAGCAATCGATCCACAGGTCGCCGAGCAGGTCGAAATCCGTACCAAGTACGCCGGCTACATCGACCGCCAGCAAGATGAGATCGCCCGTCTGCGCGCCAGCGAAGACACGCGCCTGCCTGTGGATATCGACTACTCGACCATTTCCGGCCTGTCCAAGGAGATCCAGGGCAAACTGGGACAAACCCGCCCAGAAACCCTGGGCCAGGCTTCGCGCATCCCGGGCGTGACCCCGGCGGCGATTTCCCTGTTGCTGATTCACTTGAAAAAACGCGGCGCTGGCCGCGAATTGGAGCAAAGCGCTTGAGTTCCCTGGTCACCCCGCAACACGCTGAAGAGTTGTCCACAGGTGCACGGCAGCTCGGAGTCGAGCTGAGCGCAGAGCATCACGAAAAGCTGCTCGGCTACCTGGCCCTGCTGATCAAATGGAACAAAGCCTACAACCTCACCGCCGTGCGCGACCCGGATGAGATGGTGTCGCGTCACCTGCTGGACAGCCTCAGCGTCATGTCGTTTATCCACAACGAGCGTGACAATTGGCTGGACGTCGGCAGTGGCGGTGGCATGCCTGGCATCCCGTTGGCTATCCTGCATCCGCACAAGCGGGTGACCGTGCTGGACGCCAATGGCAAGAAGACGCGCTTCCTGACCCAGGTGAAAATGGAGTTGAAGCTGGACAACCTCACGGTTATCCACAGCCGAGTGGAAGCCTTCCAGCCGGCACAACCGTTCGACGGAATCATCTCCCGCGCCTTCAGCAGCATGGAGAACTTCACCAACTGGACCCGCCACTTGGGCGACACCGGGACGCAATGGCTTGCAATGAAGGGGCTGCATCCTGCCGATGAACTGGTAGCATTGCCCGCAGACTTCACAGTGGAAAGCGAACAGGCCCTGACCGTTCCGGGTTGCCAGGGCCAGCGCCATCTGCTGATACTGCGCCGCAAGGCATGACTGGGAACACGCGCATCAATGGCTAAGGTATTCGCAATCGCGAACCAGAAAGGTGGTGTAGGCAAGACCACCACCTGTATCAATCTCGCCGCCTCGCTGGCCGCGACCAAGCGTCGTGTGCTGCTGATCGACCTCGATCCGCAAGGCAACGCCACCATGGGCAGCGGCGTGGACAAGCACGAGCTCGAGCACTCGGTCTACGACCTGCTCATCGGGGAATGCGACCTGGCCCAGGCCATGCATTACTCCGAACACGGAGGCTTCCAGCTGCTGCCGGCCAACCGCGACCTGACCGCCGCCGAAGTGGTGCTGCTGGAAATGCAGGTCAAGGAGAGCCGCCTGCGCAACGCTCTGGCACCCATCCGTGAGAACTATGACTACATCCTCATCGACTGCCCGCCGTCGCTATCGATGCTCACGCTCAACGCCCTGGTCGCGTCCGATGGCGTGATTATCCCCATGCAGTGCGAGTACTACGCACTGGAAGGTCTCAGCGACCTTGTGGATAACATCAAGCGCATCGCCGCCCGGTTGAACCCGGAGCTGAAGATCGAGGGCCTGCTGCGGACCATGTACGATCCGCGCCTTAGCCTGAACAACGATGTTTCGGCGCAGCTGAAAGAGCATTTTGGCCCGCAGCTGTACGACACGGTCATTCCGCGCAACATTCGCCTGGCCGAGGCCCCCAGCTTCGGCATGCCCGCCCTGGCTTACGACAAGCAATCGCGCGGCGCGCTGGCGTATCTGGCCCTTGCTGGGGAACTGGTTCGCCGTCAACGCCGTCAATCACGCACTGCACAAACAACTTAAGGAATCCGTATGGCCGTCAAGAAACGGGGTCTCGGACGTGGGTTGGATGCACTGCTCAGTGGTCCTTCCGTCAGCGCGCTCGAAGAGCAGGCTGTGAAGATCGACCAGAAAGAACTGCAACACCTGCCGGTCGAGTTGATCCAGCGTGGCAAGTACCAGCCACGCCGGGACATGGACCCGGAGGCGCTGGAAGAGCTTGCGCACTCGATTCGCACTCATGGCGTGATGCAGCCGATCGTGGTCCGCCCGATCGGCGACAACCGTTACGAGATCATCGCCGGCGAGCGCCGTTGGCGCGCCACCCAGCAGGCCGGCCTGGACACGATCCCGGCCATGGTCCGCGAAGTGCCGGACGAAGCCGCCATCGCCATGGCGCTGATCGAGAACATCCAGCGCGAAGACCTCAACCCGCTGGAAGAGGCCATGGCCCTGCAGCGTCTGCAGCAGGAATTCGAGCTCACCCAGCAACAGGTAGCTGACGCCGTTGGCAAATCGCGGGTAACCGTGGCCAACTTGCTGCGCCTGATTACCTTGCCCGAAGCGATCAAGACCATGCTCGCCCATGGCGATCTGGAGATGGGCCATGCCCGTGCATTGCTCGGTCTGGACGAAAGCCGTCAGGAGGAGGGGGCGCGTCATGTTGTCGCACGTGGCCTCACCGTGCGCCAAACCGAGGCATTGGTTCGCCAATGGCTCAGCGACAAACCTGATCCGGTCGAACAGAGCAAACCTGATCCGGATATCGCACGCCTTGAACAGCGGCTCGCAGAGCGCCTGGGCTCCGCCGTGCAGATCCGTCATGGCAACAAGGGAAAAGGCCAATTGGTTATTCGCTACAACTCGCTTGACGAGTTGCAAGGCGTGCTTGCTCACATCCGCTGAAACAATTGCTGTTGTAGCGCGCAGTCGGAAATCACTACCGAAGAGTTGAATAGGGGTTAATCCACCCCTATACTCTGCGCGCATTTTGTCGGCACAAATTATGCCAAGTCATAACTGACTTGTTGGTCGACTTCCGAGGAGCAGTTGTGATGGAAATCCGCACGCCAAACCGCCTGCCTTTCCATCGCTGGGCGGTTTTTCCGGTACTGCTGGCTCAATTCGTCGTACTGCTGCTGGCAACCTTGGTGTTGTGGCAGTGGAAAGGGGCGGTCAGTGGATATTCAGGCCTTTGCGGAGGTTTGATTGCCTGGCTGCCCAATGTGTATTTCGCCTGGAAGGCTTTTCGCTTCAGCGGGGCTCGGGCGGCACAAGCCATCGTCAAGTCGTTTTACGCTGGCGAGGCAGGCAAGATGATTTTGACGGCAGTGCTTTTTGCACTGACCTTCGCAGGAGTGAAGCCACTGGCGCCGTTAGCAGTATTCGGCGTCTTCGTGTTGACCCTTTTGGTCAGCTGGTTCGCGCCCCTGCTGATGAATAAAAGACTTTCGAGACCTTAGGGCGTTTGAGGCAACCATGGCAGCAGAAACCGCTTCGGGCTATATCCAGCACCACTTGCAGAACCTGACCTACGGTCAACTACCAGACGGCAGCTGGGGCTTCGCCCATTCGGCTGCAGAAGCCAAGGCAATGGGCTTCTGGGCGTTCCACCTGGACACCCTGGGTTGGTCCGTCGCGCTGGGTCTGATCTTCCTGTTCATCTTCCGCATGGCGGCCAAGAAGGCGACTTCCGGCCAGCCTGGCGGCCTGCAGAACTTCGTTGAAGTGATGGTGGACTTCGTCAACGGCAGCGTGAAGGACTCCTTCCACGGCCGTAGCCCGGTGATTGCACCGCTGGCGCTGACCATTTTCGTCTGGGTATTCCTGATGAACGCCGTCGACCTGGTACCGGTCGACTGGATTCCTCAGCTGGCCATCCTGATCTCCGGTGACCCGCACATTCCGTTCCGCGCCGTGTCGACCACCGACCCGAACGCGACCCTGGCCATGGCCTTCTGCGTGTTCGCCCTGATCATCTTCTACAGCATCAAGGTCAAGGGCCTGGGCGGCTTCATCGGTGAGCTGACCCTGCACCCGTTCGGCAGCAAGAACATCTTCGTGCAGATCCTGCTGATTCCGGTCAACTTCCTGCTGGAATTCGTCACCCTGATCGCCAAGCCGATCTCGCTGGCACTGCGTCTGTTCGGCAACATGTATGCCGGCGAGCTGGTGTTCATCCTGATCGCTGTAATGTTCGGCTCCGGCCTGCTGTGGCTCAGCGGCCTGGGTGTGGTGCTGCAATGGGCGTGGGCTGTGTTCCACATCCTGATCATCACCCTGCAAGCTTTCATCTTCATGATGCTGACCATCGTCTACCTGTCGATGGCCCACGAAGATAACCATTAAGACCGCCTGGCGTGTCTGATAGCCTTCCCCGCCTGTTTGGGGGGAGGGCTTAAAAAGTCCGCAAGGGCATGCTGTACCAAACGATTTGTTTTACCGCTTCAAACTAAAAACCTAACCAATACGACGTAAAAGTCGGGAGGAAAGATGGAAACTGTAGTTGGTCTGACCGCTATCGCTGTTGCTCTGCTGATCGGCCTGGGTGCTCTGGGTACCGCCATTGGTTTCGGCCTGCTGGGCGGCAAATTCCTGGAAGGCGCTGCTCGTCAGCCAGAAATGGTTCCGATGCTGCAGGTCAAAATGTTCATCGTTGCCGGTCTGCTCGACGCCGTAACCATGATCGGTGTTGGTATCGCTCTGTTCTTCACCTTCGCGAATCCGTTCGTTGGTCAGATCGCCGGCTAATCACTCGTCACCACGAGTTGATGGCTGTATGAATAAAGACCGAGCGAGGTGTTGGCGTGAACATTAATGCAACCCTGATTGGCCAATCCGTTGCTTTTCTGATTTTTGTACTCTTCTGCATGAAGTATGTATGGCCTCCGGTCATCACTGCCCTGCAAGAGCGCCAAAAGAAGATTGCCGACGGCTTGGACGCTGCCAACCGCGCAGCTCGCGACCTGGAGCTGGCCCAAGAGAAAGCGGGTCAGCAACTGCGTGAAGCTAAAGCACAGGCAGCCGAAATCATTGAGCAAAGCAAGAAGCGCGCTGCTCAGCTTGTCGAGGAAGCCCGTGACCAGGCCCGCGTCGAAGCTGACCGTGTGAAGGCTCAGGCTCTGGCCGAGATCGAACAGGAACTGAACAGCGCTAAAGACGCCCTGCGTGCCCAAGTGGGTGCTCTGGCTGTTGGTGGTGCTGAAAAGATCCTTGGCGCCACAATCGATCAAAACGCGCATGCGGAGCTGGTTAACAAACTGGCCGCTGAAATTTAAGCGAGGGCGATCATGGCAGAACTGACCACGTTGGCCCGACCTTACGCTAAGGCTGCCTTTGAGCATGCCCAGGCCCATCAGCAACTGGCCAATTGGTCAGCCATGCTCGGCCTGGCTGCTGCGGTGTCGCAAGACGACACCATGCAGCGCCTGCTCAAGGCCCCGCGACTGACGAGCGCAGAAAAGGCCGCCACGTTCATTGACGTGTGCGGTGACAAGTTCAATGCACAGGCACAGAATTTCATTCATGTTGCCGCGGAAAACGACCGTCTCCTGCTTCTGCCGGAGATTGCCGCTCTGTTCGACCTGTACAAGGCCGAGCAAGAGAAATCCGTGGACGTGGAAGTCACCAGTGCCTTCGCGTTGAACCAAGAACAGCAAGACAAACTCGCCAAGGTTCTCAGTGCACGGTTAGGCCAGGAAGTGCGCCTGCACGCGTCGGAGGATGCCAGCCTGATTGGCGGCGTCGTCATCCGCGCTGGTGACCTGGTAATCGATGGCTCTGTTCGCGGCAAGATCGCGAAACTGGCCGAAGCATTGAAATCTTGAGTTTGAAGGGGCAGCAGAGCAATGCAGCAACTCAATCCTTCCGAAATTAGTGAAATCATCAAGGGCCGCATCGACAACCTCGATGTGAGCTCCCAAGCCCGTAACGAAGGTACCGTTGTTTCGGTTTCCGACGGTATCGTGCGGATCCACGGTCTGGCCGACGTCATGTACGGCGAAATGATCGAGTTCCCGGGCGGCGTCTACGGCATGGCCCTGAACCTGGAGCAAGACTCCGTAGGTGCAGTGATCCTGGGTGCATACGACACCCTCGCCGAAGGCATGAGCGCCAAGTGCACCGGCCGCATCCTGGAAGTTCCGGTTGGTAAGGAACTGCTGGGTCGCGTCGTCGACGCACTGGGCAACCCGATCGACGGCAAAGGTCCTCTGGGCAACACCCAGACCGACGCGGTCGAAAAAGTTGCTCCAGGCGTGATCTGGCGTAAGTCGGTAGACCAGCCTGTACAGACTGGCTACAAATCCGTCGACGCCATGATCCCAGTCGGCCGTGGCCAGCGTGAGCTGATCATTGGCGACCGTCAGATCGGCAAGACCGCCATGGCCATCGACGCCATCATCAACCAGAAAGACTCCGGTATTTTCTGTGTTTATGTTGCTGTCGGCCAGAAGCGTTCCACCGTTGCCAACATCGTTCGCAAACTGGAAGAAAACGGCGCCCTGGCCAACACCATCGTGGTAGTTGCCAGTGCTTCGGAATCCGCCGCACTGCAATTCCTGGCGCCATACGCCGGTTGCACCATGGGCGAGTTCTTCCGTGACCGCGGTGAAGATGCCCTGATCGTTTACGATGACCTGTCCAAGCAGGCCGTTGCCTACCGTCAGATCTCCCTGCTGCTGCGCCGTCCACCAGGACGTGAAGCGTACCCAGGCGACGTGTTCTATCTCCACTCCCGTCTGCTGGAGCGTGCATCGCGCGTTTCGGAAGAATACGTCGAGAAGTTCACCAACGGCGCTGTGACTGGCAAAACCGGTTCCCTGACCGCTCTGCCGATCATCGAAACCCAGGCTGGCGACGTTTCCGCGTTCGTTCCGACCAACGTGATTTCCATCACCGACGGTCAGATCTTCCTGGAATCGGCCATGTTCAACTCGGGCATCCGCCCTGCAGTGAACGCCGGTGTTTCGGTATCCCGTGTAGGTGGTGCCGCTCAGACCAAGATCATCAAGAAGCTGTCCGGTGGTATTCGTACCGCACTGGCTCAGTACCGTGAACTGGCTGCATTCGCCCAGTTCGCTTCCGATCTGGACGAAGCGACCCGCAAGCAGCTGGAGCATGGTCAGCGCGTAACCGAGCTGATGAAGCAGAAGCAGTACGCGCCGATGTCCATCGCGGACATGGCTCTGTCGCTGTACGCCGCTGAGCGTGGCTTCCTGACCGACGTAGAAGTCTCCAAGATCGGCAGCTTCGAGCAAGCACTGATCGCCTTCTTCAACCGTGATCACGCTGAACTGATGGCGAAGATCAACGTGAAGGGTGACTTCAACGACGAAATCGACGCAGGCCTGAAAGCCGGTATCGAGAAGTTCAAGGCCACCCAGACCTGGTAAGCCGCAGCGGGGGCTCTGGCCCCCGCTTGCTAACCTGATAGGTGATACATGGCAGGCGCAAAAGAGATTCGCAGTAAGATTGCGAGCATCAAAAGCACGCAAAAAATTACCAGCGCCATGGAGAAAGTGGCGGTCAGCAAGATGCGCAGGGCACAACTGCGCATGGCTGCTAGCCGTCCTTACGCGGAGCGTATCCGCCAGGTGATCGGTCATCTGGCCAACGCCAACCCGGAATACCGTCACCCGTTCATGATCGAGCGCCCTGTAAAGCGCGCCGGTTATATCGTGGTGAGCAGTGACCGTGGTCTGTGCGGTGGCTTGAATACCAACCTGTTCAAGGCCCTGGTCAAGGACATGAACGAAAACCGCGAACAGGGCGTGGAAATCGACCTGTGCGTGATCGGCAGCAAGGGTGCGACTTTCTTCCGCATCTTTGGCGGTAACGTCGTAGCCGCGATCAGCCACCTGGGCGAAGAGCCATCGATCAACGATTTGATCGGCTCCGTCAAAGTGATGCTGGACGCCTACCTCGACGGCCGTATCGATCGCCTCTCGGTGGTTTCGAACAAGTTCATCAACACCATGACCCAGAAGCCAACGGTCGAGCAATTGGTACCGTTGGTGGCAACCCCGGATCAGGATCTCAAGCATCACTGGGATTACTTGTACGAACCCGACGCAAAAGAGCTGCTGGACGGCTTGATGGTGCGTTACGTGGAGTCGCAGGTGTACCAGGCGGTGGTCGAGAACAACGCTGCTGAACAAGCGGCCCGGATGATCGCCATGAAGAACGCCACAGACAACGCCGGTGATTTGATCAAAGAGCTTCAGTTGATCTACAACAAGGCGCGTCAGGCTGCGATCACCCAGGAGATCTCGGAAATCGTCGGCGGCGCTGCCGCGGTTTAACGGTTCACATATTCAGAGGATCCAGCTATGAGTAGCGGACGTATCGTTCAAATCATCGGCGCCGTCATCGACGTGGAATTCCCACGTGACGTCGTGCCGAGTGTATACAACGCGCTGAAAGTACAAGGCGCGGAAACCACCCTGGAAGTTCAGCAGCAGCTGGGCGACGGCGTGGTTCGTACCATTGCGATGGGCTCGACCGAAGGCCTGAAGCGTGGTCTGGATGTCGTCGACACCGGCGCTGCCATTTCCGTTCCAGTTGGTAAGGCCACTCTGGGCCGTATCATGGACGTACTGGGCAACCCGATCGACGAAGCCGGCCCGATCGGCGAAGAAGAGCGTCGCGGTATCCACCAGCCAGCGCCTTCGTTCGCTGACCAGGCAGGTGGCAACGACCTGCTGGAAACCGGCATCAAGGTTATCGACCTGGTTTGCCCGTTCGCCAAGGGTGGTAAAGTTGGTCTGTTCGGTGGTGCCGGTGTCGGCAAGACCGTAAACATGATGGAACTGATCCGTAACATCGCCATGGAACACAGCGGTTACTCCGTGTTCGCTGGTGTGGGTGAGCGTACTCGTGAGGGTAACGACTTCTACCACGAGATGAAGGACTCCAACGTTCTCGACAAAGTAGCGCTGGTCTACGGTCAGATGAACGAGCCACCAGGAAACCGTCTGCGCGTAGCGCTGACCGGCCTGACCATGGCTGAGAAGTTCCGTGACGAAGGTAACGACGTTCTGCTGTTCGTCGACAACATCTATCGTTACACCCTGGCCGGTACTGAAGTATCCGCACTGCTGGGCCGTATGCCTTCGGCAGTAGGTTACCAGCCGACCCTGGCTGAAGAGATGGGCGTTCTGCAAGAGCGCATCACCTCCACCAAGGAAGGTTCGATCACTTCCGTACAGGCCGTATACGTACCTGCGGACGACTTGACCGACCCGTCGCCAGCGACCACCTTCGCCCACTTGGACGCCACCGTCGTTCTGTCCCGTGACATCGCCTCCCTGGGTATCTACCCAGCAGTCGACCCACTGGACTCGACTTCGCGCCAGCTGGACCCGAACGTGATCGGCAACGAGCACTACGACACCGCTCGTGGCGTTCAGTATGTTCTGCAGCGTTACAAAGAGCTGAAGGACATCATCGCGATCCTGGGTATGGACGAACTGTCCGAAGACGACAAGCAACTGGTAGCCCGCGCTCGTAAGATCCAGCGCTTCCTGTCGCAGCCGTTCTTCGTGGCCGAAGTCTTCACCGGTTCGCCAGGCAAGTACGTTTCCCTGAAAGACACCATCGCTGGCTTCAGCGGCATCCTCAAAGGTGACTACGACCACCTGCCAGAACAAGCGTTCTACATGGTCGGCAGCATCGACGAAGCGATCGAGAAAGCCAAGAAACTGTAATTCCTGCGCCCCGCAAGGGGCGCTATCAGGTTGAGGCAAGCAGATGGCTATGACAGTCCATTGCGATATCGTCAGCGCGGAAGGAGAGATTTTCTCCGGCCTGGTCGAGATGGTAGTAGCGCACGGTAACCTGGGTGATCTTGGTATCGCTCCGGGCCACGCGCCGCTGATCACCAATCTCAAGCCTGGTCCGATCACGCTGACCAAGCAGGGTGGCACCCAAGAGGTGTTCTACATCTCTGGTGGCTTCCTCGAGGTTCAGCCGAACATGGTCAAGGTGCTTGCCGATACCGTGCAACGTGCTGCAGACCTGGATGAAGCGCAAGCTCAGGAAGCCCTCAAGGCTGCCGAGAACGCCCTGAATCTGAAAGGCGCGGACTTCGACTACGGTGCCGCCGCCGCACGTCTGGCCGAGGCCGCAGCCCAGCTGCGTACCGTTCAGCAAATGCGCAAAGGCAAGTAATTGGCCTTTGGCTGATCACTTCTATTGCGATTGAGTAAAAGGGTAGCCTCGGCTACCCTTTTTCTTTTTCTGTTTTCTCCCCCCGGTCTTTCACTGACCGCCCAGGATTGGTAGCCAGTAATGTCACTCGATATCGTTATTCTCGCCGCCGGCCAAGGTACCCGCATGCGCTCGGCGCTGCCCAAGGTGCTGCACCCGGTAGCCGGCAACTCCATGCTCGGCCATGTTATCCACAGCGCACGTCAACTGCAGCCACAAGGTATTCACGTGGTCATTGGCCATGGCGCCGAGCTGGTTCGCGAGCGCCTGGCCGCTGACGACCTGAATTTCGTCATGCAGGATAAACAGCTGGGTACCGGCCATGCTGTTGCCCAGGCTTTGCCAGCGCTGACCGCCGATACCGTGCTGGTGCTGTACGGCGATGTGCCGTTGATCGAAGTGGAGACCCTGCAGCGTTTGTTGGCCAAAGCCAATGATCAGCAACTGGGCCTGCTTACGGTCACGCTCGAAGACCCGACCGGCTATGGTCGTATCGTGCGTGACGAGCAAGGCCAGGTGACTGCCATCGTTGAGCACAAGGACGCCAACGATGCACAGAAAGCCATCAAGGAAGGCAACACCGGTATTCTGGCCCTGCCAGCCGCGCGCCTGGCCGACTGGATGGGCCGCCTGTCGAACAACAACGCCCAGGGCGAGTACTACCTGACCGACGTCATCGCCATGGCGGTGGCTGACGGCCTGGTGGTGGCCACCGAGCAGCCACACGACCCGATGGAAGTGCAGGGCGCCAACGACCGTCGCCAGCTGTCCGAGCTGGAGCGTCACTACCAACTGCGTGAAGGCCGCCGCCTGATGGCCCAGGGCGTGACCCTGCGCGACCCGGCGCGCTTCGATGTACGGGGTGAAGTGACCGTTGGTCGTGACGTGCTCATCGACATCAACGTGATTCTCGAAGGCAAGGTGGTCATCGAGGACGATGTTCAGATCGGCCCTAACTGCGTCATCAAGAACACCACGCTGCGCAAAGGCGCGGTGGTCAAGGCCAACAGCCACCTCGAAGGCGCCGTGATGGGCGAGGGCAGCGATGCCGGCCCGTTCGCCCGCCTGCGCCCGGGCAGCGTACTGGACGCAAAGGCCCATGTGGGTAACTTCGTCGAACTGAAAAACGCACACCTGGGTGAAGGCGCCAAGGCCGGTCACCTGACTTACCTGGGCGATGCTGAAATCGGTGCGCGCACCAACATCGGCGCCGGCACCATCACCTGCAACTACGATGGCGCCAACAAGTTCAAGACGTTGATGGGCGAGGACGTGTTCATCGGTTCGAACAACTCGCTGGTGGCGCCTGTGGAAATCAAGGCCGGCGCGACCACCGCAGCCGGTTCGACCATTACCCAGACGGTTGAAGCTGGCGACCTGGCGGTGGCCCGTGCACGCCAGCGCAACATCTCGGGTTGGAAGCGCCCGGAGAAAACCAAGAAGAGCTGAGTTATTCACAGCTGTTTCGATCCAAAGCCGACCTATGTGAATAAGTCGGCTTTTTTATTGGGCTATTGGTAATCCCTTGTAGGAGCGGCCTTGTGTCGCGATGGGCCGCAACGCGGCCCCTTGGATTTCGAGGTGAACCTGAAATTGCCGGGGCTGCTTTGCAGCCCATCGCGACACAAGGCCGCTCCTACAGGGACCCTGCCAAAAGCAGAAGAAATTATCCACAGGGCAGCTACTGCTTGACGAGACGAGCGTCTTAGGTTTTGATTGCAACCATTATCTTTCGAAACGAAACTTAAGAGCTCATGTCGAAACGAAACACACCGCAGCGGCGGCACAACATCCTGGCTTTGCTCAGCGAGCAGGGCGAGGTGAGCGTGGACGCCTTGGCCAAGCGTTTCGAAACTTCGGAAGTGACCATTCGCAAAGACCTCGCCGCCCTCGAAACCAACGGCCTGTTGCTGCGCCGCTACGGCGGCGCGGTACCGGTGCCGCAAGAACTGCTCGGTGAGCCGGCCCAGCCTGTGTCTTCCTATAAGAAGGCCATTGCGCGTGCCGCCGTCGGGCGAATCCGCGAACATGCGCGCATCATCATCGACAGCGGCAGCACCACGGCAGCCATGATCCCCGAACTGGGGCGCCAGCCGGGCTTGGTAGTAATGACCAATTCGCTGAATGTAGCCCGTGCCATTTGCGACCTCGAACACGAGCCGGTACTGCTGATGACCGGTGGCACCTGGGACCCGCATTCCGAATCATTCCAGGGCCAAGTCGCCGAGCAGGTACTGCGCTCTTACGATTTCGACCAGCTGTTCATCGGTGCCGACGGCATCGACCTCGGCCGGGGTACTACTACCTTCAACGAGCTGCTTGGGCTCAGTCGGGTCATGGCCGAAGTTGCCCGTGAAGTGATCGTGATGGTCGAGTCGGACAAGGTGGGGCGCAAGATCCCTAACCTCGAGCTGCCCTGGGGCAGCGTACATACCCTTATTACAGATGAACGCCTGCCCGCAGCGGCACGCGAACAAATTCAAGCCCGCGGCATCAACCTGATCTGCGCCGCGATCAGCCAGGAGCAATAAAACATGTGTGGAATCGTTGGTGCCGTCGCCGAGCGCAATATCACAGCCATTCTGATCGAAGGCCTCAAGCGTCTTGAGTACCGCGGGTACGACAGCGCCGGCCTGGCGGTTCTCACCCAGAACGGTGAATTGCAGCGCCGCCGCCGCATTGGCAAGGTCAGCGAGCTGGAAGCTGCGGTTGCTGCTGAGCCACTGGCGGGCCAGCTGGGTATCGCCCACACCCGTTGGGCTACCCATGGTGCGCCGACCGAAGGCAACGCCCACCCGCACTTCTCGGGCGATGAAGTGGCTGTGGTGCACAATGGCATCATCGAAAACCACGAAGAGCTGCGTGAAGAGCTGAAAGGCCTGGGCTACATCTTCACGTCCCAGACCGACACCGAAGTCATCGTTCACCTGATCCACCACACCCTTAAGAGCATTCCGGACCTGGCCGACGCGCTGAAAGCAGCGGTGAAGCGCCTGCATGGTGCCTATGGCCTGGCGCTGATCAGCGCCAAGCAGCCTGACCGCCTGGTAGCTGCACGCAGCGGCAGCCCGCTGGTTATCGGTCTGGGCCTGGGTGAAAACTTCCTGGCGTCCGACCAGTTGGCGCTGCGTCAGGTCACCGACCGCTTCATGTACCTGGAAGAAGGCGACATCGCGGAAATCCGCCGTGATCAGGTCACCATCTGGGACCAGCAAGGCAACAAGGTCCAGCGCGAAACCGTGCAGTACCATGAAGGCGCCGAAGCTGCCGACAAGGGCAACTATCGCCACTTCATGCTCAAGGAAATCCACGAGCAGCCAAGCGTTGTTCAGCGCACCCTGGAAGGCCGTCTGGGCAAGGACAACGTGCTAGTCCAGGCTTTCGGCCCGAAGGCTGCCGAACTGTTCGCCAAAGTGCGCAACGTGCAGATCGTCGCCTGTGGCACCAGCTACCACGCGGGTATGGTCGCCCGTTACTGGCTGGAAAGCCTGGCTGGCATCCCGTGCCAGGTGGAAGTGGCCAGCGAATTCCGTTACCGCAAGGTGGTGGTGCAGCCGGATACTTTGTTCGTCTCCATCTCGCAATCCGGTGAAACCGCCGACACCCTGGCCGCGCTGCGCAACGCCAAGGAGCTGGGTTTCCTCGGCAGCCTGGCGATCTGCAACGTGGGCATCAGCTCGTTGGTGCGTGAGTCGGACCTGACCCTGCTGACCTTGGCTGGCCCTGAAATCGGCGTGGCGTCGACCAAAGCTTTCACCACTCAGCTGGTTTCGCTGATGCTGCTGACCCTTGCCCTGGGCCAAGTGCGTGGAACGCTGGAAGACGGTGTTGAAGCCGAGCTGGTTGAAGAACTGCGTCGTTTACCGACCCGCCTGGGCGAAGCCCTGGCCATGGATGCCACCGTCGAGAAAATCGCCGAGCTGTTCGCCGACAAGCACCACACCCTGTTCCTCGGCCGTGGTGCGCAGTACCCGGTGGCGATGGAAGGTGCGCTCAAGCTCAAGGAAATCTCCTACATCCACGCCGAAGCCTACCCGGCGGGTGAGTTGAAGCACGGCCCATTGGCACTGGTGGACAATGACATGCCGGTGGTTACCGTCGCGCCGAACAACGAACTGCTGGAGAAGCTGAAGTCCAACCTGCAGGAAGTGCGTGCTCGCGGTGGTGAGTTGGTTGTGTTCGCCGACGAGCAGGCGGGCATGACCAATGGCGAAGGCACCCACGTGATCAAGGTGCCGCACATCGCTGACGCGCTGGCGCCGATCCTGTACACCATTCCACTGCAGTTGCTGTCGTACTACGTAGCCGTGCTCAAGGGTACTGACGTTGACCAGCCGCGTAACCTGGCCAAGTCGGTTACTGTCGAGTAAATAACGCTAAGTAATCGTTTCAAATGTTTTTAAAGAATAAAGGTTGTCACAAAAAAATAAAGGTTGTCACAAGTTAAGAAAGGTTGTCACAAGGCTCTGTCACGGCCCGTTTGTCGGGGCAGAGCCTTGTCCATGGATATAGGATCACAATCCCTTCTGCACCACAGTGACTGCTGTCCTGGCTGAGCCCGCTCTTGAATTTCTCCGCGCCACGACCTGTGTCGTTCCGATCCGATCGAGCGGGTCACTCAACGATGAGCGACTCGTGAAATGACATCTGTACCCACTGAACCGGTGAATCCAGCTAGCTCGAAGCTAATGACTCAGCGGAAAATTGATAGAAGAATACAATCGGGTCGCGGATCTGGCGTTAGAGAGTCCTATGAGCCTTGGATCAAGATTTGGGATATCCAGTCGAGCGGGGTGTCGCATCTTGTACCGGGTGTGAAATTTCATCGCAGTCATCATTTGCTATCCAACGCTGAGCGCGACTATCACCTGATCCTTGAGCATGATCCTTCCATCATCGACATTCGTGAGCAGTTCCCGCTCCTAACGCAAGCTGAGACTCAAGCGATCGCGTCAAGCCTGAATTACCGTCATCCTGTGTATCCAGGTACTCAAGTCCCAGTGGTTATGACCACTGACTTCCTCATAACTTTCATAGATTCGAAGGGCGAAGCAACCTTGGCCGCGCGCTCTGTGAAATACCGTAAGGAGTTCGAGGATGCCAGCCTCAAGGAGCAGAATCGGATGGCGGAAAAGCTTGAGATCGAAGCTAAATATTGGGCTATGAGAAAGGTAGAATGGAAACTGGTTCTCCATGAAAATCTCTCGCAAGTTAAAATAGCAAATCTTGTCATACTTAGAACTTACGCGGTCATCCATCCTTCGTTGCCGACGGAGAATAATATAAATAATCTGCTCGAATTTATAGCGGGATGTAAGACTAGTGAATTGCCACTAAAGGCACTGCTGCAAAAAGCCTCGAGGGTAATTTTTATAGAATATATTGGTGTTAAACGCCTCTTCCACCATCTTCTTTGGACGGGCAGACTGGGGGCGAGTCTAAGCGCTAAGGTAATAAGCTTATCTGAACCTTTGCATGTTTGGATTGCTGAGCCATCCTTTTCCAGCACATCAGAAATCGAGGTGCCTCGTCATGCTTAGTCTGGGAGTTAACTGCATCGTTTCTCCGGGTGAGGGATCTGAGCTGCTGAAGAAACCGGTCAGAGTTTTAGCTATAAAGGATGAGTTTGTCTTAGTCATTGAACTCGGTACAAGTCCGACGAAGCCATGGCGGGTTGGAAGCTCACTATTGATCGAAGAGATCAATAACGGAGCGGCGGTGATCAACCCTGAAATGGTACCTATGCACTTGCTTCGAAGTGACGACGAGATCAGTGAGAATGAAAAAGACAGCCGAGATAGGAACTGGGAGCTGGTACGTGGTTTGGTGGAGAATCATGGCCCCCTCGATATCTTGACGTCTAACTTTGGTTCCCTTGTTGCTAATCACGCAATGGTAGTGGGAGTTGACCGGAAGCAAATTTATCGACTTCTCTATCGGTATTGGAGCATGGGGCAGACACGAAACGCATTTTTGTGGAATACCAGCACGTGTGGAGGCCGTGGAAAGAAAAAAAGTCGGGCCTCAGGCATTGTTCCTGGCCGACCGCTTAAATATCGTGGCGTAGTTGTGGATGACGGTGGCGCAATTCTGCTCGAGTCACGGCACATCTCGCATATTCGCTTGGCCTATGGGCGCTTTGCCAGTGGCAGGTGTGGCAAGCTAAAGAAAGCCTATGATTGGATGCTCAATAAGTTTTATCGGTCGATCAAGTCCGACGGTTCAAAAGGTAACCTGGTTCGAGGTAGCTACCCGTCCATCAATCAACTGGAGTACCATGGAAAACTTTTCTTTGATGAACTCTATAGGTTGAAGAAGAGCGGCGGCGCAATCCGCTATAATAAAGACCATCGTGCGCTAGTTGGATCTGCCTCTCAAGGGTTAGTCGGTGCAAGTCATCGGTACGAAATCGATTCGACGATTGCTGATGTTTATTTGGTACATCGAGTCAATCGGTTATGGTTGATCGGCAGGCCAGTGCTGTATGTGTTGGTTGATACGTTCACCAGAATGATCGTAGGTATTCATGTCGGGCTTGAAGGGCCCAGTTGGAATGGTGCTCGACATGCCATTTATAATGCTTGCACGCCGAAGAAGGAGTTTTGCAAGCGTTATAATATTGAGATCGATGAGGTTGACTGGCCATGTTCTCATCTACCGGTTGAAATCGTCGCAGATCGCGCTGAACTTCTCAGTGAAGCTGGGGAGACGATGACAAAGACTCTTGGTACAGCCTTGAAGATTTTGCCACCGTTTCGGCCTGACTGGAAAAGTATCATTGAAAGCCGTTTCCGACTGCTCAACGAAAAGCTGGATTTGAAATTTGTCCCTGGCGGCGTAGATGCTCGGAAAATGGAGCGTGGTGATCGTGACTACCAGCTCGACGCAATTTTCGATATCGATGAGTTTACTGAGATGGTAATCCTCGGTGTTTTGGCTCACAACAAGAGCCTTCGAGTTCCTCATCTTCTGAACCGTGAGATGATCGCGGCAGAAGTGGAGCCCACGCCTATGGCCATGTGGAAGTGGTCTATGGCAAACAATCTCCTGAATTCGAAATTCGTATCACCAGCGGAGCTGAAGATTGCATTGTTACCCTCGCAGGTGTGTCGAATTGGTCGAGGAGGTATAAATTTCCAAGGTGTGCAGTACACCTGTGAAACCGCCATTCGTTCGGAATGGTTGGAGCGCTCTCACAACTTTAAAACGAGGTACGTTAGGGTTTTCTACGATCCAAACTCTATTGAGAACTGCTGGATGAAATCTGAGGCGGGTTTCGAGCCGTTGACCATTGTACCGCAGCAGCGGGTTAAGTACGGTGGGCTTCGTATGGAGGAGGTCCTCGATATTATCAAGATTTTGAATCAGGTCGCCCCAGATGCCCGGTACGAGGATGCCAATACTGGAGCGCTTCTTCAAGGCCGCCAGGAGGAGATTCTTCATCGAGCGCAAGCCAAACGCCAGGGGCAGGGAGATCCGAAATCTGACGCTGAGTTCAAGCGGGACAAGCGTTCGAAACGTGCCGTTGAAACCCAGACTGAGCGCGACTTGCATACCGCTGACCTAAATCAGCTTCGCCTTGTGGATAACTCGCCAGCCGCGGAGGAGACTTATACACCTGTAACCGTGAAACCTGTCTCGGGTCGGAGCGCCGCCTTCCTGAAATTGGTGATCAACGCGGGTAACGAGGCTAGTCATGAGTGATTCCAGTTTTGCGCCAGCAGATTACAACCCGACTGGCATGCCTCAATACGACGGTAACCCACTGATTGAGTGTCTCCCGAAGATTCTTTCGGATGTTGATGTAGTCAGGCGCATTGGGAGCGCCCCGCCCCGGCCTGACAACGTGGAGCGGGCCTTGGACCCGAAATTACGTGGTCATGGCATCAACAGGCTGAAGGATGTCGTTGTACCTTTTGAAATCCACCTCAGGCTTGAGGACCTGTTCAGTCAATTGATTCGGTACGGATACACCGGGCGCAATCCATTGCATGCGTCATCCGTTAGGCATCGCTTGCCCTCTTCTGCGGAGATCAAGGGGCACGGGTTTATGTCCACCGCTGAAACGTTGACACTGATCGGGTTGAGCGGCATGGGTAAAACGACTGCGCTGAACTCCATTGCCAAGCTTTATCCACAGGTGATCAGTCACAGTAAGTATAAAGAGCAGATCTTCATTGAGACGCAGGTGGTCTGGCTCAAGATCGATTGTCCGCACGATGGCTCGTTGCGAGGTTTTTGTACCGCATTCTTCTCTTCATTGGATGAAGCATTAGGCATAAAAAAGTACTCAGGCAGAGCTGCTACTGGCCGCAGCATCAGCGTGATGCTTCAAAATATCAGTCAGTTGTGCAAAACCTATTTCATCGGAGCTCTCATAATTGATGAGATGCAGCACCTCTGCTCATCCCGAGGCGGGCAAGACCGCGAAAAGCTTCTCAACTTTTTTGTGCAGCTGTCGAATGACGCCGGCATCCCGCTGATCTACGTTGGCACAAATGCCATGCTTCCGCTGTTTTCTGGTGTTTTGCGAAATGCTCGGCGTGCGGCAGGAATGGGGCCTATCACTTTTGACAGGTTTACCGAAGATGATCCGTTTTGGGCGCATCTGGTTTCACTGCTCTGGGCATACGACTGGACCAAAACCCCCACTCCGTTGACGGGTGAGATCCTTTCCAAAATATATGACCTCACTCAAGGAAACACGGATTTCCTGGCCAAACTTCTAATGCTGGCTCAGCGGCACGCAATCTGGGAGGGCATCGACTCGATTACACCGGCGGTTCTGCAGCAGGTGTACGACAGTCAGATGAGGCTCCTTCATAAGGCCATCGAGGCTCTACGAAGCGGGGATCCGCTGCAAATTGCTGACTTCGAAGACATGATGCCCACGAAGGACCAGGTCGCCAAGATGATGAATTACGATTTGGCGCGGCGTGCAGACAGGGCGAATCTCTCTTTAATTACCCAGGCCGCGATAGTGACACCTGTCGAGCACAGTGAAAGGGCAGCCGCAAAGCCTATTAGTAAACCGGTGGTTCCGGTTGCCAACGAGTCAGCACCAACTGCCCATTTCTCCGAAGGCGATGATGTGCAGACCCAGCTCGAGCAGAGAGGCTGGGTAGATAAGGACTCTGCTTGGTGACATGAACCGCGGGAGATCAGGTCAATGGATCGCTTGCATTGGTTTCCTCAGCCGTTCCCTGATGAGTCTCTCTACAGCCTGGCGGTCCGTTATCATAGGCTGTCGTCGAACGACAGCTATCGCCGGACAAGCCAGGAGTTGTTCGGCGCGTATTCCAGAACCTGTGGCTCTATCCTGCCGTGCTGCTTGGGTGCTCTGTCGCAACGGTTAGCATCAGCTTATTCGGTAGAGCATTTGATCGATCGCTTTACCCTTTTGCCTCTGTACGAACCTTTTTTGAATGACACGAAGAGCAAAGCCGCGCGTATCGCCATGACTGGTACCGACGGCACGGGCCTGAAAATGAGCCTGGGTCTCACAGCCTCAGGCTTCCTCAAGCACGCGTCGTTCAGGTACTGCGAGAGGTGTGTTGAAGAAGATATTCAAAACTGCGGCTCGGCCTACTGGCATCGTATTCACCAAGCAATGGGTACTTGCATCTGCCCGCTCCATGGAGAGGTGCTCTGCGGGACGATGTTTCCGGATGGAACTGACTGGCGTTGCATGCTGTTTCCGGCGGAGGCAGCGGGGTCGCCAGTGATGCGGGCTCCTGACTCTTCAGCTGCTGTGATAGGTGAAATGCAGTTTTGGGGACTTGAGCACCCAGCGGATGTACAAAATCTGCTGACCGGAAACTTCCTTCAGCATCGTCTGGATGAGATGGGGTTTCTTAAGGCTGGTCGGGTGAGGGAACAGGTATTAAGGAGCTTCCTGACGCCGCGTCTTCTCTGTAGCCCTCGCGCTAATGAGTTCCAGGAGCTCAGTTGCTCTTGGGACTGGGTGTTGGGCGTCGTGCGTCCACGCGGGGCGGTCGTACAGCCATTAAAATTCTACTTTCTTTGCTGGCTCCTTGAGGCAGACCTTGAGCACCTCAAATCCTTTCACCCGCGAGCTGATGCTCGCAGCGGTGAAGCGGCTAGGGGCAACGATACTAGGCCCCTCATAGAGGACGGCGAAATTGAGGCACGCCGCGAAGCTTTCTCGAGCAGCAAGAACGCGAAATGCCATGATAAGCCGGGCTATCAGTGGCTTTACCGCCATGATAAGGAGTGGTTAGCGCAGTATGTGTCTGCCCATCCTTTCATAAGGGTAAGGAGGGGGTTGGTCGATTGGCATGCGAGAGACGCAGCGCTTGCTCAAGATCTGCTAATCGCCAGGGACCAGATTCTGTCTACGCAGGGCAAACCGAAAAAGGTGACCCGCGCCGCGTTAAGCAGGAAGGTCGCTCGTAGCCATGATTTTTTGAGGGTACCTGATAAGTTCCCAATAAGTACTTTGTTGATGAAAGATATTCTCGAATCTGATCATGACCATCAAGTTCGTAAAATCAGATGGGCGGTGAGACATTATCTTCTATCTGAGCGAAGTGCTATAAGTGTTGTGTACCGGCTTGCTGGGATTCGGCTGTCTCATGTAACTGATGAGGAGGTACTAGGTATTCTATCTACTGTATGATATTTGCGTTTGATGAAGTCAGACCGAATAAGTTCATTAACTTCGTTTTGCAACTGAGTGCACGCGGCACTGTTTGTTAGCAAGTCTAGGTATCTGGCAGCGGTGCGACAGCCTAGGAAGGCTTGAATTACGAAGTTGTAATCAGTCGCCCCCTTTGAATAGGGATTTATAGTTTTTGTGCCGAGCTCACGCACTATAATTTCAGACACGTATCCATAATTGCCGTATATTTCATCGAAATAATTTTTGTATAAGCTTTTGGTCACTATCCATTCAGCGTTGTGCGTTTTAGCTGGAGGGCCTTTGTAGTTCAGAAGTTCTGCGATAAATATTGAATACAGATGGTTCGGTGATTTCCATTGACGTGTCGGGTTTTTGTATTTTTGACTGCATATTCCTAGTTGGGTTATTTTATGCTTATTAATGGGGGTTGAACATGCGGGGCAGATAGTTATGAGGTCAGAACCATGGATGCTACAAACCTTAACATAAGACTGTACATGGCTTCGATGTACGTACGCTGTGCCGTGATTCTCAAAGTCCTCGAATGCGCATTCGGGGCAAATTTTTTTCCAATAAGCGGGGGTTACTATTGTTTGGTTTGTAGGTCGGCCTAGCGCTGCGGTGAGAGGGTACAGGGTGTGGTTGTGCAAAACCTCTTCCGTGATTTTTCGTTCAGTAAATAAGGAGGGAAATTTAAAAATTGCGTACCCCCTAATTTCCGCTTTTCCCCGCCGCGTCAGGATAGTTGTCGTGTGAGTTGATTCGATGAGTCTTGGTCGGTGGGCGGAAGTGAGAGCCGTGTGGCGCGTTATTCGATAGAGCATCGGGAGTGGGTGGTGCGGCAGATGATGCCGCCCTTGAACCGGACGGTGCCGGAGCTGGTGGAAGCGACAGGCATTACTGATGCCACCCTGTATGCTTGGCGCAAACAGGCCAGAGCAGCGGGAGCAGTGGTGCCGGCAGATGGACAGCAGGCCGACCAGTGGTCGAGCCAGGACAAGTTTCGGGTGGTGCTGGAAAGCGCCAGCCTCAATGCGGCTGAGCTGGCGGAGTACTGCCGGCGCAAAGGCCTGTATGTCGAGCAGATCAACGCCTGGCGCGAAGCCTGCGAGCAGGCCAACAGCCTGGCTCAGCCGAGCAAGACCCGGCGCGAACGCGAAGAGGAAAAGGCCGCGAAGAAGCGCATCAAGCAGCTGGAGCGTGAACTGCGGCGCAAGGATGCGGCGCTGGCAGAAACCGCAGCTCTGCTGGTGTTGCGAAAAAAAGCCGAGGCGCTCTGGGGGAAGGACGAGGACGAATGATCAGCGCCCCGGATCGCCGTGAAACGCTGCAGTTGATCGAGGGCGCCGTGGCGGCGGGAGCGCGGCGGGCGCAGGCCTGCGCCGAACTGGGCCTGTCGCTGCGCAGCCTGCAGCGCTGGCAGCACTGCCCGGAGGATCGGCGTCCTTCGGCACAGCGAGCTGAGCCGGCCAACAAGCTGACCCCGCAAGAGCGCTGCCGCGTGCTGGAGGTCGCCAACCAGCCCGAGTTTGCCAGCCTGCCGCCGCAGCAGATCGTGGCGCGGCTGGCCGATCAGGGCACCTGGCTGGCCTCGGAGTCGACCTTTTACCGGTTGCTGAAGGACGCCGAACAGCAGCATCCGCGCGGCCGTAGCCGCCCACCGGTGAAACGAGCGCTGACGACCCATGTGGCCGACGGCCCGAACCAGCTGTGGTGCTGGGACATCACCTGGCTGCCGACCACGGTCAAGGGCCGTTACTTCTACTGGTACATGATCAAGGACGTCTACAGCCGGAAGCTGGTGGCCAACGAGGTGCATGAAAGTGAAAGCGCCGAGCAGGCCGCCCAGCTGCTACGCCAGGCCTGCCTACGTGAACAGCGGGCAGGCCAGCCGCTGGTACTGCACTCGGACAACGGCAGCGCGATGAAGGGCTCGACCATGCTGGCGGCCATGCAGAACCTGGGTGTGATGCCCTCGTTCAGCCGCCCGCGGGTGAGCAATGACAACGCCTATGCCGAGGCCTTGTTCCGCACGGCGAAGTACTGCCCGCTGTGGCCGGAGCGGCCCTTCGACACGCTGGAGCAGGCCAGGAACTGGGTGAACAGCTTCGTGGCCTGGTACAACCATGAACATCGCCACAGCGCCCTGAAGTTCGTGACCCCGGCGCAGCGACATACTGGCCAGGCAGAAGAGTTGCTGCGCAAGCGTATCGAGCTGTACGAGGCGGCGCGTGCACGGCACCCGGAGCGCTGGAGCGGCAACATCAGGAACTGGGTGCTGGCACCAATCGTGTGCCTGAACCCGGAGCGGGAAGCGGTACTGCAGCAAACATCAAAGGCAGCGTGACACGCTCACGCGACAACTACCTTGAAAATCGCCGTTTCCCCCAATTCCTTTGCGTCCGTAACCTGTTCTTGGTATCGGTCTTATCCGGAAATCCTCATGTGGCAGGGTTCGGATACCGAGCATCTCGTTTCCCCGCTGCAGTGCCGACGCCACATATTCTCCAGGTAATGGTGTGAAAATCTTCATTGCTATAGCATCCTCATTTTTGGAGAGAACCACTGCATGCCGAATCCCCCTCGCAATCACCATTTCGTTCCACAACACTTTCTCAAGGCTTGGCAATACGCTCCTGGGAGAGTCTTCCGCTACCGCCGACTGCCTTCGAATGGTGCGCTGGAAATCAAGCCGGTTGCTATAAAACATACTGCTTCGATTGAGGACTTGTACCGTATCGACTTTCCCGATGGGGGATTTGAGGTCGAATCCAGCCATATTACCCCGATGATTGATGAAGCGGGCCATAAGATCATCGAAAAGGCACGTAGCAGTAGAGTTCAGGGTTGGAACCATCTGGACCGCCGACAACTGGCGAACACCCTGACGTTTCTGGAGGCTCGCCATCCCGACATTCTAAAAGCCATGGATATCCGCTCGGAACTCGATCTTATTAGGCAAAATATGAAGGATGAGCAGATCTCATCACATACTTCGATCAATGAAGTGGTTGACTATTTTAAATCAAGCAAGTCCCTCGGTGCGATGTCGTTAGTCCTATTCGCCCAGAACGAGATTTCGCCGTTTATTGACGAGGCATTTTCAGATGGACTCTTGAAGGCAACCATGCGGGAGTACAATTGGGAACAACCGGGCTTGCTCGCATCTGATTACCCCGCATCTCGCTGGGGAGACTATTTGAGGGACCTGTTGTTCATCATCGCCATCTCGCCAGGTAAAGCTTTAGTATTCTCCAATAACCCCAACGTTGTCGTCTATGATCATCTCAAGCCGCACGTACGTGCTCGGCTGATCAATCTGTATTCCTTGGCGAAGGCGCGCACGGCTTATTACTTCGACGAGACTCAGGGCGAGTTTGTCAGCGCTCATCTCGGCTGGGCTCTAAACCGCTCCACTCTTTCAAAGCAGCGCGACTACGTCAAAGATTTTTTACTCGCCGAGAATGCTTGGGACCTCTAGCATTTTTCCAGATGGCAAATTGCCTTCAATTGACCAGTGAGCCTCATTGAGGCTGACCATGAGGAGCCGGTTCCAGCAAATCTATAGCAGGCCGGTAGCGATACTCTTGCGGCGAAAAGCGTCCCTGGGGGCCAAAAAACAGCCTGGCTGTGAACTTTTCCAAGTAGGTCACCGCTTCCTCTGATGCGTGCTGTACGAAATAGGCCCGCTGCGCTGCGGGCAGTGTGGCGCGGTGAATCAGACAGGCCTTCACCATTTCTGCCAGCACAGAACCGCGAACGTCGTAACGCGCATCTACGGTGTGCAGGACAGTGCAATAACAGGACTGGTATGCCGATTGATGATCGACCTGCCATTGGGTATCCCGATTCATCCCTGGCTCCCCGCCTGCCAGGAGGCTAGGAACTGCAGCACTCGTTCAACTTGAACCTGACTGACCAGTTGCTCCGCGGTCTGCTGTTCGAAGGTCGGTAACGGCTCGAGTCGAAACCAAGTGATCGCCCGTTCGACGGCGACTCCGCTCTCGTCTAGGGCCAAGATCACCCGCAAGACATCCGCGATAAAGCGTTGCGTCGCTTCGGCGTCGGATGCGCTGGTAGCATCTGGTTTGCTGTGACGATAGGCAGCGATCTGACCGGCAAACTCGGTAGGGCTGAGGCCAAAGATCTCGGCATAGCGCTCGACCGAATAAGGCGCCCCGCTCGTAGGACACAGGTAGTCGATCAGTTCGGCGGCCGACAGTACCGCTGTCTGGAGTGTCCCCTGGTTCATGGCGCATTCCTCCTGCCACGTTTCGCTCACAGCATGCCCCCAAACCTGCGAGAAGCAAAGCTCCCGTTCGCTAGCCCAGGCCATTTATGACCTCATTTTCCAAGGAGTCCCCAAAGCTATTTTCCGGAGCTGGTCGGAACCAAGCTCATCCCAATGCTGACGGAAAGATGGTTGAGATAGCCATAGATGTTGATCTTCAGCAGTGCAGCAGGGTACGCAGGGCGTCCAGTTTCGGTGAGAACCACACCACTGAAGCCCAACGGGTGAGATCAAGCTCATCGTCGAGCACATCGATTACTCGAACCTAGTTAGTATCTGCGACATAATCATCCAGGCTCTCAGGCCGCAACGTGCATTAATCTCGATGCTTGCCTTGGAGGAATGGCCTCATGGACTACTCCGCTATGACTGCCGACGGCAGAATAACATTAGCACTGGTCAAGGTTTTACACAGCCTGGGCCGGTAGAAGACGCTGGCGAGAGGCAGCTAGCAGCATGCGGCACTAGTTTTCTACGCTTGGTTTTCCGATCAACCGAGAGTGCTTTGGTTGGACCATTGGCGTCTAAAAGGCTAATAATCGCTCTGCAATTTAAGCAACAGCCTTTTCGGCCAAAAAGCCAAAACCAGGCCGTGAGTGGGTCCGGGCAACTGACAGGATCTGCCTGTATTTCGCTGTCCACAGGGCCCTTTTGTGGAGTGTTTAGCAAACCGATACTATCGTCGCATTACTTTCACGCCTAGGACCCTTTTATGCATATGAGCTTCGGAGCTGGCGACCTTAACGAATACCTTGCTGACCTGTCGGGTTATAAAGTTGGTTTGGCTTTAACCCTGGAAGAACTCTACGACCATCTCAGTGGTGAAGAAGGATACGCAGATCTCGCGCGAGAATCTGAGCAGGGCGGAACCACCCCGACGGGTTGAGCCAGCTGGAGCTCCTGAGTCTAGTCCAAACAGGATTCTTTTTCAGCGACGTGAAGTGCATGGTCGAGTCATCGAGCCTGTTCAAGGCTCGTAACCTCGTCGGGCGAATCACAGGAAGATCGACCAGAAGCATTCACCGTCTGAGCCATCCCGCTCAGGCCCATCGTCTGGATGCCCAGCAGAGCGCGGTGGCGTTCCAGTATGCGAAAGGACTGGAGCTTGCATCGAAGGTATTTGGCTCTCAGATGCTCGCGGAGCAGTGGCTTTGTCGGCCGTGCGGCCGTTTGTTGGGGTTTGTACCCTTCGAGATGCTCGACACGTCGCTCGGGTTCAGCGTCGTAGCGGACTATCTTGAGCGTATACGCTTGGGTGTCTACCAGTAGCTTGCCTGAGGGCGAGGTTGGTATGCGGCGAGGAGGCAACGCTACCTCTTTTACATGCGGGACTTACAACCTTGTAATTCCCGTATCACTCAATTGACAGCGATCAACCCCTAATCTTCAGTCACGTTTATTGGAGTGATTGAAATGAAAGTCATCAAAAGTATCACCGCTATCCTGGCCCTAGTGGCTTCGTCAGCCGTACTCGCCGAAGGAGGATCCGACCGTCTGCATGGAAAGATGATTCAGGCCAATGAGCAAGCTATGCGAGCTTATGCCGCTGCCAAGGGAAAGAACCCACCGGAGGTGATCCACTATCGCTACGGGATGCGGCTCGACGTGGCGAAGGTGATCAGCATGACGTCGACCAAGGCGAGCTGTGACGTGATGCCGGCACAGATGAATTACGAGGATTCCAACGGAGACGTGAAAATCCTTGAATACCGGACCGCTGGAGTCGGTTGCCGGGGCCAGAACTGAGCACTGAGCGAGTGGACAGGACTTACTCTGATAAAACGCCGGGTTGAAGCGTCAATTCCGGCAATAGATCGCCTGGTTACCGGCTTTCATGACTGGTGGAGTACGATGAGGACTGGTAGCTCAGGCAGGAGAGTCCAATGACTCAATCAGCGCGCACCACGGTAAAGTGCCTAGATCCCGGCGACGGCTCCGGCGATGTGATTGTGGAATTACCCGATGACATTTTGCGCGAGCTCGGGGTCACGACGGGCGACAGACTCTCCATCGAGCTCATCAACGGCGATATCGTACTCAAGCCAGTCCGCGAGCGCCGTGAATCTGACTAGCTACCCTTTGTAGCCCCTCTCTGTCGTCCTGTTGAGCTGATGAAGCTTTCTAGCGGGGGAATAAGGGACGGCAGTCAGCCTACCGCCGTCCTCCTGGTAGGTGCGTTATTTGGCTGGATAGTTGGCGACTACTTGGTCCTCGCCGCTTTTGATTAAACCAATGACTTGGTAGGCATGGCTTACGCCATCAACCTCCATGCCTGGGGACCCAGCTGGCATTCCTGGTACGGCGATCCCGACTAGATCGTTCCGCCCCCTGAGTTCTCGAATCTGCTCAGCTGGCACGTGACCTTCAACAAACTTTCCGTCGATCACAGCTGTGTGGCAGGACGCTAACCGTGGCGATACGCCCAGCTTCTGTTTCACTGCGCTCATGTCCGTCTCAACATGGTCGGTCACTTTGAAACCATTGGCTTCCAGGTGCGCGATCCACTTCTTGCAGCAACCGCAGTTCGCGTCTCGGTGAACGTCGATGGACAATGGCTCGGCAGCATAGGCCGCCGAGGTCACCAGAAGCCCAGCGATAGCGGCTAGCCGAACGAATATCCGGTTAGTTGGCATGAGTGTGCTCCTTACCGTCTTTGTGAACATGCGTCTTTGGCGACGATGTCGGGTGGGCATCCGAATGGGCCTCGGCCGCATTGTGGTCACCGTGATGATCTGCCGCTTGAGCGGAGCCTGCGGGTGCAGCTCCATGGTCGTGAGCTGCCTGGGCATGATCGTCGTCTGCCGCTTCATCGTGATCACCATGCTCGGCACGACCGCTCCCGCCGTGCTGGCCCTCATGGTTGTGCATATCGCTTTCACCGCCGCCGTGCTGGTGGCCGCCGCTCGTGGCCACCAAGGCCTTGTACTGCTCGGCATTCATCTGGGGCAGTTGATCCAGGAACGCGACGATTCCCCAGATGTACTCATCGCCCATGCTCTTGCCCCAGGCGGGCATGCCCGTGGCTTTGATACCGTGCTTGATTGTCCAGAATGCGGCGGCTGGATCGCCTCCGACACCCACCTTGGTGAGGTCGGGTGGCGACGGGTATAGCGCTTGGCTTAGCTCAGTCTTCCCAACGCCAGGGGCAAGGTGACAGCCTATACACATGGCGTTGTAGTTGCCCGCCCCCGCTTTGATCAACGCGGCTTCCTTCAGATCAGGGACTTCGATGTCTCGCGCTCGAACCTCAATAGACCGATCACGAGCCATGGCGAGAAAGGAATGGACTGCCGGGAAGTGAGGATCATCAGCGCCGACATTCACCAGACCGAAATAGGCTGTGCCCAATACCGCAGCACTTCCGACAGCACCGGCCCCAAGCAGCGTTGTAATTGTTTTTTTCATGTTGGAATTCTCAGAACCACATCCGGATACCGGCAACGAAGCGTGCCTCATCAACATCTCCACCCTCGTCTCGGATGAAGTCAGCGGTGTTGCCGTAGGAGCGGCTCCAGGTAACGCCTATGTATGGAGCAAACTGGCGGACAATTTCATACCGTAGGCGCAGCCCGACTTCGGTATTGGCAAGGCCCGAGCCAACGCCGCGCTCAGGATCGTTCTTGCCATAGAAATTGACCTCGGCCGTGGGCTGCAAAATCAAGCGATTGGTCAGCAGGATGTCGTATTCGCCCTCAAGACGCGCAGCAGTCTGACCGTTCTCGCCTATAAACGCCGTGGCTTCGGCCTCGAAGTCATACAGAGCCATGCCCTGAATACCAAAGGCTGCCCAGGTCTGTGGGGATTCCGGTTTGAAATCCTGGCGGACCCCGGCGACCACATCCCACCAAGGGCTGACCGAGCGCCCGTACAGGAGTTGCAGCTCAGCATCTTCGGTTACCCCATTGGTGCGCTCGCCTTCCGAACGAACCCAGAGGCGATTAATGTCGCCGCCTATCCAGCCTGATGCGTCCCAGGCCAGGGTGCTGCCCTCATCGGCGTCCTGGTATTCGAGCTGGTCCAACAGGAAGAAGCTGTTGATTCCGCTGTCGTGCACTTGGTGGCCACCCAGGGGCGGAAAGGCCGACTCGCGATCCGCATCAGTGAGCACTGGAATCGGCGTGCGGCTCGTCGTGGTCGGAGAAGTCGCTGAGCTATGGTTCATCTGGGAATGGTCCATGCCCTTCATAGAGCCGTGATCCATGCCCTGCATGTTTCCATGGTTCATTTTGCTGTGGTCCATCTTGTTGTGGTCCACCGGGCTGGATTTACTCTTGCTTTGAGCATGCCCCATCTGGCTGTGATCAACAGGGGCAGGCTTTTTCTGCTGTTTGCCCATCCCCATCTTGCTGTGATCCATCGCCGGCATCGATTCGGATGGAGCAGCATCCATTTGCATGGAGCCGTGCCCCATTTTCGAATGATCCATGCCCGAGTGATCCATTTCTTCAGCAGCGAAGCTGGGCGTTACGCCCAGCATGCTGATCGAAACGGTCAGAGCCAGCAGCGAAGGCCGCCCGAGGCTATTGGCCATCTTTCCCTGCCTTAGCTTTGTCGCTGCCATGCGATTTCATCATTTTGTCGTGGTCCATGCCTTCCATCGAGCCATGGTCCATTCCCTTCATCGAGCCGTGGTCCATACCTTCCATGGAACCATGGTCCATGCCTTCATGGTTCATCCCCTGGCCCTGCTTGTCCTGCGAGCCTTTGGCTTTGCCGGCCTCTGTGGTTTTCTGGGAATGCTGATCATGATTGTCGCTGGACCACGACGACGGGGCATAAACAGCCAGAATGCCTACCATCGCAGCAGAAAGGAAAAAGGCGCTTCGTTTCATTGGTTTGCTCATCTCAAATCTCCAGTTCATTCGTCCACACGTACTTCTCGGAACATGCCCATTTCCATGTGGAACAGTAGGTGACAGTGATAGGCCCAACGTCCCAAGGCATCTGCGGTGACGCGATAGCTTCGTTTTGAGCCAGGTGGCATGTCGATGGTGTGCTTGCGAACCATGAAGTTGCCGTTCTCGTCCTCCAGATCACTCCACATACCGTGGAGGTGGATGGGGTGAGTCATCATGGTGTCGTTGACCAAGGTGATGCGAAGACGCTCGCCATATTTCAACCGCAGCGGTTCAGCGTCGGAGAATTTGATACCGTCGAACGACCACGCGAACTTCTCCATGTGGCCGGTAAGGTGCAGTTCGATTGTCCGTCCAGGCTCTCGACCATCGGGATCGATGAAGGTGCTCCGCAGATCGGCGTACGTCAGCACTCGACGCCCGTTGTTGCGTAGGCCAATTCCCGGATCGTTCAGCTTTGGCGTTGGCGACATAGTCTGCATATCGACCAGTGGGTTGTTGGTCTCGGAAGCCGGATGGCTTTGCATTGCGCCGCTCATGCCGGCCATGCCTTCATTGCCCATCCCAGTCATCTTGCTGTGGTCCATACCGGCCATGCTGCCGTGGTCCATTCCAGCCATCTTGCTGTGATCCATGCCGGCCATGCTGCCCTGGTCCATGCCAGCCATGCTGCCATGATCCATTCCGCCCATGCTGCCGTGGTCCATGCCCATATCGCTCATGGCGATGATCGGGCGTGGATCTACCGCCGGTACGGGCGCTTGCAAGCCTTCGCGAACTGCCAGGGTGCCTCGGGAATACCCGGTACGGTCCATGGATTGCGCGAAAATCGTATAGGCCTGTTCGTTTTCAGGCTCGACGATGACATCGTAGGTTTCAGCAACGGCGATCCGGAACTCATCGACCGATACGGGTTTGACGTACTGGCCGTCGGCAGCCACAACCGTCATCTTGAGCCCAGGAATCCGGACATCGAAATAGGTCATGGCCGAGCCGTTGATGAATCGCAGGCGGATCTTCTCGCCGGGCTTGAAGATACCCGTCCAGTTGCCGTTCGGAGCTTGGCCGTTCATGAGGTAGGTGTAGGTATACCCGCTCACATCTGCGAGGTCGGTGGGGCTCATCTTCATTTCAGCCCACATCTTCCGATCCGCTACAGCGGCCGACCAGCCTTTCTCGCTCACGTCGTCAACGAAGTCGCTGACCGTGCGCTTGTGGAAGTTGTAATAGTCGGACTGCTTCTTGAGTTTGGAGAGCACCCGCGCCGGGTCCTCATCCGTCCAATCGCTGAGCATGACGACGTAATCGCGGTCATATACAAACGGCTCGGGATCCTTAGCATCGATCACCAGTGCGCCATAGACCCCAGACTGCTCTTGGAGGCCTGAGTGGCTGTGATACCAGTAAGTGCCGTTCTGGTGGACCTTGAACTTGTATTCGTACATGCCATCGGGAGCGATGCCGTGAAAGCTCAAGCCCGGCACACCGTCCATATTGGCGGGCAGGATTATGCCGTGCCAGTGAATGGAGGTGTCCTGTTTCAACCGGTTGCGTACACGCAGCGTCACGGTGTCGCCTTCGCGCCATCGCAGGATCGGCCCAGGCACGGAGCCGTTGATGGCCATGGCCGTACGAGCTGCCCCCGTAATGTTGACGGGCAGTTCACCGATATACAGGTCGAATTCATTGCCGCTGAGCACGTTCGGTTGGCCAGGGCTGGTCACAGCCCAGACCGGCGCGCGCCACATGCCGAGCCCACCCAGAAGTCCGGTAGCGGCCAGGCCTTTGACGAATGATCGTCTCGTGGTTTTGCTTTGCATGCCGTTGCGTCCAGTCAGGTAGATCGCTGATATCCAGGCTGCTCGATGGCGCAGCCCTTGGGTTCGTTGGAGCTCTCACCAGTCTCGTAGACTTTCGCTACTGCGCGAGGCTGATGAGAGGCCGTAGTCTGAAACTGCCATAGTTCAGATTCCGGAGTGATTACATTTCTGTAAGCTCGGATCAGCAGCTCTCGTGGCCGACATGCTTGCTGGACTGTGCGGCGACCGGCGGCTGCTCTTTCTCCTGCTGCGCAACCTGATAGGCCTGCATGGAGTTTTGGCGAGCCGCTTCCATCCGCGCAAAGGTCCGGTCCGCGCCGCCCTCTGCCAGGGCGATGCCTGCCATGCCGAAGGTAACGACCACCACAATTGCTTTGACCATGTTCATCTGGAGATCCTCAGTGGGTTCTGCGCCTCATGGCGTCAGGTACAGAGTCAAATTAGCCTCGCGGTGCTGTCAGAAAACTGATCGCGACATTACTTTTCCGTCAGCTTCTGGTTGGGCGTCTTTTTTCCTGCAAACTGGAGATGCACTCCGCGTGGATGAGAGCAGATGAAATTACTCGTAGCCGAAGATGAGCCGAAAACCGGTGTCTACCTCCAGCAAGGCCTAACAGAGGCTGGCTTCACTGTAGACCGGGTGATGACAGGCACTGACGCCCTGCAACAGGCGCAGAGCGAAGCGTATGACTTGCTGATCTTGGACGTAATGATGCCGGGGCTCGATGGCTGGGAGGTCCTGCGCAAGATCCGGGCAGCGGGGAAAGACGTGCCGGTCCTCTTTCTCACGGCCCGTGATGGCGTAGATGATCGCGTTAAAGGCTTGGAGCTGGGTGCTGATGACTACCTTGTGAAGCCCTTTGCGTTCTCTGAGCTGTTGGCTCGGGTCCGCACACTGCTGCGCAGAGGCAACGGTGGTTCTGCTCAAACCACCATGAAGATGGCGGACCTTGAGGTTGACCTGCTCAAGCGCCGGGCTACGCGAAACGGCAAGCGGATCGACCTTACTGCCAAGGAGTTTGCCCTTTTGGAGCTGCTCATGCGCCGACGCGGGGAGGTGCTCCCCAAGTCGCTGATCGCTTCTCAGGTCTGGGACATGAACTTCGACAGTGACACCAACGTGATCGAGGTCGCGATTCGCCGACTGCGGGCCAAGATTGATGACGACTTCGCGCCAAAGCTCATCCATACCGCCCGAGGCATGGGCTACATGATGGATGTGGCAGAGTGATGCGCCCGCAATCATCGCTCGTCAAGCGACTGACCCTGATGTTCATGTTCGCGGTGACTGCTGTCTTGGTCGTTGCCGGCGTGGCTTTCTACGGGCTCAGCCAGCACCATTTCCGGATGCTGGATGAGCAGGCGCTCTCCGAAAAGCTGGAGTCAACGCGTCATATTCTGTCCATTTCAGCAGCGCGAGGCGAGCTCGGCGATCAGGAGCAGCAGCTGCGGGCATTGCTCGGCGCACATCAGGATCTTTCGGCGAAAATCACCAAGGCTGACGGAACGACCCTTTTTTCAGACTCCAAAGCCTCCCAAATTCCTCAGCGGTTCGAGCAGGCGCGCCAGGGTGCGGTCTGGGAGTGGCAGGATGAATCGCAGAACTTCCGCGGTATCACCGCCCAGTTGGCCATCGCGGGCGAGCCGGAACCTGTGACGGCGGTGCTGATGCTCGATGTCACCACTCATGCCCATTTCTTCCACACCTTGCAGTGGTGGTTCGGGATCGGCTTGGTGATCAGTGCAGTGGTGAGTGCAGGCTTGGGCTGGGTCGTGGCCAAAAGCGGGCTTCGGCCTGTCGGGCAAATCACCAAAGTGGCGACCGCGATGTCAGCAAGATCGCTCCGCGAGCGCATTCCCCTGAAGCCCGTACCGATTGAGCTTCAGGAGCTCATCCTGTCTTTCAACGGGATGCTGGGACGATTGGAGGATGCATTCGTTCGGTTGTCCAACTTTTCTGCCGATATCGCTCACGAGTTGAGAACGCCGGTCAGCAACCTACTGACCCATACTGAAGTGGTGCTCACCAAGAAGCGTGACCTGGATGCATATGAGGAAAACCTCTATTCGAACCTGGAAGACCTCAAGCGCATGTCGCGCATGATTGACGACATGCTTTTCCTCGCCAAGGCGGACAACGGTCTGATCGTGCCCGAGCAGATCGATGTGGACCTCTCCGAACTCGTATACAAGCTGTTCGAGTACTACCAGTTCCTGGCTGAGGACCGGGGCATTCAGCTGACCCTCCAAGGTCGTGGCAAGGTTCGTGGCGATCGCCTGATGATTGACCGAGCGCTTTCCAACATTTTATCGAACGCGTTGCGCTACACCCCGGAAGGCAACGAGATATCAGTGCAGATCGAGCAAACACGTGAAACCGTGACGCTATCCGTACGTAACAGCGGAGTAACCATCGATCCTCAGCACATTGGCAAGATCTTCCACCGGTTCTATCGGGCCGATCCAGCCAGACGCGAAGGCGGGCCAAGCAATGCAGGCCTAGGCCTGTCGATAACACGCTCCATCATCGAGGCTCACAGCGGACGAATTTGGTGTACTTCAGCGGAGGGTGTCACAACCTTCTTCATCAGTCTCCCAGCCTCCATGCGGTTGGTTGGTGCAGCCCCAACCCCTTAATGGTGAGTTCATCCCGGTAACCTATACTCGCCCATCCTGATTCTTATCGTGGCGCTTCCGCTTAACGGGATGGCGGGCATCGATTCGGCGACTGAACCTTGCCCAATGCAGACCATGGGCATGGAAATGATGGCGGGCATGGACCATGCCTGCTGCCAGGACCAAGACCTGGGAAAGACTGGTGACCATACCAATCCTGCAAGGTAGGCCAGGAGTGCAGGACTGCCAGCACAGTGCAGCCCAGCTTCCTAACGCCTGGACTGACTATGCCAAGCCACGACCGTAACCGTCCGGCCAACTCACCTTCCTGACCCCGACGCCAAAGGCGATGGTGTCCACCTAATTTAAGTGGACACCATTTCTAGCCTTTTAAGCGGGTCTTTCCATGCAGTCACAACGCCGTTCCTATTCAAAATCCTTCAAGGCCCAAGTTGTCCAAGAGTGCGCCCAGCCCGGCGCATCGATTGCCAGCGTCGCGCAGAAGCACAGCCTTAACGCGAACCTCGTACATAAATGGATTAGGGTACTCACGAACAAAACTATGGCGCTGCAACCTGCTTTCATTCCAGTGCCCTTGCCGCTAGCCGGAGGACATTCGCAGGCAGCTTCATCAAGTATCTGCATTGAAATCCAGCACCCGCGTGGCACCGTCAAAGTGAACTGGCCGACCGAAAGCGCTGTCGCCTGTGCCACCTTTCTGCGAGACCTGTTGGAATGATTCGGATCGATGCCATCTGGCTTGCCACCGAGCCTATGGACATGCGCGCCGGTACCGAGACCGCGCTGGCCAGGGTGATCGCGGTGTTCGGTGTGGCGAAGCCGCACTGCGCATACCTCTTCGCTAATCGCCGTGCCAACCGAATGAAAGTCTTGGTGCATGACGGTGTGGGCATTTGGCTGGCAGCGCGACGATTGAACCAAGGCAAGTTTCATTGGCCCGGCATCCGTCACGGATCGGAAGTCGAACTCGATAACGAGCAACTTCAAGCCTTGGTACTGGGTTTGCCGTGGCAGCGGGTCGGCGCAGGCAGCGCGATCACAGTGCTTTAGCCCCTGCCATTAGCCCATCGGTTTATCGCTGTTGACGACCTGCTCTGACACAATCAGCGGCATGACTTCCTCGCCCAATCTCGACCAGATGACACCGGAACAGCTGCGCGGCTTGGCCGAACAGGCTATGCAGTTGCTGTCCCAGGTCGACTCCATGAGCCAGAAAATCCAACGCCTCGAAACGGTCAACGAGCAACTGGCTCATGAAATCGCCATCCTCAAGCGACACAAGTTCGCCAAGCGCAGCGAGCAACTGAGCCCCGACCAAGGCAGTCTGCTTGATGATCTGCTCGATACCGATATCGCAGCTATCGAAGCCGAGCTGAAGGCAGCCAATCCGCCGGCCGCACCGGCCGAGCCACGTCATAAGCCCAAGCGTGCACCACTGCCGCCGCAGTTTCCGCGAACCGTGATCCGTCACGAACCAGAGAATACTCAGTGCGTGTGCGGCTGCCAGCTTCAGCGAATCGGCGAAGACGTCAGCGAGAAGCTCGATTACACTCCGGGCGTGTTCACAGTTGAGCGGCATGTGCGTGGAAAATGGACGTGCCGTCAGTGTGAAACACTGATCCAGGCGCCTGTACCGGCCCAAGTGATCGACAAGGGCATCCCGACCGCAGGCCTTTTGGCCCACGTGATGGTGGCGAAGTTCGCCGACCATTTACCGCTGTACCGGCAGGAGAAGATTTTTGGTCGGGCCGGACTGCCCATCGCCCGTTCGACACTGGCGCAATGGATCGGACAGACCGGTGTGCAGCTCCAGCCTCTGGTCGATGCGCTGCGTGAGCATGTGTTGGCCCAGGGCGTGATCCACGCCGATGAGACCCCGGTTCAGATGCTCGCACCAGGCGAAAAGAAAACCCACCGCGCTTACGTGTGGGCCTATAGCACCACGCCTTTCTCGGCCCTAAAGGCCGTGGTCTACGACTTCAGCCCCAGCCGTGCCGGCGAACATGCGCGTAACTTCCTGGGCACGTGGAACGGTAAGCTGGTCTGCGATGACTTCGCCGGCTACAAGGCCAGCTTCGAGCTGGGCATCACCGAAATCGGCTGCATGGCCCATGCACGCCGCAAATTCTTCGACCTGCATGCAGCCAATAAAAGCCAGTTGGCGGAGCAGGCGCTTCACTCGATTGGCGGGTTGTATGAAGTCGAGCGACACGCCAAGGAAATGAGCGACGAAGCCCGCTGGCGATTACGTCAGGAAACAGCGGTGCCCATCGCTGAAAAACTGCATGAGTGGATGTTGGCCCAACGCGAACTTGTGCCCGAGGGTTCGGCCACGGCCAAGGCCCTGGATTACAGCCTTAAACGCTGGGTAGCGCTGACGCGCTACCTGGAAGATGGTGCTGTGCCCATCGACAATAACCAGATCGAGAATTTGATCCGGCCGTGGGCGCTTGGGCGCTCGAACTGGTTATTTGCCGGGTCGCTGCGCAGTGGAAAAAGGGCGGCGGCAATCATGAGCCTGATCCAGTCGGCGCGTATGAATGGGCACGATCCGTATGCCTATCTCAAGGATGTACTGATGCGGCTTCCGACACAGCGGGCGAGCGAAATCACGCAATTACTCCCGCAGCATTGGATGCTTGCCTGAGGCAGGCTAAGTGGACTTCGCCAAATAGTCAGCTCAAAGGCTGATTGGCATCAACAATTCGGAAGCGACTTTTCTCAGCATGTAGGTTTCGCGCAGAATTGACTGCCCCATCGAAGACTCGTGACGCTGCATGACGGCTTCATTGTGTGCGATGGCTTCATGCAGGTTGATCCAGACAGGCCGCATACCATTAGCGATTTCGTGGCTTTCCATTCTCACCGGCTCTAGCTGGGGCGCTACTTCGCATTGATAAAAATGCGAGGTCATGTGCATCAGATCGTACTGTGGCTTTTGGTAGGGCCGGTACTCCTCGATGTAACCGTAGTGCTGGAGCACCTGTATTTCACGAGCACCAGTCTCTTCCTCAAGCTCACGCTTCAGGCCTGCGACAATGTCCTCGTCACCATCAAGGCCGCCTCCAGGAAAGCTGAAATCGTTATAGCGCTCGGTGAACAGCAACAGGATCTGTTCACCCCGCATCACGATGCCGCGAGCTGCATGTCGACGGAATACTCTGCCCTGCTTGGATTTCAGCTCGGGGTGAACAATTTCAGTTATGAGTTGCATGTGGTCTCGTAGCGGCAAGATCAGTTAGTCATCGTCCAGGGTGGCCACGGTATTTCCTCAGTTCTGGAAATACTGTGGCCAGTGGAACTGGCTCAGCGAAGCAGCAATAAGGGTACAGTGGATGTACGCAGCATCGTCGTGGTCGTGCTGCCTATCAGAAAGTGCCTGATGCGTGAGTGCCCGTACGCCCCCATGACCAAGAGGTCAATGCCGTGCTCTGCCTGATACGCATGCAGTGTGGACTCTACTTCGCCTGGGCGGATCTCGGAATGCACCAGCGAGCCGGAAGACGCAAGCGTGGTTCGTGCCTTCTCCAGCGCGTTCTGGTTGTCTTCAGAATCCGTTCCAACCATGACGATATGAATTGGCAGGCCTTCGCACAGCGGGCTTGAAGCAAGCATCTGTAAGGTCTTGTGGCCTGTTGCGCTGCCGTCAAATGCCACCATGACCGTTTCAGGTTTCCTGAAATGGCTGGTTGTAATCAGGGTGGGGCGGTGGATAGTTCGGACTATCGCTTCAATCTGGCTGCCAAGACTTTGGGCACTGCGCGTGCTGTCCTCACCGACTCTTCCAATCACCAGTAACCGAATATCGTCTTGGAGATCGCTCAGGCTCTCGACGAGATGGCCATGGCGCTGCTTCATATCAGGTGACATGGCGCCAGAGTGAACTGTTCGCTCGCGAGCTTTTTCAAGCATGTGCTGCCCATGCTCCAACGCCAGTTTTGCCCGCTGCGCATCCAGCATGGCCAACTCTTCCAGCAGATGTTCTCTGCTACCGAGACCGATATTGCCGCTGAGGTCAGCGGATGCAGGATATTTCTCCTTATCCAGCACATGAAGCAAGGTCAGGGGAGCGCTGAGTCGTTGCGAGGCCCATGCTGCGTAATCGCAGACCGCCAATGAGGATTGTGAGTTATCAATGCATGCCATTACGCGGGTCATTGTCGTTCTCCTTAGTGGCTCATGAGCTTGTCGATGGCACCGGGTTTGTCATGCACGCCGAAGCGGTCAACGATTGTCGCGCTGGCTTCATTGAGACCGAGCACTTCAACCTCAGCGCCTTCGCGTCGGAACTTGATCACGACCTTATCCAGCGCTGCGACGGCGGTGATATCCCAGAAATGCGCCTGTGTGAGATCGATGGTGACCTTGTTGAGCGCCTCCTTGAAGTCAAAAACCTCAGTGAACTTGTCCGCAGAGCTAAAGAACACCTGGCCCACGACGCGGTAAGTCCGATGCGATTTCGTCTCTTCAAGAGTGCTCTTGATATCCAGGTAGTGCCCGACCTTGTTTGCGAAGAACAGGGAGGCCAGCAGCACACCTACCAGTACGCCGTAAGCCAGATTGTGAGTGGCCACGACGACCACGACGGTCGCCACCATGACGAGGTTGGTCGACAGCGGATGCTCTTTCAGATTACGCAAGGAATCCCAGCTAAAGGTGCCGATGGACACCATGATCATCACAGCCACGAGTGCCGCCATAGGGATTTTGGAGAGCCACTCGCCAAGAAATACCACCATCAGCAGCAGGAAAACGCCGGCACACAATGTCGAGAGACGGGTGCGGCCACCAGATTTCACGTTGATGATCGACTGGCCGATCATGGCGCAACCTGCCATGCCGCCAAGCATGCCGGCAGCGATGTTGGCCACACCCTGGCCTTTGCACTCGCGGTTTTTGTTGCTGGTGGTGTCGGTAAGGTCGTCGACGATGGTCGCGGTCATCATTGATTCGAGTAGACCCACTACTGCCAACGCAGCCGAGTACGGGAAAATGATGCGCAGGGTTTCAAAATTCAGCGGAACTTCAGGCCAGAGGAAGATCGGGAGCGTATCAGGCAGTTGGCCCATGTCACCGACGGTGCGGATATCCAAACCGAGGTAAATGGCGATGGCAGTCAGCGTCAGAATGCACACCAATGGAGAGGGAATCACCTTGCCGATTTTCGGTACATACGGGAACAGGTAGATGATTCCCAGGCCCGCAGCGGTCATGGCATAGACATGCCAGGTGACATTGGTCAGCTCAGGCAATTGCGCCATAAAAATCAGAATCGCTAATGCGTTTACGAAGCCGGTGACTACCGAGCGTGAAACAAAGCGCATCAACGAGCCGAGCTTCAGGTAGCCGGCAAGGATTTGAAGTACGCCACATAGTAGCGTCGCGGCCAGCAGGTACTGGAGTCCATGCTCTTTTACCAGCGTAACCATCAGCAGTGCCATGGCGCCTGTCGCCGCCGAGATCATTCCGGGGCGCCCGCCGACAAAGGCGATGACAGCACAGATACAGAAGGAGGCGTAGAGACCGACTTTGGGATCTACCCCGGCGATGATGGAAAAGGCGATGGCTTCCGGGATCAGCGCGAGTGCGACCACCAGCCCCGCGAGCACGTCGGCACGGACGTTGGAAAACCACGTTTGTCTAAGTTTTTGCAGCATATAAATATCCAAGGCAAAGCATCGCGCACGCCAAGGGAGTGGCGAGCGAATCGATACAAATTCAAATTTTGAGGATTTTTTGCTGTGTGCTTAAGGTGTAAAACCAGGCGTACAGCAGTGAGCACCCGCGAGCGAGGCTAGCGGAAGCAGGTTGTTGCGAGGGGGCGTAGCGCTAAGGCGGCGTAGGCTGCCAGTAGATCGTTTGGAGTACAGTCATGCTGATGTTCCTGTAGCTCAAGGGGTATGCGGAGCCGAAGTATACAATGAAGCCATCGTCGATTGCGACCCGCTGGCAGGCTCTGCATGACCTACGTCAGATACAGGCTTATTCAATGGGTATACCTGCGGGCAAGGCTTTGTTTTCCACCCGTTCTTGTCCGAGCTGGTCTGTGTGCTGAGGGGTGGAGTTGGCCAGACGGTTACCCACGACCTGCCGATACCTATGCTGTAGGCATAGCGACAGGTTCTCCCCCCCATCCATGGCGTCCTCCCCGCGTCTGACTCCCTCTTAATTTCACACCATCGTTCTGCGTAGCAGCGGGGCGATGGCACGCGGCTGGGCGCTGATCTGTCGAGGAATCATTTTCATGACTCCATAACGTTTTCAGGGACGGATCCAAGCTGAGCCTGCACAGCTGAAGGGCTTGAACGTAGGAGACAAGGTGAAATTTGGGTTCCGTATGGGGGAAGCGTCGCGAAATCGTGAGCATTCAGAAGCAGTGATTTTCCAGCCTTAAATGATCGGGCAGGCCTTCGCACCGAGATGCTGACCACTGTCAGCAATGCGCACAGGCCTGTATGACCTGCGCAGATTCCTGCGAAGCAATGACTGCGTAAGCGAATTTCGCCAAACCTCCGCCTGCTTTCCATGCGCCTGATAAAAGATTTGGGTACGTCGATAACCGGCGTGCCTAGGGAGACAGGTAGACCGCTTATGGGCATGCGTTCTGGCAGAGCCTAGCTTGGGCAGCTAGCCAACCAAAGGCGCTGCTGTACAGATCTGGTAGCAAAGAAGCCCGCCTCGGCGGCGGGCTATCAGATGTCTCCAAGGGGAGGCTGTAGGCCAACAAGTCTCGGAGCAAGCGCTTGTAGGATACGCCTCTTGGCTCACGCCCACCAGCCAGCTCGACGGGAGCGAATGGTCCTGCGTTCTGACGGCATTTGAAGCGGCTTATGTGGGCCACGTCAATCGGCAGGGCAATCCGCCAAGACAAAGCAAGCTGGTTATCCCCAGGCGGTATACCCTCAGGGAGAGTCAAAGGCAAAGCTAGGGGTAAATCTAGCGGGTACTCACATTTGAGGGCAGAATCACCAGCTTCGCCTACATTGCACTGGGTTGAGGGGAAGGTGGTGGGAGCAGAGCTAGATCGGGTAAAGGATCGCAAAAGGAGCAGAGCGTTAATCGAAGACCTCTACCTCGACGCGAACCGAGTTTACGTAATCCACTACTCCTGCGAATCGTTTTATCAGAACGATACGGGGGAGTCGAAACGTGTGACCTCCATCGCCACACGAAACCTAAAAACCGGCCAGACCAAATCATGGTCCATCCATAAAGAAGCAGAGCTCAGCAAACAGCTCTCCAGCATGCAAGCAGAGCTCAATAAATTCGAAAAGTCGATGCTCAAAGGCTTTTTCCAATGGCTTGATAAGCACAAGGATTGCCGTTTCCTGCACTGGAATATGCGAGACGAAAATTTCGGGTTCTTTGCGCTTGAGCATCGCTTCCGGGTACTCGGCGGCAAACCCGTAGAGCTGCCGGATGACAAGAAGGTTGACCTTGCGCGTGAGCTGGTTGCGTTGTATGGAAGAAATTATGCCCCGCATGCCGATAGCAAGGGAAGGAAAGGCAGGATCATGGCATTAGCTGAACTCAACAATGCCAGCGACCAAGACGCGCTGCCGGGCGCTGATGAGGCTGCCGCCTTTGTGAACGCTGAGTACATAAAAATGCATCAATCGACCTTGAGGAAGCTCGATATGTTTGCGAACTTCTTCGAACGGACACATGACAAGTCCTTGAAGACGAAATCCAAATGGTACGAGCGGAACGGGGTGCACCCTGTTGTGTTGATTGAAATCGTCAAAGACCATCCGATCTACACGACAGTTATCGTACTGAGTGGCCTTGCCATAGCTGCCGTCAATTTCAGCCGTTTCTTGGAGCTTTTCAACTAGCTCCCCGTATCGGGTTCTGCGCTGTAGCGCAAGCGCCAGTTCACCACTCTTTGGGCCTCATTAGGAGGCCTGTAGGTGTATACGGGACTCGGGACGATTGGATTTAGAGAATTAAAACTCTCGCAGCGTTTAATTCCACGGGCTCCAGCCCGACGCCCGTAATTACCCCTTTCATTGGACCACACCTCGTCGGGGACGCAGCCGCTTGCCGTATGAAGGCAATTAGCCATAATCTTCGCCGGTGGCCGAAGCCACGTACAAAAACCAAGCATGGAGTAGCCTGATGAAAATCGTTTACCTCGTGATCGCAGCAGTCCTGTCGTTCTCCTCGGTCACTGCCTTCGCACATAGCGGCGGTACCGACTCCAAGGGTTGCCACACCAACCACAAAACGGGCGAGCGCCACTGTCACTAAGGCGGTCCGCAGGTCCTTCAGCGCTGGTGTTCTTGACCCTGAGGATGCCAGCCATAGAAGCAAAGCCAGCAGCTAAAGCAAGTTGCGAATACCCAGTAGCGCCACCAGGTGGCCGGGGTAGAACCAATAGCTCCACTGTTTGACAGGCACGACCTTGAACGGCAATGGGGCCCAGAACAGCGCCAAACCGAGCAGAGGTGCAAGAGCGGCGGTCGACAGTGCGAGGATGGCGAATGGTTCTAGTTGCGCTGCTTGCTCGAACAGGCCAGTTCGAGAGTTGGCAGCAGCACAGAGTGCGACGGGCAGTAACGCGAAAAGTTCGGGGCGCTTGATCGCGAGCACCAGAGCTGCCGGCACGAACACTCCATAAAAGCCGAACATCAACGGCTCGCTCAGCAAATAGGCAGCCAGAATCGCCCCGCCGGCCAGTACCAGGCTTTCGAGCGTCCGGTGCTGCACTCCCCAAGCGACCAGCAGACCCAACGCCAACGTGACCAGGACGTTGAATGTGCCTGAGGTGCTGACCATCCGGTATGGCACTTCTGATAGCGCCGCAAACAACACCAAAAGGGCGAGATACCGGCCATTACTCCGGATAAACAACTCACCAGGCTGGTTCCGCGAAACGTTGATGGCCACCGCCAAACAGAACAAAGGAAAGGACAGTCGGCCTAAGACAAACAGGTTACTGGTAGCCGGCCAGGCCAACCGCATGTGATCGAGCACCATCGTAATCAAGGCGATCCACTTGATCAGGTCCTGGCCCGTGTGCCGCTCTCTGTGACGGATGGGATCTGACGTCACGGCATGCTCCCGAGTACCAAAAGAGTCAGTAGCAAGTACCGCCCACCCTTGGCCAAGGTCACCAACAGTGTGAACCGCCAAAGTGGCTCGCGCATGACCCCGGCTACCAACGTAATTGGATCGCCGATAATGGGTACCCAGCTCAATAGCAGTGACCAGTATCCATAGCGCTGGTAGAAGACTTGTGCCTTCTCCAGCTTGGACTCCCTAATCGGGAACCAGCGCTTGTGCTTGAAGTGCTCGACGCCTCGACCCAAAAACCAGTTAACCACGGAACCCAGCACATTGCCGGCGGTAGCCACCGCGACAAGCGCCACGGGCAGGTACAGCTCAGACACTAGCATCGCGGCCAGCGCGGCTTCTGACTGCATGGGTAGCAGCGTGGCGGCCGCAAAAGCTGCCAGAAACAGGCCGAGGTAGCTGGTGAGCTCGAACACGGCCCTACAGGTACTTGGTAATTTGCTTGAATTCGTCCAGGGCCGATCGATCGCCCTTGCTCAAGGCTGCAACCGAGTCCTCAAGACAGTGGTCGATATGGTCCTGGATGAGCGTGCGCTTGGCCTGGCAGACGGCCTTTTCAACCGCATGCAGTTGCTGGGCAATGTCTACACACTCGCGCCCATCCTCGATCATGGCAATGATGCTGCGCAGATGGCCGTCTGCACGCTTCAGGCGCTTGATGATCGCCTCATGGCTCTGGTGAGTATGGGCATGGCCCTGTTCATCATCGTGCTGGTGATCATCGGACATATCTTGAGTCTCTGTCGGCGATACATTACGCTGGCGATGCTATCCCCCCCAGGGGGTTAGGTCAAACGTGCAACGTTGCTGTTGAATCAGCGTCATAGGCATCTGAATGTCCCGTCGTTTCCTGTCATCAGCCATCCTCGTGGCTTTGGCTATGGCCGTTATGCTGGCCTGGACGGGGCACGCCTATTCGTTGGCAGTACCGACTCAAGTCGCTGCCCAAGAAGCAGGGAACATGAAGCATGGGCATGACCATGGCGAGGCCTCATGGAGCTGCGCGCATTGCACTGACCACTATCATGCCCCGCTCACGCCCGACCACCAGCACGAGACCCCTCAGCTCTCTTCTGCTGCGCAACTGACACCTATCTTCGGCCCGTCCATGCCATTGGCCTGGTCAGGCAACTCGGTACCACACCCGCCTATCTTCCGAATCGAACGCCCACCTCGTCCTGCTTTTGCTTCCTGACCCTGGCCGCTTTGCGGCTCTCGATCACTGCAAAAAGGATTGATCCATGCGTTTACACTCGATAACGGGTGGGAGCTTGCTCGCTGTGCGTGCACGCCATCCCATCTGCCTCTTGTTCCTGTTCGTCGCGTCATTGCTTATCGGCATGCCGGAGGCATTGGCACACGCCGTAGCGGAAGGCGACAAGGGATTCATCCAGGAAAGCTCGGGGGTCATGCTGATCCCGTTCATCTACATGGGCGCCAAGCACATGATGACGGGCTATGACCACCTGCTGTTCCTGTTCGGCGTCATCTTCTTCCTCTACCGCCTCAAGGACGTGGGCCTCTACGTCACGCTATTCGCCGTTGGACATTCGGTCACGCTGCTGTTCGGCGTGCTTACTGAGATCAGCATCAGCTCCTACATCATCGACGCGATCATCGGTTTCTCGGTGGTCTACAAGGCGATGGACAACCTGGGGGCCTTCAAGCGCTGGTTCGGTTACCAGCCGAACACCAAAGCCGCGACGCTCGTCTTCGGCCTGCTGCATGGCTTTGGCCTGGCAACAAAGATCCAGGAGTACGAAATCTCGGCCGACGGCCTGATCCCCAACCTCATTGCTTTCAATGTCGGGGTTGAGATCGGTCAGTTGCTCGCGCTGAGCGCCATCCTGATCGTGATGGGCTTCTGGAGAAGAACCGGTGGTTTCTGGCGTCACGCCTACACCGCCAACGTTGCCATGATGAGCGCCGGTTTCCTGCTGATGGGTTATCAGCTGACTGGCCTGATTGTTACCGCTTGAGGATTCTGAACATGTTCAACTCCCCACTTCCTTCGGCAAACGAACTGCCGAGCAGCCGTCAGCTCATTCGATCCACCGCCATCGCCTTCGCTGCCGCGATGGGCCTTCTGGTCACCGTGGTCATGCCTTCGGAGTATGCCGTCGACCCAACAGGTCTGGGCCGAGCCATGGGTCTTACCCAGATGGGCGAGATCAAGATCTCCCTCGCCCAAGAAGCCTTGGCCGATGAGGCCGCTACGAAAGCCGCTGTACCTGCGCCGGCAATACCGGCACCGGTTCCCGAGGCTGCTCCCGCTCCGGCTCCACAAGTTGCAGCGGTGCAGCCTGCCCAGCAAGCAGTGCAGCCAGCGGCAAAAACCGACGAGGTCAGTTTGACCCTCAAGCCAGGCGAAGGGCGCGAGATCAAGCTCGAAATGCGTAAGGGAACTGTCGTTGCATATGAGTGGAATGCTTCGGGACCGGTCAACCACGACACCCACGGTGAAACCTATGACGCGGCCCAGGGCGACTTCCACAGCTACAGCAAGGGTCGTCAGGTGCAAAGCGACAAGGGTGAGCTGACTGCGCTCTTCGACGGCACCCATGGCTGGTTCTGGCGCAACCGTACCACGGGTAACGTCACCATTGTGCTGAACACGACTGGCGACTATCTCAACCTGAAGAAATGACGCGTGGTCGAGGCTCACTAGAAGTGAGCCTCGACCTATCAATTTTTTGATCTCACCACTGTGGAACCTACGACATGACCATCAAACTGCTACGTTCGCTCGCTGTAATCGGTCTCCTCGGCCTGCTCGTCGCATGCGGCGATGCCGAGCCAGAGGTGTCGAACGATAGCGCGGGCCATGGCCACGCTCACGACTGATACCCCGGTTAGAGCCAAGGAAGGCTCTATCTACCGCTCCTCAGGATGACGGTTGATACGTTCGCCAGTCATCCCGCTCGTCTCAAAAATCGCCTGCTGATTACTGGTCTCTTGTATAGGGGGGTGGGGTATGACAATCTCCGCGCCAATATACATAGGGGGAGTATGGTATGGGCCATCTCGCATCGAACAAAGAGGCGCTGCTCAAGCGCGTCAAACGCATTGCTGGGCAGGTGCAGGCAATTGAAAAAGCCCTTCAGGAAGAAGAGGACTGCGCCAAGACCCTGCTACTGGTGGCATCGGCCCGTGGAGCGATGAATGGGTTGCTGGACGAAATCATCAAGGATCACGCCAGGGCGCACGTAGCTCACCCGTCACTTACTGACGAAGAGCGCAGCAAGGGCGTAGAAGAACTCCTGGAAGCCATTCAGCGGTACTCAAAATGACTTCGGACATCCAAGCTATGAGCACGACGGCAACCACCCATGACCATGTTTTTCTCGGTGCCTCCCATGAAGAGAATGCGAAGCGCACGCTCTGGGTCGTGTTGCTGACCGTTGTAATGATGGTGGGTGAGATTGCCGCAGGCTACATCACCGGATCGATGGCCCTACTCGCCGACGGCTTCCACATGGCCACACACGCTGGTGCGCTCGGCATCGCGGCCGCTGCATACGCGTATGCCAAGCGACACGCCACCAACTCTGGGTTCAGTTTTGGTACGGGCAAGGTCGGCGATCTGGGTGGGTTTGCTTCGGCGCTGATCCTGGGACTCGTTGCCCTGGCAGTGGGTGCTGAGTCGATCGTCCGTTTGTTCCAACCGAATGAAGTGCAATTCAGCATCGCGATTGGTATCGCGATAGTTGGCTTGCTGGTGAACATCGTGAGTGCGTTGCTGCTGGGCCACGGGCACAACCATGATCACGGGCATGACCACCACCATCACCACGATCATGGCCACGGGCACGGCGACAACAATCTGCAATCGGCCTATGTGCATGTCCTGGCCGATGCACTGACCTCGGTCCTTGCGATCGTCGCACTGCTGGCGGGCAAATACCTTGGATGGGTCTGGCTCGACCCTGTGATGGGCATCGTCGGCGCCGTTGTTATCGGGCGCTGGTCCTGGAACCTGATGAAAGTGACTGCCGGCGTCCTTCTGGACAAAACTGATGATCACGTAGCGCAGGAAATCCGCGAGTTCATTGAGCAACCGGGTGACGTCCGCATCTGCGATCTTCACGTTTGGCGCGTAGGCCCCGACGCCCACGCCGCTATCGTCAGCGTTGTTGGCAAAGCCGCAACCAGTGTTGAAAGTATTCGTGAGCGGCTGTTGCCGGTTCATGAAATTCGGCACCTGACCGTCGAAATTCACCAAGCCTAATCTGTGGATGCGGGCCGCTGAGGCGGCCTGCACTCACGCGCCACAATCCTGCCCACAGGTAACTCATCCATGGCTTCGCAGATCGAGAACCCTTGTATTTCACTCTGTCAGTTGAAGGGCGATCTCTGTGTAAGCTGCGGACGGTCGAAAGATGAAATCCGCAAGTGGAAGCGCATGAAACGTCCGGAGAAGATGGCCGCCGTACAGAAAGCCAGTGCGCGGCTGAAGGCGCTCAAGAAATAGCACCGACCCAGCGACTCTCCACCGCCCTGGATGGAGGGCGCTATCGCCGTGGCCATTTCCGGTGGAGCTCATCAATGACAAACGAGTGCGCATGAGATTTTCCATCAGCGACATGAGGATGATCTTCCGAAAGATCGTCGTGCTGATGCGACACAACCTCGTGCTCATGGTCGGGATGCCAGATCCATTTGCTCAGTGTCCACGCAAACCCAGCGAGTAGACCTAGGCCAACGAACGCAGCAGTGAGGCTGACGCTGGCTCCCAGCCACCCGGCCAGCGGGTAGGTAATCAGCCAACAAGCATGAGACAAGGCGAACTGCGCCGCGAACAGCGCTGGTCGATCCTGAGCCGAAGAAGATCGACGCAAGATCCGCCCCGACGGCGTTTGTGCCAGGGAATATCCAGCGCCCAGCACCACCCACAGAACAACCAAGGCCGAATAACTGGAGACGAAAGCCCCGATCAGCAAACCAGCCACCAGGATCGCTCCGCCGGCAAGCATGGCCTTACGATCGTCCAGACGCTCAAGAAGTCGCGGAAGCAGCATGGCCACCACCATCGAACCGCCACCGAAAGCCATCAACGCCATGGCCATCGCGCTCTGATCCAGCCCAAGCTTCGCCTGAACCAACACGACCGTATTCACGATAACCATCGCGCTGGCTGCAGCAATTGCGAGGTTCAAGGCCAGGAGGCCGCGCAGGCGCGGGGTACGCAGGAAGATCCGTAGGCCTTTGGTCGTCCGCTCGTAGATGCTCCGCTTGGGCCCGCGAACGGCTACCGGCAATACCGCTGAAACCACCATCGCAGCTGACACGAGGAAACCCACGACGGTGCCACCGAACAGGCTGTGGAAGCTGACCACGGTCAACAGGGCTGCCGCGAGCATCGGGCTAATAACACTCTCCAGGTCATAAGCCAGGCGCGAAAGTGATAGCGCCCGGGTGTACTCACGCTCGTCAGGGAGGATGTCAGGAATGGTGGCCTGGAACGTTGGCGTAAACGCGGCAGATGCAGACTGCAGCACGAAAATCAGCACGTAGATCTGCCAGATCTCGGTGACAAACGGGAGTAACAGCGCCACGGCTGCCCTGACCAGGTCGAGGGAGACCAGCATGGCTTTTCTGGGTAGGTGTTCGGCAAACGCACCGGCAATCGGCGCCACGCCAATGTAGGCCACCATCTTGATCGCGAGCGCAGTGCCCAAGACGGCGCCGGCCTGCGCGCCGGCTAGATTATAGGCCAGAAGCCCAAGCGCTACGGTCGCCAGGCCGGTGCCGATCAAGGCAATCACCTGAGCAATGAACAGGTGCCTGTAAGTGCGGTTTTTCAGGACAGATAGCATGGCACCTCCGTGCACGGCTGGAGGCGATCTCTATCGCCTGAACTTCATCAGATCGACAACAGCGTATCCCCCCCAGGGGGATATGGTCAACGCGATTCCATACGGCTCGACACGCTCGATGAATACCCGTTGCATTTGGACGAAACTGGCTTAATGTAGGAAAAGATACATTTTATGTTGAGTTTTCTACATGATTAGCTGGTCGCTATTGATTTTGGGACTGCCGACAGCAAACGCCACCGAACGAATGCGCGCCTGGAGAACGCTGAAGGCCTCTGGCGCCGCCGTGCTACGCGATGGTGTGTACTTGCTGCCGGAACAAAGCGCGGGCCGCGAAACGTTCGAAGCCGTGGAGCGAGATGTGCTAGCCATCAACGGCACGGCATTTCTGCTGTCGTTGCCAGAACGCGAGGAGCGCTTCAGCGGGCTATTCGACAGAAGCGATGAATACGCCAAGCTGATGGAAGAAATTGCAGGCTGCCGAGCTGACCTATCCCCGGATAATGCGTTGCTGACAGCCCGACAGGTGCGCAAGCTCAGGAAGGCCTTCGGCCAGTTGGCAGCGATCGATTTCTTCCCAGGTGTACTCAAGACCCAAGCCGACGCGGCCCTGCAGGAGCTTGAGACCGCGATTAGCCGCGCTCTGTCTTCTGATGAGCCGAGTGCGCACGATGAGGCGATCAACCAGCTGGAGCGCAGCGAATACCAAGGTCGCCGATGGGCAACGCGAAAACGTCCTTGGGTAGACCGGTTGGCCTGTGCCTGGCTGATCCGTCGCTTCGTTGATGCCGATGCCCAATTCATTTGGTTGGACAGTCCCAGCGACTGCCCAAGCGATGCGCTCGGCTTTGATTTTGATGGGGCCCGATTCAGCCACGTTGGCCAGCGGGTTTCCTTCGAAACCCTCATCGAGAGCTTCGCCTTTCAGCAGCCAGGCCTGGCACGCCTGGCGGGTGTCATCCACTACCTGGATGTGGGAGGCGTACAACCTTCCGAAGCACCCGGTATCGAGCGTGTCCTCGCCGGATTGAGAGAGAGCATTGGCGATGACGATCAACTGACAATGGTCGCAGGAGGCATCTTCGATGGCCTGCTGACGGCTTTCGCAAGCGAGGAAGCCCAAAATGGTTGATACCACCTCCGCAGTAAGTGAACAGCCGCCATCGCAAGCGTCTCAGCAGCCGATCGGTCTGTATGAAGCCTTCCTGTTCTGGCTCAAGTTAGGCTTCATCAGCTTTGGCGGGCCTGCCGGACAGATCTCAGTCATGCATCAGGAGTTGGTCGAGCGTAGGGGGTGGATCAGCGAGAAACGGTTTCTACACGCGCTGAACTACTGCATGTTGCTGCCCGGCCCCGAGGCTCAGCAGCTCGCAACGTATATCGGTTGGCTCATGCACCGCAGCTGGGGTGGGGTAATTGCCGGCGCATTGTTCGTGCTGCCTTCACTGTTCATCCTGATCGGTTTGTCCTGGGTCTATGTCGCCTTTGGCGAGGTGCCGGTAGTCGCGGGCATTTTCTATGGCATCAAGCCGGCGGTCACCGCCATTGTCGTCCACGCTGCACACCGGATTGGTTCACGAGCCCTCAAGAACGGCTGGCTGTGGGCTATGGCCGGCGCCTCGTTCGTCGCTATCTTCGCCCTCAACGTGCCGTTCCCGCTGATCGTGCTGGTGGCCGCCATCATCGGCTATGTGGGGGGCCGCTTCGCACCCGGCAAGTTCGTGATCGGCGGCGGTCATGGGGCCGCGAAGAACAGCTTCGGTCCGGCGCTGATCGATGACGACACCCCAACCCCTGAGCATGCCCGTTTCAGCTGGGGACATCTGGTACACCTGCTGCTGGTCGGTGGAGCGCTGTGGGTGCTGCCCATGGGGTTGCTAACGCTGTCGTTTGGCTGGGACGGCAGCCTGACGCAGATGGGCTGGTTCTTCACCAAGGCTGCACTGATGACGTTTGGCGGGGCGTACGCGGTGCTGCCTTATGTCTACCAGGGCGCTGTCGGTCATTACGGGTGGCTGACGCCAACCCAAATGATCGATGGCCTCGCTTTGGGGAAACCACGCCAGGGCCACTGATCATGGTGGTTGCCTTCGTCGGATTCATCGGTGGGTACGTGCATCCGATGTTCGGTGCGGAGCACCCGTTCCTTGCCGGTGCAGTCGCGGCGAGCCTCGTGACCTGGTTCACCTTCCTGCCTTCCTTCATCTTCATCCTTGCCGGTGGCCCAGTGGTGGAGTCGACTCACAACGAGATGAAATTCACTGCACCGCTGACAGGCATCACCGCGGCTGTGGTGGGGGTGATCCTGAACCTCGCCATGTTCTTCGGCTACCACGTACTTTGGCCAAAAGGCTTCAGTGGGGCGTTTGACTGGCCTTCAGCGATGATAGCGGTTGCTGCAGCAATTGCCCTATTCCGCTTTAAGCGGGGTGTCATTCAGGTTCTATTCGCTTGCGCCCTGGCAGGCCTGGCAGTCCACATGTTGCGTGGTTGAAACCAACTGCCGGCCGACATCATCGGCCGGTGTTTCATGACCCATCGCCTGCCGGCGGTGGGGTGTCCAATGAAATGGGTAACGCGTGAACGTCCAAAGATCGATCGGATCGCCTGTCCTTGGCTCATCCAGCGCTTCATCGATACAGTCCCGGTTTTCCGCTACGTCCCCAGCAGCGAGGTCTTGCGCGTGGCAAGTGATGAAGGTGCCACGCTCTATGACATTCTAGGGGTAGACCTGAGCCATGTCGGGCCGTTAAGCAGCTTCGACGCCTTCCTCAAGAAGTACCAGCTCGATGATCCCACTCTGGCCAAGCTCGCCGAAATCGTCCGTGGCGCGGACACGTCCAGGCTGGATCTCACGCCCCAGTCGGCGGGGCTTTACGCCATTTCTTTGGGGCTGTTTCGCTGCTACACGGATGACCACGAAATGCTCAAACATGGCCGGATTCTGTAAGACGCCCTCTTTGCATGGTGCCGTGACTGCCACGGTGAAACGCACACCAGGCCACCGCAGATGTAAGAACTCAGCTTGCCGGGCAATGGAAATTTCTTCTGATGACGTATCGGTGGGGCTGCGTCATGAGCTCGCTGTACTGGCCCTTTGCTTGTTTCGCCGCGCAGCCGAGAATCGCTTCCAACCGGACTGTAAGGCCCGATCTAGGACTGTGTGCTGGCAGAGTGAAGAGGGGGCATGAGACAGACTTAGTACCTGTGAACAGGAGAAGCTCGTACCGATTACCTCTGTGTACAAAGATACCATCATAATTTTTCCGGGGTTTTTGCACGATATATCCTTGTGATTTTTCTTTGGCTGAACCTTTGCTGTGACAACCTTTACTGTTGTGACGACCTTTATTAAACGGAAAAGCCCAAGAATTTTTGAAAGATTATGCTTTGTGACAACCTTTATTCTCTCTTCTCCAGGATCAGCGCCCCCGCTCGGCCGCGGAATCCAAGAGCTTTTGTGACAAAGTTTATTAATCCGTAACATCAAAATTGGGTTTAGAGAATTAAAGCTGTCGCAGGAGCCGGTGAGGTCCATCTCATCGTCTCCTGCGAGGCTTCCGGCCCTTCGTCTGAAGCTTCGCCCCTTACCTTTTCTGCTCTTCAGGGACCCGCAACCCGTGCTGTTGCGAATCCAACCTGATGAAATGCCCCTTTCGGATGTTGAACGAAACCTTTACTTACAGTTCCACGACTCTGACTTAGATATTCTGAGGTCTGCGAGAGTTTTGAAGATATTCTAGGTTTTGTACGAAATTCCGGAAACCCAATTACTACCCCGCTGAAGCATTTTGTAGAGTTCGCAGCGTCATACGTTTCAACGTGTACGTTCTGGACCAAGCTACTTGCCCCTATTCTCATTTAAATGCACCGCATCTTTCGATGGGGTGCATTTTTTGTTCCGCAAAATTATAGCTTTCAATGCTTTCAAAATCCGCGATTTTATTTTTCGCACAAAAGAATAAGAAATACCCTACGTCTTTGAATATTGACCATGCCCAGCAAATTTCCTTATCGTAATTCTTACATCACAACAACCGTGATTGGATATTTTTCGACATTAAATATAAGACAGAAAAGGTTGCCAATTTCCAAGTCTACGGTCAATCGAAGGACGTGGAGTCTTAAATTTCGACCAGTGCCTAAGATAGGTTTCGACAGGTTTGATCACAGATACGAAGGGGTAACATATTGTGGTGACTGAAGTAAAGAAGCTTGTTCTTACCCATTATGAAAAACTGCAAGTTCGGGGTTTGTTGGATGAGGTTATTAAAGAGCCGGAATGACAAATCAGTACAGCTTTATGGAAAAAGCAGTTCTGTATGCCCAAGAATTGCCACGAAGCATTCGTAAAGTATTCTACGACTTCAAACGAAAAGAAGAATTTGCGGCTCTTCTAGTTTCCGGGAATCCCGTTCTTCGACATGGTGCAGGGGCAACGCCAAAAGGGTATATTGAATTAGAAGAAGACTATTGTTTGAGTGACGCAAAAATCTTGCATGGCCTATACGGGTCATTACTGGGCGAAGGTATCGGATTCACTTCGCAGCGCGGGGGTAGCCTGTATAACAATATTATACCGTTTAAAGGGTATGGATGCATTGCCAATTCAAGTTCTGGGTCTGTTCTCGATTTTGGATTCCATGTAGAAGATGCATTTCACCCTGCTCGACCAGAGTACTTAGGGCTCGTGTGCATGCGTAATGATGAACGTGCAGCGACAGTTCTTTCTAGCATTGATGGCATCAAGCTTAGCGAGGAAGAAATAAATGTGCTATTTGAGTCGAGGTTTAGAATTTCTCACAACCCAATACACAACACATCTGACGTGGTCGAAGAAAACGCCCAGACAATTCTATTTGGCCATAGAGACGCACCCTATGTAAAAATTAATGCAGCCACTTTGGATGTCGGGGAATATGAAGGCATCGAACGTCAAGCGTTGGAAAAACTCTTAAATCACTTTTCAGAAAATCGCGTGACACTCATACTTGAGCAAGCGGATTGTGTCTTCATCGATAACTACCGGTGTGTACATGCACGTGATTCGTTCAATGCTAATTACGGTGGTGGCGCCCGTTGGCTATCTCGGGTTGTATTCGCATCAAGCCTGAGGAAGTCCCGAGAAATGCGGGACTCGGTAGATACTCGCGCTATCAATGCATAGGGTGAAGGCCGATGCATATCCTCAATAGTTCACTGGCGATTGCCTTCAGCTTTTGGCTGGATGACGAAAATAAACTATATAGCAGTCAATGGTTGAGTGCGAAGCGGCCAATTGTAGTATTGGATTCTGGCGTAGGGGGCTGACACTGTCCCGGCAACTGGAACTTCTACTTCCTGAGGCAAGTATACTCTATGTGGTAGATAATGAATGGTTCCCGTACGGTAGCAAGTCCGGGGCTGAAATTTCTCAAAGGGTACAGCATTTAATTGATCAGCTCTATACACAAATTAGGCCGTTAGCTATCGTTGTAGCGTGTAATACCGCTTCCGTCGCTATGAAGGACTATGGTCTAGACTCATGTGTTCAGCACTGTTTCTTAATAACGCCCCCCCTAGAGGAAGCTGTTGAAATTTCCGACCAAAAAAATATCGTATTACTTGCCACTCCCGGCACGGTTAAGAGTAGGTATATTCGCCGCGCGATGGCCATAACAAGAAATCGGCCCAATATATGGCCAATAGCGGCGCAGCCGTTGGTAGCACTGTCTGAAGCCCGATTGGCAGGGCAGGAAGCAAGTTTTGCTAGTTTCACTAAGCTTGTGGATGACCATCTCACTACAAAACAGCGATTTTCAATTGACACAGTTATCCTTGGTTGCACTCACTTCCCTCATGTAATTAAAGACTTGGAAGGGATATTCCCATCCGTTCAGAATTGGCTCGACCCTGCAAAAAAAGTTGCTCTGCGGGTCGCATCTACAGTGAAAAAAAAGCACGCTTCCATTAGCCAGCCTTTAAAAGCTGTTATCTTTACAAGTAAGCAAGATATTATTGGCTATCGCAAGGTGTTTTCGAAAAATGGCTTCTGCACAGACATCAAAACCTTGACCGCTAATTTTTGATAGTTGGTTGGTCAGTCAACTAACATACGTTGTTAGAAACTGGAAATTTCATTGGTGCAGGCAGAGAACTTCAAATGTCAACGCAACGTCTTAGTGTCAGGTTTTTAGAAGTGGGGGATTTGACGCATGAATTTTCCAAATAAGAATTATCGTTGGGTAATTTTAGCTGTGGCTACTTTTGCACAAGCTAGCGCTTGTTTTTTCGTTCAAGGCTTTGGGGCTATCGCGTTAAATGTTCAGTCCGAGATGGGCCTCAGTAATTGGCAGATCGGCACATTGGTTTCGGCAGCACAGTTGATTCCGCTTTTTGGTCTATTGATTGCTGGCGAGCTATTGGATAGGTACAGTGAGCGATTTGTTGTTGGTGTAGGAACAGTAATCGTTGGCGTTTCATTGTGCTGCGCGGCGCTGGCAAATTCTTACACTGAATTGCTTATGATCCTAGTACTATTAGGTTTTGGATACAGCACGGCTCAGCCCGGAGGAAGCAAGTCTGTATCTAATTGGTTTCAAGGTAGTCAGCTAGGTTTTGCAATGGGTATTCGACAAGCTGGATTACCCCTGGGCGGCGCCATGGCCGCGTTACTACTTCCATTTTTTGCCAGCCAATACTCTGTTCAAACAGCTTTTTTGGTGGGCGGACTTGTAGCGTTGTTTGGTGCCATCTTATTTGTTTTGCTGTATAAAAAACCTGAGATAAGTCAGGGCATCGAAAGAAAAAAAATCAATCTAAAATTGGCGGCTGTGTCCCGACTGTCTATGGTAACCGAACCTGCCATGAGAAAAATCATGGTGTCCGGTGCTAGTCTCACTGCCTCACAGTATGCCATTTCAGTCTTCTTAGTTTTGTATCTTTATACCTCAGTTGGGCTTGATAGATCTACTGCGACGATGATGTTCTTCGTGGTGCTAGGGGCAGGCATAGTCGGAAGGGTTGTCCTAGCGGCTTGGAGTGATCATTGTGAGTCAGGAAGGTACTACCCCGTGATGACTTGTCTCGGTGCGGTAGCGGCCATATTGATGCTGTTACCCTTTTTGAATACAAAAAATTTGTTAATGCTAAGTGTTTTTATGGCGTTCACTGGTTTTTTTGCATACGGATGGTACGGTCCATGGGTAGCTTACATTGCAGAAACTGCTCCTGCTGATCGCAAGGGTTTTGCGCTGGGAATGGCCATGACAGCTAATCAGCTCTCCGTTGTATTGATTCCCCCGATTATTGGCTTATCACGGGATAGCCTTGGTACCTATGCTTATGGTTGGGGAACTTTAGCAATAGTATCTGTCATTGTGCTATTTACTACTTTCAACAGAAAACAGGGGAAATTAGACAAGAGAATGTGCAATTGAGGCGAAAAAAAACAAAGCAGATTTTTGTGAGTAATGAGGGTTCTAGGCTCTTTTTGAAGAGTCTGAGAAGATGGTCAGGCAAGGCGAAACCGCCGAGGAAGCGCAGTTTACTGGAGTAAATGAGCATTCCTGGGCGGTTTTCAAAGGAGCATCACCGAGAATCAAGGCTTTTCAGACAGGGGCTAGGCTCTGTACGAAAAGAGATGTCGCAAACACCGAATAGAGCAGGCCAGCTAGACCATAGCTGCATAGCTTTCCGCGACCTTTTCGAGGAAACAGCGCACCCAGGCATACGATCAGGATCGTCATTCACAATCAATGGCTACGTTAACCTGGCCGCTTGCATCCTGATCTTGAATGGCCACTGCTGCGAACAGCTGCGGTCAGATCTGCATCGCCATGCCGTCCACATTCATCGCTGCCTGGCGCAGGGCCTCGGAGCGCGTCGGGTGCGGGTGGCAGGTGAGGGCGATGTCTTCTGCCGAGGCCGAGAACTCCATGGCCACGCAGAACTCACCAATCATTTCACTGACGCTTGGCCCTACCAGGTGTACGCCCAGTACTTCATCGGTTTGGGCATCGGCGATGACCTTGGCGAAGCCTTCGGTCTCGTGGTTGATCTTGGCCCGGCTGTTGGCGGTGAAGGGGAACTTGCCGACCTTGTAGGCGCGTCCTTCTGCTTTGAGCTGCTCCTCGGTCTTGCCCACGGTGGCCAGCTCCGGGCGGGTGTAGATTACGCCAGGGATGAGGTTGTAGTTGACCTCGTGGGGCTTGCCGGCGATGCGCTCGATGCAGGCTACCGCTTCGTCTTCGGCCTTGTGCGCCAGCATCGGGCCGGACGTGACGTCGCCAATCACCCACACACCTGGTACTGAAGTGCGGTGGTGCTCGTTACCGAGCATGCCACGCTTGTCGGTTTCCAGGCCCACGCTTTCAAGGTTCAGCCCTTTGGTATAAGGGCGGCGGCCGATAGCCACCAGCACGTAATCGGCCTGCAGCGATTCTGCGGTGCCGCCAGCGGCAGGCTCCAGCGTCAGGCTCACGCCATCGGCACTTGCAGTAGCCTGGGTCACTTTACTGCCCAGCTTGAACACCATGCCTTGCTTGGCCAGTGCCTTCTGCAGGGTCTTGGCGGTTTCCGTGTCGGTGCCTGGGCAGATGCGGTCGAGGTATTCGATGACGGTGACCTGGCTACCCAGCCGGCGCCAGACCGAACCCAGCTCAAGGCCGATTACGCCGGCACCGATGACGACCAGGTGCTTGGGCACTTGCGGCAGCGACAGCGCACCGGTCGAGTCGATGATGCGCTGGTTGTCGATAGTCACGCCTGGCAGGGGGGTTGGCTCGGAGCCGGTGGCGATGACGATGTCCTTGGCCTGCAGCGCAGTTTCGCTGCCGTCTTCGGCCTTGACCACGACCTTGCCCACGCCATCCAGGCGCCCCCAGCCTTTGATCCAGTCGACTTTGTTCTTGCGGAACAGGTACTCGATGCCCTTTGTCAGGCCGGTCACGCTCTCATCCTTTTGTTTCATCATCTGGGCGAGGTTGAGGGTGGGCTTGACTTCGATACCGAGGTGGGCGAATTCGTCACCGCTGGCGGCTTCGTAAAGCTCGGAAGCATGCAGCAGTGCCTTGGAAGGCATGCAACCAACGTTCAGGCAGGTGCCGCCCAAGGTCGAGCGGCCTTCCACGCAGGCGACGCTAAGGCCCAACTGGCCAGCGCGGATGGCGGCGTTGTAGCCGCCAGGGCCACCGCCGATGATCACCACGTCATAAGATTTCATGGGTTCAACTCCAGGATGTAGAAGCGCGAGAGGGGCATAAGGTTAAGCTGAGAAGGAAAGATTGTATACAATCCACTGCATGGATAAGAACAGTTGGTTCTAGACCATGGTCTTGTTTAGAGGAAACATCCCACCAATGAACTACTCTGTTGCGGCGACGTTCGAAATATCAGGCGTCGTAGTCAATTAGGGATAGGAGGGTTGTTCATGCTTGCTCAACTTCCACCGGCATTGCAGAGCCTGCATCTGCCGCTGCGGCTGAAACTGTGGGACGGCAACCAGTTCGATCTGGGGCCTAGCCCGCAGGTCACCATCCTGGTCAAGGAACCACAGCTCATCAGCCAGTTGACCCATCCAAGCATGGATCAGCTAGGCACCGCATTTGTTGAAGGCAAGCTGGAGCTGGAAGGCGATATTGGCGAGGCCATCCGCGTGTGTGATGAGCTGAGCGAAGCATTGCTGGCCGGTGAGGAAGAAGTGCTGCCGCAGAGGCTTGCCCACGACAAGAGCACTGACGCCGAAGCCATCTCTTATCACTATGACGTCTCCAACGCGTTCTACCAGCTATGGCTGGATCAGGACATGGCCTATTCATGCGCTTACTTCCGCGAGCCCGACAACACGCTCGACCAGGCGCAGCAGGACAAGTTCGACCACTTGTGCCGCAAGCTGCGCCTCGATGCCGGCGACTACCTGCTCGACGTTGGCTGCGGCTGGGGAGGGCTGGCGCGTTTTGCGGCCCGCGAGTATGGCGCCAAGGTGTTCGGCATTACCTTGAGCAAGGAGCAGCTCAAGCTGGGTCGCCAGCGCGTCAAGGCCGAGGGGCTAGCCGACAAGGTCGACTTGCAGATTCTCGACTACCGTGACCTGCCCCAGGATGGCCGCTTCGACAAGGTTGTCAGCGTGGGCATGTTCGAACATGTCGGGCATGCAAACCTGGCGCTGTACTGCCAGAAGCTGTTCGGCGCTGTGAGGGAAGGGGGGCTGGTAATGAACCACGGCATTACCGCCAAGCACGTCGATGGCCGACCGGTCGGGCGAGGTGCTGGTGAGTTCATCGACCGCTATGTATTCCCTCACGGTGAGCTGCCGCACTTGTCGATGATCAGTGCCAGTATTTGTGAGGCGGGGTTGGAAGTGGTGGATGTCGAAAGCCTACGCCTTCACTACGCCAAGACCCTGCATCACTGGAGTGAGAACCTGGAAAACCAGTTGCACAAAGCGGCGGCGCTGGTGCCCGAGAAGACACTGCGTATTTGGCGTTTGTACCTGGCCGGGTGTGCTTATGCCTTCCAGAAGGGCTGGATCAACCTGCACCAGATATTGGCAGTGAAGCCGTACGCCGACGGGCACCATAACCTGCCGTGGACGCGGGAAGACCTGTATCGCTGAAACGGTCTTCAGGATACCCCGTCACTTTGTAGGAGCAGCACAAGGCTGCTCCTACAGGTCCTGTGCTTGTCTTGGAATGGTCCAACAAGCAGAGGGCTTATCTTAAAGAATTGGTGAGATCAGCCGCGCAATGCGCATCCCCAGTTGTTGCAGTCGATGCGTATCGCGGCTGTCCTCTGCAGTAATCTCCCGTGCCTGTTCAAAGTCATCGTTCAGCATGTGCTCGACCTGGTCGGCGAAGCTGCGGTCGACTGTCAGCAGGGTAATTTCGAAGTTCAGGCGGAACGAGCGGTTGTCCAGGTTGGCACTGCCAATCGCACTGACGTCGTCATCCACCAACACCACCTTCTGATGCAGGAACCCTGGCTGGTAACGGAACACGCGCACCCCTGCGCGTACCGCTTCAAAGGCGAACAGGCTGGAGGCGGCATAGACAATGCGGTGGTCCGGCCGTGATGGAATCAGCACGCGCACATCGACCCCTCGCAACACCGCCAGGCGCAAGGCGGCGAACACGGCCTCGTCAGGAATGAAGTAAGGGCTGGTGATCCACACTCTGCGAGTGGCGGAGTGAATTGCTTCAAGGAAGAACAGCGAGCAGGTTTCCTGTGGGTCTGCCGGGCCGCTGGCCAAGGCCTGGCACAGGACACCGTTGTCCGGGTAGGCATCTGGCAGGATCAGTGGCGGTAGCTGGCGCGTGGCCCAGTACCAGTCTTCGGCGAACGACTCTTGCAGGCAGGCCAGCACCGGCCCGCTAATCTGCACATGGGTGTCGCGCCAGGGTGAAAGCTGCGGGTGCTTACCCAGGTACTCGTCACCCACGTTGTGCCCGCCGATGAAACCGACCAGGCCATCCACCACCACGATCTTGCGATGGTTGCGGAAGTTGACCTGGAAACGATTGAACCAGCCGCGGCGGGTGGCGAAGGCATGGATCTGCACACCACCGTCACGCAGCACCTGGCTGTAACTGGCCGGCAAGGCGTGGCTGCCGACACGGTCGTAGAGCACGAACACCTGCACCCCTTCGGCGGCCTTGCGTAACAACAGTTGCTGCAGCGCTTTGCCAAGGGTGTCGTCATGAATGATGAAGAACTGCACCAGCACCACATCGCGGGCTTTCTCGATGGCAGCGAAAATGGCATCAAATGTGGCCTGGCCATTGATCAGCAGTTTCACCTGGTTGTTTGCCAGGCATGGCATGCGACCCAGCTTGGGCATGGCGCGCAAGGCTGCGTAGCTTTCCGACTCACGGGCAGTAAGGGCTTCCTCAACCCAGGGCCGCCAGTTGAGGTTGGCCATGGCCACGTGCATTTCCTGGTTGGCCTGGCGCCGCGCCTTGATGTAGGCATAGAACGAGCGGGCACCGAAGACCAGATAGGGAATCAAGGTGAGGTAGGGGATGAAGAACAAGGGCATGGCCCAGGCAATCGCGCCTTGGGCAGTCCGCACGGTGAACACCGCGTGCAGTGCGGCTACGATCCCCAGCAGATGTATCAGGCCGAGTAGGTAACCAAAGAAGTAGGGGCTGTGGTAATCCATATGCATCCTGCTTGCCGAGTACACTTGAGGTAACAGAACACGTTCCCGGTCCGCCTTGCAACCCGAAGGTGGATTTGGCGTCTAAGGCTCAGCCCGGCCCGCTTGGCCGGCTTTTTTCCAGGAGCGTTCGTCCATGAAGATTCGTCTGCCACTGTTGGCGTTGGCCCTAGCAATGAGCAGCCCGCTGGTGCATGCCCAGATGCTGCAACCCGGTTTGTGGGAGCTGACCACCAGCAACATGCAGGTCGATGGCAAGCCGCTACCCGACATGGAATTCATGCTCGGCCAGCTAAAAAACCTGCCGCCAGAGCAGCGCGCAATGATGGAAGGGGTGTTGGCCAAACAGGGAGTAAGCGTAGGCGGTAAGGGTGTACGTTCGTGCCTGACGCCAGAACAGGTGGCAACCAACGACATCCCGCTGCAGGACCCGAAGTCAGGTTGCACGCAGAAGATCACTGACCGCACCGGTAATGTGTGGAAGTTTCAGTTCAGCTGCCCGAAGGCCCAGGGGAGTGGCCAGGCTACATTCCTCAGTGATCGGGAATTCACTACCCAGGTGAGCGGCACATTCAACGCCTCGGGTGTGCAGCAGCAAGGCAGCATGAACACCCGTGCGGTGTGGCTGGGCAATGACTGCGGCACGGTCAAACCGCGCAGCTGACATCCCATTGCCACTGGCTGGTTGCTACAGCGTCGTGGGCATGCAGGCTCTCTGCATGTTCCACGCGTAGTTTGAAGGCTGTGCTCCATTCCATTTGCCGGAGAGCCTTATGCAGGCGGCGTGCGGCGTCTTCACAGAACATCAGGTTTTGCCCGTTGGCCAACGCGAAGGCTTGCTCGTCTGCGCGCTTTACGGCGGTTTGCACCGCTGTCCCCAGGCTAGCCTCTATGCGGTCGATCAACTCGGTGATGGGCAACACCTGCTGATTGCTGTTTAGCCGTACCTGAACCTGCGCGGTACTGCGTTGGCTATGAGGCGTAGCAACAATCCCTTCGGCACTGCCAAGCCATTGCAGTACCGCAGCTTTTTCGATTTTCTGTTCGCTGAAGTGCGTCTGAAACTGCTGCTGAATCAGCTGCCGTGCGAGTGCAGCCGAGCATGGGCAGGTTGAGGAGTAAGGAACAGAAACGGATAGTTCCACGTGGAACACTTCATTTTCGATCCTGGCATCTACCGTTACGGCGTAGCTTTTCCAGCCCGCCAATGGGCTGATCAAGGCGGGCCTGTTCAGCAGATGCTCGAAGCTGAAGCGCAAGTAGGCTGCGGAAGAAAGGCTTGCGTGGCTGCTGAGGAAATCCTCCAGAAGCTGCCAGATGGCGAGTGGTGTGAGAGGCTGGTGTTCCAATGACCCCAGCGCAAGGTAAAGCCGCGACATGTGTATGCCGCGTGAACTGCCGTCTACCAGGCTAACTCCTGCGTCGACTTTGGCAGCCGCGGTGCGCCCTTCGAATTGCACTGGCAGGGCGATTCCGCACATGCCAACCCAATTCAATGGCACGGCATACGCTTGAGTTTGTGCGGCGATATCGGGGAGCTTGAGCTGAGTCATTTGGCTTTCCAAGCAAGTAAAGGCATCAACGGCAACCGCCGATCAAACTGCAATGCAGATTGAAGCGCTGCCCGCTGGAGCTGGATACGCGGTTCAAAGTGGTCCAGCCAACGCGGCGGCTGTAACCCACCCAGGCCTCTCCATCGCTGGCCAGGCCGGTAAAAAAGGTCAATGTGCCGTAGCGGCTGTTGGTTTGTGCCCACAGGCGCCGGCTGTCGAAGTCGTAGCCGCGCAGGTAGAACGTGCTGCCTTCGGTGCGCACGCTGTAGTAACTGCCTTTGCCGTCCTGGCAGGCGAGCAGCGTGGCGCTTCGCGTACAAAGCGCCAATGCACTGCCTTTTGGCATAGCCAGCAGTGAAGTCGGCATGACCAGCATCAGCAACGCCAAGACGCTTGGCAGATTCATTTTTCATCCCCGGTGAGCACTCGTCCGTCGAGAACGGCTTGGCGAAATTGTATTGTTACTTTATAACATTGTGCAATGCATCGTTTCGAATGCGTCTGCCTGAAGAGGTTCGCCATGCCCAATCGTCTCCCCGTCACCGTGCTGTCCGGCTTCCTGGGCGCCGGCAAGAGCACACTGCTCAACCATGTGCTGCGCAACCGCGACAACCTGCGGATCGCGGTCATCGTCAATGACATGAGTGAAATCAACATCGACGCCAGTGAGGTGCAGCGCAATGTCAGCCTCAACCGCGCTGAAGAGAAACTGGTCGAGATGAGCAACGGCTGCATCTGCTGCACGTTGCGTGAAGACCTGCTTGAAGAGGTGGCGCGGCTGGCCGAAGAAGGGCGTTTTGACTATTTGCTGATCGAGTCCACCGGTATCTCCGAACCATTACCGGTGGCCGAAACCTTCACTTTCCGCGACGAACAGGGCCGCAGTCTGTCCGATATGGCGCGCCTGGACACCATGGTCACCGTGGTCGATGGCCTGAACTTCCTGCGCGACTATCAGGCGGCAGACAGCCTGGCCAGCCGTGGCGAAACCTTGGGCGAAGAAGACGAGCGGTCAATCAGCGATCTGCTGATCGAGCAGGTCGAATTCGCCGATGTGCTGCTGCTGAGCAAGATCGACCTTATCAGCCAACATGAGCGCGAAGAACTCACCGCCATTCTGCGCAGCCTCAATGCCCGGGCTCAGATCGTACCCATGGTCATGGGGCAGGTGCCGCTGACGCGTATTCTGGACACTGGCCTGTTCGACTTCGATCAGGCAGCCCAGGCACCGGGTTGGTTGCAGGAGTTGCGCGGTGAGCATGTGCCCGAAACCGAAGAGTACGGTATCGCGGCCATGACCTGGCAGGCACGACGTCCGCTTCATCCACAGCGCTTTTTCGACTTTATCCACACTCACTGGACTAACGGGCGGTTACTGCGTTCCAAGGGTTTTTTCTGGTTGGCCAGCAAATATCAGGAAGCCGGTAGCTGGTCGCAAGCGGGCGGCATGATGCGCCATGGCCTGGCTGGCCGGTGGTGGCGCTTCGTACCGCGCGATCAGTGGCCGCAGGATGTGGATAACACCAGCGCGATCTTGAAACACTGGACTGCTGAGACCGGTGATTGCCGCCAGGAGTTGGTGTTCATCGGGCAGAATATCGACTTCGGAAAATTATCCACAGCCCTTGATGGCTGCCTGTTGACGGATCAGGAAATGGACTTGGGCCACATGGGTTGGTTACGCCTGCCCGATCCGTTTGGCCCATGGCACGAGGAGGCGGCATGAACGCGGCAACTCGGGCTGTGGATATCTTTCAGGTGCACGGCGATAGCCCGCAAGTTCTGGCTGAGGTGCTGCAGGACGGCGTGAACCTGGCCGTTTGGCGCCGGCGCCTGCCGGCACAGTTACAGGACTTTTCTGAATTGGCCATAAGCCTTGGTCAGCCCCTGGCGGATCAGCGGGTAATCGATGTGGACGAGCAGCAGATGCCAGTACTGCCCGATCTGCTGCGTGAAGCGTCGGATTTACTTGGCTATGAGGCCTTCGTTGCCGATGTGACGTGGTTGGTGGCGGCGTACACCTGCCTGGTTGGCGCACGTCGGGTCGGTTTACGTCTGCGGGTACTGGACGGTCCTATGTGCCCGCGCTTCCATGTGGATAACGTGCCATTACGCCTGCTCACTACCTATGCGGGTCCGGGTAGTGAATGGTTGCAAGAGCAGGATAGCCGGCGTGGAGAGTTACACACAGCTGATCTTCCTGTGGATAACATAAAGCGCCTGCAGCCCGGCGAGGTAGGGATACTGAAAGGCGAGAAATGGCAGGGCAACGAGGGCGCAGGCCTGGTGCATCGGTCCCCTTCAGGGCAACAGGGGCGGCTACTGCTCAGCCTTGACTGGCTGGCCTGACGGCGCATAGTGAGGCATCACCACCGCCTGAAGTCGCCCCATGCTGCAGAACATTCCCACCCATGTAATTGCCGGCCCGCTGGGCGCTGGCAAAACCACCCTGATCCGTCATCTGCTGGCCCAGCGCCCAGCCAATGAACGCTGGGCTGTACTGATCAACGAATTTGGCCTGGTAGGCCTGGATGCGGCCTTGCTCAGCCGTGACGAAGACGGCATAGCCATCGGCGAGGTGGCAGGCGGCTGCCTGTGCTGCGTCAACGGCATGCCATTTCAGGTGGGCCTGGGGCGCTTGCTGCGTAAATCCCGGCCCGACAGGTTGTTTATCGAGCCTTCCGGCTTGGGCCACCCATTACAGCTGCTGGCTCAGCTACAGCAAGCCCCTTGGGCTGGAGTGCTGACAATTCAACCACTTCTGATGGTTGTGGATGCCCTGGCCATGGCTAGAAACGAGCCCCTCACGGAGGCTCAACAGCAGGCTTTCGATGGCTGTGAGAACGTGGTTTTCAACAAGTCAGAGCTTGTGGATGAATCAGATAAGTTGTTGATAACTAATAAATTTATAAACAAGAAAATCATATGGACAGTGCAAGGTTGGCTGCCTCTGTCGGGCCTTCCGCAGGCATCTTCCCAGATTGTTGACAGCCCATTCCTAGATAACAAGATTGTCGACAATCTTGAAAGTGCCCCAGCATTACTCTGGACAGACCCCAGGCAGCCCATCTGCCTTAGCCAACAGGGGGAAGGAGGTTGGAGTATTGGCTGGCGTTGGCACCCTGGCCAACAGTTTTATCCACAGCGGTTACAGGCGTTCTTGCGCGTCTGGCCATGGCGACGCGCCAAGGGAGTTATCCACAGTGTGGAAGGCTGGCAATCATTCAATGGGCTCAATGGAGGCATGCCCGCCTGGCAGCCCAGCGAATGGCGCAGGGATACGCGTATCGAGCTGATTTTCGATCAGCCGCAATCGCAACCCGCACTGCATGCCGGGTTGAGCGAATGCCAAGTCAGCTGATCAGTTGCGCCAGCGGTTGTGCTCCTGGCGCCACTGCTGCATTTCGATGACATTGTCGGCGCGCGGTGGGGTCTTGATTTCGAACGGGTAGGGTGCCAGCTCGATCTGCACGCTGTGGGCGCCGAACTGGGTCACGGTACCGGGGTGGCGCTGCTCGCCCGTGACGGTGAACTCGAAGGCATAGATGCGTGCCAGGCGTTTACGGCCATTGGCATCCCGGACAAAGGCGATGCGCTTGAGCGCGACGGCGTCGTCGAGCAATTCGAGGTCGAGCTTGGCGCAATGCTGTTTGACCCGCTCCAGGGCTTTCTCGCGCAACCCATGGTTGTGCCACAACCAGGCGCCTGCCGTGGCTACCAGCATCAGGACGAAGAGGTTCTCCAGGGTCAACATTTGCATATGCTCCAAACAGGTGTATCCAGCTTAACTGCGTCCCTGGCCTGTCGTACAGGTGGCAATCGCGTTCATACTGCGCTGCGTACAATCCTTGAAACAGCTTTGGAAACCACCCGCATGAAACGTACCCCGCACCTGCTCGCCATTCAGTCTCATGTGGTGTTCGGCCACGCCGGCAACAGCGCCGCGGTGTTCCCCATGCAGCGTATCGGGTCAATGTCTGGCCGCTCAATACCGTGCAGTTCTCCAATCACACACAGTATGGCCAGTGGGCGGGTGAAGTGCTTGCCCCGGCGCAAATTCCTGCGTTGGTGGAAGGTATTTCCAACATCGGCGAGCTGGGCCACTGCGATGCGGTGCTTTCCGGCTACCTGGGCAGTGCCGAACAGGGGCGAGCGATCCTGGCCGGCGTCGAGCGGATCAAGGCGGTGAACCCAAAGGCTTTGTACCTGTGCGACCCGGTCATGGGGCACCCGGAGAAGGGCTGCATCGTCCCGCCCGAAGTCAGTGCGTTTCTGCTCGAGGAGGCGGCGGTCAGGGCGGACATCCTGTGCCCCAACCAACTGGAGCTGGACAGCTTTTGTGGGCGTCGCGCGCAGTCACTGGAAGATTGCGTGAACATGGCGCGCAGCTTGCTGAAGCGTGGGCCGCAGGTGGTGGTGGTCAAGCACCTGGCCTACCCTGGGCGCGCCGAGGACCAGTTCGAAATGCTGCTGGTGACTGCCGAACACAGCTGGCACCTACGCCGCCCGCTGCTGGCGTTTCCACGCCAGCCGGTGGGGGTGGGTGACCTCACCTCCGGTTTGTTCCTGGCCCGTGTAATGCTGGGCGACAGCTGGGTGCAGGCATTCGAGTTCACGGCTGCAGCGGTGCATGAAGTGCTGCTGGAAACCCAGGCCTGCGCCAGCTACGAATTGCAGCTGGTGCGGGCTCAGGACCGCATTGCGCACCCACGGGTACGCTTCGAGGCGCAGTTGCTGGCGCTTTAGATCGCGTCGGTTTTCAGGTCCTGGTAGCGCTTCTCCAGCTCCTGGCGGATCTGGCGCCGCTGATGGCCTTGCAGGAAGCGACGCTTTTCTTCGCTGCTATGCGGCTGGCGCGGTGGCACCGGCACCGGGCGGCGATTGTCGTCGACTGCAACCATGGTGAAGAAGCAACTGTTGGAGTGGCGCACCGAGCGCTCGCGGATGTTCTCGGTCACCACTTTGATGCCGACCTCCATCGAGGTGTTGCCGGTGTAGTTGACCGACGCGAGGAAGGTCACCAGTTCACCTACGTGTACGGGTTCGCGGAAGATCACCTGGTCGACCGACAGGGTCACCACATAGCTACCGGCATAGCGGCTGGCGCAGGCGTAGGCCACTTCGTCGAGGTACTTGAGCAGGGTGCCGCCATGTACGTTGCCAGAAAAGTTGGCCATGTCCGGGGTCATCAGGACGGTCATGCTCAGCTGGGCGTTTCCAGGTTCCATAGTGTGCTCACGGTGAGGTTGCGCTGAATCGGGCGAATGGAGGGCGTTATCTGCTGACACTGCTGTTCCCCTCTTATGAATTTGCCTTGCTGATACGGGACGTTGGCTGACGCGCTGTCGTCACGCTGATCATGCCATCAGCGGCGCTTTTCCAGCCGATCTGTTTCTGCATATTGCACCGGCTTTTTGCGGCGGGGTGCGATGTTAACCTGAGTACGCCCATGCAACATGGGCGTTCCTGCATTCAATACAGTATGTACTTGCTGCTCCCTCAGGTTTGCCTTGGCAGAGGAGCGGTCTGCCCAGGCATTCAGAAAAAGACGAGAAAAGGAGTATCACGCCATGCATGCCATCAGCTTCATCCAGGACCTGGCGGTCATCATGCTGGTCGCTGGCGTGGTCACCATTCTCTTCCATCGCCTCAAGCAGCCGGTGGTGCTTGGGTACATTGTCGCGGGCTTCATCATTGGCCCGCACACCCCGCCGTTTGGCCTTATCCATGATGAAGACACCATCAAGACCCTCGCTGAACTGGGGGTGATCTTCCTGATGTTCTGCCTGGGGCTCGAGTTCAGCCTGCGCAAGCTGTTCAAGGTGGGTGCCACAGCGTTCATCGCAGCGTTCCTGGAAATCGTGCTGATGATCTGGATCGGCTTCGAGATCGGTCGCTGGTTCGGCTGGAATACCATGGACTCGCTGTTCCTCGGCGCCATCCTGGCCATATCCTCGACCACCATCATCGTCAAGGCGCTCAACGACCTGAAGATGAAGAACGAGCGCTTTGCCCAGCTGATCTTCGGCGTGCTGATTGTCGAGGACATCCTTGGCATCGGCATCATTGCCCTGCTGTCGGGCATCGCGGTCAGTGGCACGGTCAGCTCGGGTGAGGTGTTCTCCACTGTCGGCAAGCTGTCACTGTTCATGATCGTCGCCCTGGTCATCGGCATCTTGTTGGTGCCGCGGCTGCTGGCCTATGTGGCCAAGTTCGAAAGCAACGAGATGTTGCTGATCACCGTACTGGGCCTGTGTTTCGGCTTCTGCCTGCTGGTGGTGAAGCTGGAGTACAGCATGGTGCTTGGCGCCTTCCTGATTGGTGCGATCATGGCTGAATCGCGCCAGTTGCTGAAAATAGAAAGCCTGATCGAACCGGTACGCGACCTCTTCAGCGCCATATTCTTCGTCGCCATCGGCCTGATGATCGACCCCCAGGTGCTCATAGACTACGCCTGGCCGATCGTGGTCATCACCTTGGCGGTGGTGCTGGGCAAGATGCTGTCTTGTGGCATGGGGGCGTTCATCGCCGGCAATGATGGGCGCACGTCGCTGCGCGTGGGCATGGGGCTATCGCAAATTGGCGAATTCTCTTTCATCATCGCCGCGCTGGGCATGACCCTGCAGGTAACCAGCGATTTCCTTTACCCGGTGGCTGTCGCGGTATCGGCAATCACCACGTTGCTGACGCCGTACCTGATCCGCGCGGCCGACCCGTTGTCGCAAAAGCTGGGCAATATAGTGCCGGGCCGCCTGGCGCGGGTGCTGTCGTTGTACGGCGAGTGGTTGCGCAACATCCAGCCGCAGGGCGAGAGCGCCATGCTGGCGGCGATGATTCGGCGCATCCTGTTGCAGGTGGGGGTAAACCTGGCGCTGGTAATCGCCATTTTCTTCAGTGGTGGCTACTTCGCAGGGCGAATCGGCAACTGGCTCAGTGAGTGGGTGAGCGATGCGAGCCAGCAGAAGGCTGTGATCTGGGGGGCGGCCTTGTTGCTGTCGCTGCCATTCCTTATCGCCGCCTACCGCAAGCTCAAGGCACTTTCGATGTTGCTGGCAGAGATGGGCGTGAAGCCTGAAATGGCAGGGCGGCATACCCAGCGTGTGCGCCGTGTGATTGCTGAAGTTATCCCGCTGTTGTCGCTGCTGGTGATCTTCCTGCTGCTGTCGGCATTGTCGGCGAGCATTCTGCCGACCAGCGAGTTGTTGCTGGTGATTGCTGTAGTCGCTGCCGTGGTGGTGGCGTTGTTGTGGCGCTGGTTCATCCGCGTGCACACGCGCATGCAGATCGCCTTGTTGGAGACGCTAGAGAATAGTCGCGAGAACTCGCACTAAGGGGCAATGCTCCCTGCGCAAGATTTCACCGTCGTCCGAGGGGATGGAGCGGTAGCGATGTCGCCAGGCGCAGAAAGCCTGGCGATTTTAACTACATTGATGGCACTAAGCCATAAATATTCCTGTGGATATTTCAGCTTTCCAGCCAAACATCCCGCGCCCAGTGCCACACCGATTCCCAGCTGTCTTCGCCGACCAGTTCCTCATCGGCATCCCACAGCACCACGGTGCCATCTTCTTCTACGCAGTAGTAGTTTTCGCCGTCCTGGCACAGTGGGATCAGCTCACGCGGCACGCCGGCATCCCAAGCTGTGGCGGCAACTTCTGGCAGGTACGTGTGCGACTGCGGGTCGGTACAAGTGACAGGCTCAAGAGAGCCGTAAACAACATCACTTACGGTCAGCAGAAACTCTTTGAACACGAATGGAATATTGATGAACAGCTGCTCTTCGATCTCCACCAGTTGGTCCTCGTCGGGAAGCTCCAAGGGCACCGGTACGGGTTCATTGGCTTCACGGAGTTGTTCGATCACTTCTTCCACGGTTCACTTCCTCTGACCTAGATGACAACGCTGCGCGTTATACCCTAGTAGGCCAGTCTGGCAAAAGCAAAAACCCCGGGACAGGCCCGGGTTTTTCATGCAGCACGTAGCGGTTAGCCGTTTTGACGGATACCGGCAACCAGCCAAGGTTGGTTCTCGCCCTGGGCGCGAACCATGTGCCAGCTTTCGCTGAACACTTCGCCCTGGTCGAAGCGCGAGTTCTTCGACACGCCACGGAAGGTCAGGGTGGCGTCGGTGCGGTCGGCGCGGTCGTCGAGACCGTCCAGCTGCACTTCCAGGTTATCGATGTAGGTAGCCTGGAAGCCATCACCCAGCTCAGCACGCTCGCGCTTGAGGAACTCCAGCATTTGCGGAGTAACGAACTCGGCGATCTTGTCCATTTCGTTGGCATCCCAGTGCTGCTGCAGCGACTGGAAATGGTTACGGGCGGCAGCCAGGAAGTTCTGCTCGTTGAACCAAGCCGGGGCGTTGATTACCGGAGCGGCTGCGGCGGCAGGTGCGGCCGAACCCCCGAAGATCGACGGCTGGGCAGGCTGGGCGTGAGCCTCACGCTGCATCGGCGCATGGCCTGGCATGGCCATTTGCGGCTGCTGCTGGCGGCGGCGCGCGGCGATGAAGCGGAACACCAGGAAGGCAATGAGCGCCACGATCAGGAAGTCCATGATCTGGAAGCCTTCGAAACCGTCGCCCATGAACATGGACGCCAGCAGGCCACCGGCGGCCAGGCCGGCCAATGGGCCCAACCAGCGCGAAGCACCGCTGGCGGCCGGGGCTGCACGACCAGGTGCGGTCGGCGCGGCGGCAGGCGTGGTTGGCGTAGCCTGGCGGGTCTGGTGAATAGGCGCGGAGCCCGAGCTCTTACCGCCGCCGAAACGCTTGGCGTTGGCGTCCAGGCTCAGCGTCAGGCCGACGCAGAGCGCCAGTGCGATGCTAAGAAAACGTTGCATAAGTGGGATATCCCCTGTTGTGGATTGCACGCGCGTCATGGTGCACAGGTTCCCGGGCACATGACCAGCGACATAATGTTTCGAGCTTTTGCCTGAATGTTACAAGGCCGCCCCGGCAGGGCGGCCTTGCGCTTTCAGATGGCCTCGAGCTTGGCATACCCCAGCATCAGCCACTTGCTGCCTTCGGCAAAGTTCACCTGCACCCGCGCCTGCGCACCCGAGCCCTCGAAGTTGAGGATCACACCTTCGCCAAACACTGCATGTTGTACACGCTGGCCAAGGTTGAACGCGGTCTGCGGAATACTGGCATTGGCAAACAGGTTGCTGTTGGTGGCGGTCTTGGCCCCACCGAACGGGCGGCTGACGCTGTTGGACAGGCGCACTTCCTGAACCAAGCCTGGCGGAATTTCGCGCACGAAACGCGACACCTTGTTGTAGGTCTCGCTGCCATACAGACGACGGGTTTCGGCATAGGTCATGACCAGCTGGCGCATGGCGCGGGTGATGCCCACGTAGGCCAGGCGCCGTTCCTCTTCCAGGCGGCCGGGTTCTTCCAGGCTCATCTTGTGCGGGAACAGGCCTTCTTCCATGCCCACCAGGAACACATACGGGAACTCCAGGCCTTTGGCGCTGTGCAGGGTCATCAGCTGGATGCTGTCTTCATGCTCATCAGCCTGGGTATCGCCCGCTTCAAGCGAGGCATGCCCCAAGAAGGCTGACAGTGGCGAGAGGTCGGCATCTTCGTCGGCGGATTCGAAGTTGCGTGCAGCGCTGACCAGTTCCTCAAGGTTTTCTACCCGTGCCTGGCCCTTTTCACCTTTTTCCTCCTGGTGATAGAGGATCAGCCCGGACTGCTCGATGGTGGTCTGGGTCATGGTATGCAGCGGCATGTCCACGACTTTGGCGGCCAGCCCCTCGATCAGCTCGATGAAAGCCCCCAGGGCACTGGCGGCGCGGCCCTTCAGGGCCTTGGCGGCGAGCAGCTGGCACATGGCCTCCCACATCGACAACTGGCTGTGGCGGGCGTGCTCACGGATGGCTTCGACGGTTTTTTCGCCGATACCGCGCGGCGGCACGTTGATCACCCGCTCCAGGGCGGCATCGTTGCCACGCCCTTCGATCAGCCGCAGGTATGCCATGGCGTTCTTGATTTCGGCGCGTTCGAAGAAGCGTTGGCCGCCATAGATGCGGTAGGGGATGCGCTCGCGCAGCAGGGCCTCTTCCAGCACCCGCGACTGGGCGTTGGAACGGTACAGAATGGCGATCTCGTTACGCGCATTGCCCTGCTTGACCAGGCTTTCGATGGTTTCTACCACGTAGCGCGCTTCGTCATGCTCGTTGTAGGCCGCGTACAGGGTCAGCGGTTCGCCTTCGCCCATGTCGGTCCACAGCTCTTTGCCCAGGCGCCCACTGTTGTTGGCGATCAGGGCGTTGGCAGCCTTGAGGATGCCGCCGGTGGAGCGGTAGTTCTGCTCCAGGCGGATCATCTCGGCGTCGGGGAAGTCGGCGGTGTACTGGTGAATGTTTTCGATCTTGGCGCCGCGCCAGCCGTAGATCGACTGGTCGTCATCGCCTACCGCCATCAAGCTGGCGCCACCGCGCGCCAACAGGCGCAGCCAGGCGTACTGCACGGCGTTGGTATCCTGGAACTCGTCCACCAGCACGTGCTGGAAGCGCCGCTGGTAGTGCTCCAGCAAGCCCGGGTGGTCGCGCCACAGGTCCAGGGCGCGCAGCAGCAGTTCGGAGAAGTCGATGACCCCGGCGCGCTCGCAGGCCTGCTCGTAGGCGGTATAGACCTCGCGCATGGTCGCCAGGAACAGGTCGCCACCGGCCTGGATATGCTGCGGGCGCAGGCCCTCGTCCTTCTGCCCGTTGATGAACCACTGGGCCTGGCGCGCCGGCCACTTCTGCTCGTCCAGGCCCAGCTCGCGCATCACCCGCTTGATCAGGCGCTGCTGGTCGTCGCTGTCGAGGATCTGGAAGTTCTGAACCAACCGTGCTTCCTGCCAGTGGGCCCGCAGCAGGCGATGGGCCAGGCCGTGGAAGGTGCCTACCCACATACCCGCCGGGTTGATCCCCAGCAGCTGCTCGATCCGCTGGCGCATTTCTGCAGCAGCCTTGTTGGTGAAGGTCACCGACAGGATCGAATGCGGCGACGCCTGCTCTACCTGGATAAGCCAGGCGATGCGGTGCACCAGCACGCGGGTTTTACCGGAACCGGCGCCGGCAAGCACCAATTGACGCCCGAGCGTGGCCGCTACGGCCTGGCGTTGGGCATCGTTGAGGGAATTCAGCAGGAGGGAGAGGTCATCTGTGTGCATCGGGCCATTCTAGGGCGCAGCAGGGGAAGGGTAAATGGCACTGTATGAATATTCACCCTTGCGCAACTGCAAAGCGGCCCCTGCAGGCCGTGCGCCTGCAGGGGCCGTCACGTCTACATCAATGGGTTTCCACGATGTCGGTGATGCAAGTGATCAGTTGGCCGTCGTGGAAAATATCTGCAGCGCATACCTGCGATGCAGCGCGAAGCGCTTCAGCTGTGCCAGTGCCTGCCATGCCGCGCGAGTAGGCTGTTGGCCTGCTCCGGGCCGTTGTTGCCCGCCGGGTAATGGCGTGGCGCCTGAAAGTGCTCTTCCCAGCCCTTGATGATCGGGTCGACCCACGCCCAGGCCGCTTCCACTTCATCACGCCGCATGAACAGCGTCGAGTCGCCTTCCAGGATGTCCAGCAGCAGGCGTTCGTAAGCACCCCAACGACGGGTCTGGCCGAACACCTGGGCCAGGTTGAGGTCCAGGTCCACCGGCTCCAGTCGCATGCCTTTGCCGGGGCTTTTGGTCATCATGCGCAGGCTGATGCGTTCGTCCGGTTGCAGCTGGATCAACAGCTGGTTGACCTGGCCGCCGCTGAAAAGCTCATGGGGCACAGGCTTGAACTGGATGACGATCTGCGAAGTGCGCCGCGCCATGCGCTTGCCGGTGCGCAGGTAGAACGGCACGCCAGCCCAGCGCCAATTGTCGATGTGCGCCTGAACGGCCACAAAGGTTTCGGTATCGCTGTCGTTGTCCACGTCCTTTTCGAAGTAATAGGCCGGCACTTCCTGGCCACCGATGTAGCCGGCACCGTACTGACCACGCACGGTCTTGTCCTGTACGTCCTGCCCAGTAATGGGCTTGAGGGCACGCAGGACCTTCACTTCTCGTCGCGCACGGCCTCGGCTTCGAACTGCGCGGGTGGCTCCATGGCCACCAGGCACAGCAGCTGCAGCAAGTGGTTCTGGAGCATGTCGCGGGTTGCCCGGCGCGGTCGTAGTACCCGCCGCGGTTCTCTACACCGAGGGTTTCGCAGGCGCTGATCTGCACATGATCGACCTGGCCGTTGCGCCACACAGGTTCAAGCAGGGCGTTGGCAAAGCGCAGCGCCATGAGGTTCTGCACGGTTTCCTTGCCCAGGTAGTGATCAATGCGAAACACCTGGGGTTCTTCGAACACGGCGCCGATCGCTTCGTTGATGGCGGTGGCCGAGTGCTGTGAATGGCCAATGGGCTTTTCCAGCACAATGCGCGCCTCGCTGTCGGCCAGCCCGGAAATACGCAAGTGGTTGGCGATTGGCACGAACAGGGAGGGCGCGGTGGCCAGGTAGAAGACGCGGGTCAGCCCGCCAGGCTCGCCGAGGTAGCGCGCCAGGCGACCGAAGTCGGCGCTTTGCGAGGCATCCATGGGGAAGTAGTCGAGGCGCGCGGCAAAGCGTTGCCACACATCTTCGTCGAAGTCGGTGCGGGCAATCTGCGCCCGGCAATGCCGTTCTGCGAGCTTGAGGTATTCGTTACGGCTGATGTTGCGGCGGGCGAGGGCAATGATGCGTACCGCGTTGTTCAGGCGCGCCTCGCGATACAAATGGTAGAGCGCCGGAAGCAATTTGTGCAGGGCCAGGTCGCCCGTGCCACCGAACACCAGAATGTCGCAAGGAATAGTCAAACCACCACTCTCCACGTTCGTTTAACTGGGCGGGTTGGCGTCCATGTAGTATAACTACAAGAAAGCTACAACCCGGCCAGCCGATCATAACCGAGTCCAGCCCGTGAATCTGTTGCAACATATCGCCCAATCGCGCCACCTGCTGCGCAAATCGGAACTCAAAGTGGCCGACCACGTGCTGCTCGACCCGGCTGCCGTCATGCACAGCTCCATGGCCGATCTGGCGCACAGTGTGGGCATCAGCGAGCCGACCATCGTACGTTTCTGCCGGGCGATCGGTTGCTCGGGCTTCCAGGACCTGAAACTCAAGCTGGCGCAGAGCCTGGCGGCTGGGGCCAGTTTTGGCCAGTTTGCCATCCATGAAGACGACTCGGTCGCCGACTACAGCCTGAAGATCTTCGACACTACCCTGCACACCCTGATGGAAGTGCGCGAGCACCTCGACCCGCATGCGCTTCAGCAGGCGGTGAGCGCCATGGCCCAGGCACAGCGTGTCGAGTTCTATGGCTTTGGTGCCTCTGGTGCGGTGGCGGCCGATGCCCAGCACAAGTTCTTCCGCCTGCTGCTCAGTGCCGCTGCTTATTCCGACCCGCACATGCAGGCGATGTCGGCGGTAACCTTGAAGCCGGGCGATGTGGCCGTGTGTATTTCCCAGTCGGGTCGCTCCAAGGACTTGCTGATCACCGCCAACCTGGTGCGTGAGAGCGGCGCCAACCTGATTACCCTGTGCCCCAGCCAGACGCCGCTGGCCGAGCTGTCGACGGTCAACCTGGCGATCGACGTGCATGAGGACACCGAAATCTATACCCCGCTGACCTCGCGTATCGCCCACCTTGTGGTGATTGACGTGCTGGCCATGGGCGTGGCCATGGCACGGGGCCCGAGCCTGGTCAACCACCTGAAAAGCGTGAAGCGCAGCTTGCGCAGCCTGCGTTTGTCGCCCAAGTCGATCAAGGCTACAGATGACTGAATTCAGCCTGTAATGGCCTTTACGCGAGTTCATCCGTGAAAAGGCCGGCAAAGGCGAAGCAAATTTCACTGTTTTGTCACCATTCCACAGCCAAACCGTAAACCATCAAGGCCAGTCTGAAACTCCCGCATCCTATCTGGGAGACAGGCAATGGCTCGTGACTTCGATGGTACGTACCAACCCAACGCCAAGGCTCGCAAACAGCAGGAAAAGGATCAGCGCCGCATGGAATACCGCCGCGCGATCGAAAGCTATTGCGACCAACGTCAGCTGCTGCGCGACCTGGTGGATTACCCCGAGTTGCAAGAACTCACGGTGTGGCAGGCGTCGGCGGCAACTTCCCCGAAAAACGCTCAACAAGCGCGCTGATCAACGCACGTTCGCCGCGGATGAATGCCAGAAAGGCCAAGGCCACCGGCGACTGTCGCTTGGCCTTGGACTGCACCACGCACCAGCTGCGGTACAGCGGCAGTTCCTCCACCGGTAATTCCTTCAGCACCCCGGTGGCCAGTTCCAGGTTGACTGCGTGGCGGGTGAGCAGGGCGATCCCAAGGCCGGCGATCACGCATTCGCGCTGGGCATCGGCCGATGCAACCTCCAGGGTCTGGGTGAAATGCACGCGCTTGTCCTTGAAGTACTCTTCGCAAGCCTTGCGCGTCCCTGAACCTTGCTCACGGACCAACAGGGTATGAGGCTCCAGGTCCTGCAGGCGCAGCTGCTCGAGCTTGCACAGCGGGTGCTCGGGCGGCGCCACGGCAACGATCGGGTTGTTGAGGAATGGCAGAAACTCCAGACCCATGTCCTGCGGCACCATCGACATGATGATCAGGTCGTCGCGGTTGTCGGAAAGACGGCGAATGGCCTGGGCGCGGTTGACCACTGTCAGGGTCAGGTTGACCTCCGGGTGACGCTGCTTGAAGGCGGCGAACAGGTGTGGCACGAAGTACTTGGCACTGGACTCGATCGCCAGCTTCAACTGACCCTGCAATGAGCCCTGCATGTCCGACAGCTGCATGTCCAGGCTCTCCAGGCGCCCGAAAATGTCGTGGCTGGCGCGTTGCAATGCTTCGGCCGCCTCGGTGAGGTAGAGCTTCTTGCCCACATACTCGAACAGCGGCTGGCCGATCAGCTCTTCAAGCTGGCGGATCTGTAGACTAACGGCGGGTTGCGTCAGCGACATCTCTTCCGCCGCACGGCTGTAAGAACGTAAATCACACACCTCATTGAAGATCTGCAATTGACGCAAAGTCATACGCATCAAGGACTTACGCATTTCTTTTCTCGCCTTCGGCAACACCTTGTTACCGCACTATAAGCTTTTGCTAATACAGCCCCTAACAAATATTGATTTTTGTTTATCGACCTACAGCGCTAGGGTGAATGTGCGACTGGCCAGCAACGCCTGGTCACGCGCCGACCGGTAGAACCGGCTCGACTGTTCCTACGGCTTTGGGAAGACTCCAGTGATAAAAAAAATCCTGATCGCCAACCGAGGTGAAATCGCAGTTCGGATCGTGCGTGCCTGCGCCGAGATGGGCATACGCTCGGTAGCGATCTTTTCCGACGCCGACCGGCATGCCTTGCACGTCAAGCGCGCCGACGAAGCCCACAGCATTGGTGCCGAGCCGCTGGCCGGCTACCTGAACCCGCGCAAGCTGGTGAACCTGGCTGTGGAAACCGGTTGTGATGCCCTGCACCCGGGCTATGGTTTTTTGTCGGAAAACGCTGAACTGGCAGAGATCTGCGCCGAGCGCGGGATCAAGTTCATCGGCCCGGCCGCCGACGTGATTCGCCGCATGGGCGACAAGACCGAAGCGCGCCGCACCATGATCGCCGCTGGTGTGCCGGTCACCCCTGGCACCGAAGGCAACGTTGCCGATATTCATGAAGCCTTGAGCGAAGGCGAGCGCATCGGTTACCCGGTGATGCTCAAGGCCACCTCCGGTGGTGGCGGTCGCGGTATTCGCCGTTGCAACAGCCGCGAGGAACTGGAACAGAACTTCCCACGGGTGATTTCCGAGGCGACCAAGGCCTTTGGTTCGGCTGAAGTGTTCCTGGAAAAGTGCATCGTCAACCCCAAGCACATCGAGGCGCAGATCCTCGGTGACAGCTTTGGCAACGTGGTGCACCTGTTCGAGCGCGACTGCTCGATCCAGCGCCGTAACCAGAAACTCATCGAAATCGCCCCAAGCCCCCAGCTCACCCCCGAGCAGCGCGCCTACATTGGCGACCTGGCAGTGCGTGCGGCCAAGGCGGTGAACTACGAGAACGCCGGTACCGTGGAGTTTCTGCTCGCCGATGGCGAGGTGTACTTCATGGAAATGAACACCCGGGTGCAGGTGGAACACACCATCACCGAGGAAATCACCGGTATCGACATCGTCCGTGAGCAGATTCGCATTGCCTCGGGCTTGCCGCTGTCGGTCAAGCAAGAAGACATTCAGCACCGCGGTTACGCGTTGCAGTTCCGTATTAACGCCGAAGACCCGAAGAACAACTTCCTGCCAAGTTTCGGCAAGATCACCCGTTACTACGCCCCCGGCGGCCCCGGCGTGCGTACCGACACGGCGATCTACACCGGCTACACCATTCCGCCGTTCTACGACTCCATGTGCCTGAAACTGGTGGTGTGGGCGTTGACCTGGGAAGAAGCCATGGACCGCGGCCTGCGGGCCCTGGACGACATGCGCGTGCAAGGGGTGAAGACCACCGCCGCGTACTACCAGGAAATCCTGCGCAATCCGGAATTCCGTAGCGGCCAGTTCAATACCAGCTTCGTCGAAAGCCACCCTGAACTGACCAACTACTCGATCAAGCGCAAACCCGAAGAGCTGGCCCTGGCCATCGCCGCCGCCATCGCCGCCCACGCAGGCCTGTGAGGAACCCCATAATGTCCAAGAAAATTCACGTAACCGACACGATCCTGCGCGACGCCCACCAGTCCCTGCTGGCCACCCGCATGCGTACCGAAGACATGCTGCCGATCTGCGACAAGCTCGACAAAGTCGGCTACTGGTCGCTGGAAGTCTGGGGTGGCGCCACCTTCGACGCCTGCGTGCGCTTCCTCAAGGAAGACCCGTGGGAGCGCCTGCGCAAGCTGCGTGCAGCACTGCCCAATACTCGCCTGCAAATGCTGCTGCGCGGCCAAAACCTGCTGGGCTACCGCCACTACAGCGACGACGTGGTCAAAGCTTTCGTCGCCAAGGCTGCGGTCAACGGCATCGATGTTTTCCGTATTTTCGACGCCATGAACGACGTGCGTAACCTGCGCGTGGCCATCGAAGCGGTCAAGGCCGCCGGCAAGCACGCCCAGGGCACCATCGCCTACACCACCAGCCCGGTGCACACCATCGAAGCCTTCGTGAACCAAGCCAAGCAGATGGAAGCCATGGGTTGCGACTCGGTAGCGATCAAGGACATGGCCGGCCTGCTGACCCCATTCGCCACTGGCGAGCTGGTCAAGGCGCTGAAGGCCGAGCAGTCGCTGCCGGTGTTCATCCACTCCCACGACACCGCCGGCCTGGCGGCCATGTGCCAGCTCAAGGCTGTGGAAAACGGTGCAGACCACATCGACACCGCCATTTCCAGCTTCGCCTGGGGCACCAGCCACCCGGGTACCGAGTCGATGGTTGCCGCGCTCAAGGGCAGTGAGTTCGATACCGGCCTGGACCTGGAACTGCTGCAGGAAATCGGCCTGTACTTCTACGCCGTGCGCAAGAAGTACCACCAGTTCGAAAGCGAGTTCACCGCCGTGGACACCCGCGTGCAGGTCAACCAGGTGCCGGGCGGCATGATTTCCAACCTGGCCAACCAGTTGAAAGAGCAGGGTGCGCTCAACCGCATGAACGAAGTGCTGGCTGAGATCCCACGTGTGCGTGAAGACCTTGGTTACCCGCCGCTGGTAACGCCGACCTCGCAGATCGTCGGCACCCAGGCGTTCTTCAACGTGCTGGCCGGCGAGCGCTACAAGACCATCACCAACGAGGTGAAGCTGTACCTGCAAGGCGGTTACGGCAAGGCGCCAGGTGTGGTCAACGAGCAACTGCGCCGCCAGGCGATCGGCAGCGAAGAAGTGATCGACGTGCGCCCGGCCGACCTGCTGAAGCCGGAGATGGCCAAGCTGCGTACCGACATCGGCGCCCTGGCCCGCTGTGAAGAGGACGTGCTGACCTTTGCCATGTTCCCGGACATTGGCCGCAAGTTCCTCGAAGAACGCGAAGCCGGCACGCTCACCCCGGAAGCCCTGCTGCCGATTCCAGAAGCTGGCGCCGTTTCTGCCCCTGGCGGTGAAGGCGTACCGACCGAGTTCGTCATCGACGTGCACGGCGAAACCTACCGCGTCGACATCACGGGTGTGGGTGTGAAGGCCGAAGGCAAGCGCCACTTCTACCTGTCCATCGACGGCATGCCGGAAGAAGTGGTGTTCGAACCACTCAACGAATTCGTCGGCGGCGGCGGCAGCAAACGCAAGCAAGCCACCGACCCAGGCCACGTCAGCACCACCATGCCAGGCAACATCGTCGATGTGCTGGTCAAGGAAGGTGACGTGGTCAAGGCCGGTCAGGCCGTGCTGATCACCGAAGCCATGAAGATGGAGACCGAAGTGCAGGCGGCCATCGCCGGCAAGGTCGTCGCCATCCATGTGGCCAAGGGCGATCGCGTGACGCCGGGTGAAATCCTGATCGAGATCGAGGGCTGATTCAGGCCTTCATCCACAAGCGGTTTACCTCTGGGGAGCGGATGCTCCCCTTTTTTTGTGCTGCATTTGATGGCCCTGTCGCCAGCAAGCCAATACAAAAATCAACCGTTGCGGCACGCTTCCAATGTTTGTCGCTGCCCGCCTGGCTGCTGATTATCCTCACCCAGCCACCGCTCGAAGCCGGCAGCCACCGCCGGCCATTCATCATCGGTAATCGAATACCAGGCCGTATCGCGGTTGTGGTCCTTCACCACCAGGTGTTTGCGGAAAACCCCTTCGTAGGTGAAGCCAAATCGCTCCGCTGCACGCTTCGAGCGGGCGTTGGCGTTATTGCACTTCCACTCCAGCCGGCGGTTGCCCAGTTCGAAGCCGAGCTTGCCCAGCAGGTACACCGCCTCGGTGCTCTTGGGCGTGCGCTGCATGGGGGCGCCGAAAGCGATATGGCCGATTTCGATTCGGCCGTGGTCGGGCACGATCGACATCAGGGTGAGGATGCCCTGGGCCTGGCCACTAGCGCGGTCGATGACGGTGTAGTACAGCGGGTCCTGGCCTGCAGCGTTGCCTTCCAGCCAGCGATCGAAGGCGGCACGTTCGGCGAATCGGCCGTAGGGCAGGTAGTCCCACAGCACTGGGTCGGAGGCTGGCCCCTGCAGTACCTCCCAGAGGTCGTTGCCATGGCGCACCGGGTCGAGCTTTTCCAGGCGGATGAAGCGGCCTTCGATTGGCTCGGCCTTGGGTGTTGCGGCGGGTTTCCAGTTCAATGCGTCAGTCATATCTGGCCTACAAACCTTTGCGGAATTGGATGAAGCCCGAGCGCTCGGCAACCTGCTGATACAGGCTGATGGCGGTGGCGTTGGTTTCGTGGGTCAGCCAGTGCACCTTGCTGCAGTTATCGGCCTTGGCGGTGGTGTAGACGTGTTCGATCAGTTGCCGACCGATGCCCAGGCCACGCTGCGTGCTGTCCACGTACAGGTCTTGCAGGTAGCAGGCATTCTCGATGCTCCAGTTGGAGCGATGGTAGATGAAGTTGACCATCCCCACGGCCTTGCCATCGACCCAGGCCAGTGCCGAATGGGTTGGCTCGTTAGGGTCGAGCAGGCGCTGCCAGGTGCTCTGGCTGACTTCATCGGCCAACTCGGTTTCGTAGAAGTGCAAGTAGGCCTGCCACAGGGCCTGCCAGGCGGCGTGATCTTGGGCGGTGACAGGGCGCAGGGTAACGCTAGACATGGGGCTATTCCTTCAGAGTTGGCGCATGTGCGCCGCGAGTTGGTTGTCTTGTTGATCGGTACTGGCGCTCAGGCTTTCGCACACACCGGCGATGTCTTGCTCGGAGCGGTTCTGGCTGAGCTTGCGCGCGCCTTGCAGGCGGGCGATGGGCAGGCGGACCCCGACGATGGCGCGGAGCATGCCGTCGAGGTAGTCAGCAGGGGCATCGGTGACCTTCCACGGTTCGCTGCGCCCCTGTTCGTGTCGGTCGGTCAGGCGGCTTACGATCGCCAGCAGCGGCTCGGCCTCATGGATAACATCGGCCGGGCCATAGGCGTGCACAGCCAGGTAGTTCCAGGTCGGCACCACCTTGGGGTTATCGGCCTTGCTTGGGTAGTAGCTGGGGCTGACATAGGCATCGGCGCCGGGGAACACCAGCAGCGCTTCGCCGCCTTGCTCGAGGTCTTGCCATTGGCGGTTGGCCCGGGCCAGGTGGGCATACACTGTGCCGAACTCGCCCTCAGCGGTATCGACCAGCACCGGCAGGTGCGTGGCCAGCAGGCCCTGCTCGCCGTGGCTGACCAGAACGGCCAGGCGGGTGTCCAGCATGTGTTGGTGCAGGCGGGCGAGGTCGTGTTCCTGGTGGGGTTTGCTGTTGTACATGGGCGGGATCCTTGTCGAATGGCTTCATCCTAGGCAGGCTATTGGTTCTGGGTAAGAGCCATTACTGTCTGATTTGATAGGTCCAATGCCATGAGCCAGCAGCCCCTCATACTGCCTTTCGACCCTGCCGGCATCGCCCTTGATCGCCGTCGCGGGCTTAGCCAGCAGCTTTATCAGGCGTTACGGGCGCGGGTGCTGGATGGGCGCCTGAGCAGTGGCACGCGGCTGCCGGCCACACGTGACCTGGCGGGCATGCTGGCGCTGTCACGCAACAGCGTGGTGCGTGCCTATGACCAACTGTATGCCGAAGGCTACATCGAAAGCCGCGTCGGTGATGGCACGTACGTTAGCCAGCTTCCGAAACTATCCACACAAGTATCCACAGAGTTATCCCTGGGTTTATCAACAGGGTTATCCACATTTTCCGTTGGAAATACTGATGATTTATCCAGCGATCGACGTTTGAGCGAGCCTTTACAGCGCTTGAAAAGTGGTCATTTGCCCTCGCCAAGAAGCGGTGCGCCTCGTGCTTTTCGCGTCGGTATTCCGGCATTCGACCTGTTCCCATTTGACGTCTGGGCCAAGCTGCAGGCGGGTTTCTGGCGCAACCCTTCCCCTGAACAGCTGGGCTACGGTGATCCGGCAGGTGAGCCGGCTTTACGCGAGTTGATCGCGGCTTACCTGCGCCGCTCGCGCGGGCTGAGCTGCACGGCTGAACAAATTGTGATCACCAGTGGTGCGCAGCAGGCCATCAGCCTTTGTGCACAGCTGCTGCTGCAACCTGGCGACGGTGTGGCTGTGGAAAACCCAGGCTATCGGGCGGCCGGTCATGCTTTCACGCTGGCGGGTGGCCGAGTGTTTGGCGTGCCGGTGGATGAAGACGGCATGGATTGCGGCCGGCTCGAGCAACGGCCGGATTGCCGGCTGGCCTATGTCACGCCTGCTCACCAGTACCCGACCGGGGTGACCATGAGCCTGGCGCGCCGCCTGGCATTGCTGGCCTGGGCGGAACGCAGCGATGGCTGGGTCATCGAGGACGACTACGACGGCGAGTATCGCTACAGTGGCGCGCCGCTGGCCCCGCTGGCAGCGCTCGACCGGCACGGGCGGGTGCTGTATGTCGGCACCTTTGGCAAGATCGCCTTCCCGGCGTTACGCCTGGGCTATCTGGTGCTCCCGCCGCAGCTGGCGCAGGCGTTCAGCCAGGGCAAGGCGCTAGCGGTGCGGCATTCGGAGGTCAGCAGCCAGTGCGTGATGGCCGAGTTCATGGCCCGCGGGCATTTTCAGCGGCATATCCGCCGTATGCGCAAGGCGGCGTTGAACCGGCGCAATGTGCTCAAGGCCGGTTGGCCAGTGGATGTTCCGGGGTTGGGCGCAATGCCGGAAGTGGCGGCCGGGCTGCATGTGAAGGTCGATGTGGATAACTTTGCGAAAGAGCAGGAACTGGTGGCAAGAGCGGAGGCGGTGGGCGTGGAGGTAACACCGCTGAGCAATTTCTGGTTGGCGGATAGCGATGTGCCTGTGGATAAGCGAGCGGGCTTGGTGCTGGGGTTTGCGGCGGTGCCGGAGGGTGAGATTGCCGAGGCCCTGATGAAGCTGCGCAAAGCCTGGAGAAAGTGAATGGGGCCGCTGTGCGGCCCTTCGTGGGTGACTCAGGTGCCGGACTTGATCCGCGTCCAGGCCCGGGTTCGCGCCCGTTCGGCATCCCGTGCCAGGGGCTTGAGGGTATACAGCTTGGCCATCGCCTCGGCCGTCGGGTACAGGTTGGGGTTGTTGCGAATCGTCGGGTTCACCTTGGCGGTCGCATCTTTGTTCGGGTTCGGATACCCAACGAAGTCGCTGATGGGTGCGATCACCTCGGGTCGCAGCAGGTAGTTGATGAACGCATGCGCATCCTCCGGGTTGGCCGCGCCCTTCGGAATCGACAGCATGTCGAACCAGATCGGCGCGCCTTCCTTGGGCAGGCGCATGTCCACCACCACGCCATTTTTCGCCTCACGGGCGCGGTTGGCGGCCTGCGAGAAGCTGCCGCTGTAGCCTACTGCCACGCAGATGTCGCCATTGGCAATATCTGCCATGTACTTCGAGGAATGGAAGTAGGTGATATGCGGGCGAATCTTCAGCATCAGTTCCTCGGCCTTCTTGTAGTCGGCCGGTTTGTCGCTGTTCGGCGGCAAGCCCAGGTACTGCAGGGCCAGAGGCATGATCTCCGATGGCGAGTCGAGCAGGGCTACGCCGCACTGCTTGAGCTTGGCGATGTTCTCTTCCTTGAAGATCAGGTCCCAGCTGTCCACCGGCGCATTGTCGCCCAGCGCCGCCTTGACCTTGGCCGGGTTGAAGCCGATCAACACGGTGCCATACATATACGGCACGGCAAACTTGTTGCCTGGGTCGTTGGCTTCGATCAGCTTCATCAGCGCCGGGTCCAGGTGTTGCCAGTTCGGCAGCTTGCTGCGGTCCAGCGGCTGGAAAACCCCGGCTTCGATCTGTTTGGCGAGGAACACGTTGGACGGCACCACCACGTCATAGCCGGAGTTGCCGGTGAGCAGCTTGGCCTCCAGTGCTTCGTTGGTGTCGAAGATGTCGTACACCAGTTTGACGCCGCTGTCCTTCTGGAAGTCGGTCAAGGTCTGCGGGGTGATGTAATCGAACCAGTTATACACACGCAGGGTGCGCTGCTCCGCTTGGGCGTGCAGGGCACCGGTGAACAGGGTGGCAGCGATGAACGGGGTGAGCAGACGCTTGAGTCGGACCATTACCGGGCTCCTGGCTGGGCGCGCTGGAAGCCTTCCAGCACATTGACCGCGTTGATACCGATTTCTTCCACAGCGTAGCCGCCTTCCATCACGAACAAGGTCGGCTTGCCCAGCTGGCCGATGCGCTGGCCCATCTCCAGGTAGTCCGGGCTGTCCAACTTGAACTGCGAGATGGGGTCATCCTTGAAGGTGTCCACACCCAGGGAGATCACCAGTACGTCGGCGTCATAGCGGGCGATGCGCTGGCAGGCGTCTTCCAGGGCGGCACTCCAGGCAGCCCAGTCGCTACCGGCCGGCAAGGGGTAGTTGATGTTGCAGCCCTCGCCGGCGCCTTCGCCGGTTTCATCGGCATAGCCGAGGAAGAACGGGAATTCATCCTGCGGGTCGCCGTGGATCGAGGCAAAGAACACATCGTCGCGGCTGTAGAAGATGTCCTGGGTTCCGTTGCCGTGGTGGTAGTCGACGTCGAGGATGGCAACCTTGCGCCGGCCTTGGTCGAGGAAGGCCTGAGCGGCGATGGCGGCGTTGTTGAGGTAGCAGTAGCCACCCATCACTTCGCCAGCGGCGTGGTGCCCTGGCGGACGGCACAGCGCGAAGGCCGAATGGGCACCTTGTTGGATCGCTGCCTGGGCGGTAAGGGCGACCTGGGCGGCGCTGTAGGCCGCTTGCCAAGTGCCGGCGGTGATCGGTGCACCGGCATCGAAACTGTAGTAGCCCAGCTCACCGTGCAGGCCAGTGGGTTTTACCTGGCGCAGGGTGCGTGCAGGCCAGGTGAAGGGTAGCAGGTCGCCCTCATGGCCCAATGCGGCCCAGCGGGCCCAGGCGCCCTCGAAGAAGTTCAGGTAGTCGGCGCTGTGGATGCGAAGCAACGGCGCGCGGCCGAAATCGGTAGGGCCTTGGATATCGCCGAGGTTGCGCTTTTTTACCTGGTCGAGCACATGGTCTGCACGCGAAGGCATTTCGAAGCAGGGCATCAGCTTGCCGTCGATCAGCTCGCAGCGGCCGTGGTGCAGGCGGTGGTCATCGGAATAGATCGTCAGCATTGTTGTTCTCCGGTGGGTACTGGCGTGGGTCCATTGTCATGGGCGGATCAGTACGGGAGAACGACGCAAATGGCCAAAAGGGGATCGATATGGCCAAGCGCTTTGGCCGCAGCAGCTCAACCGCGAAAGTGGCTGGGCGCCACACCACTCCAGCGTTGGAACGCATGCCGAAAGCTGGCCGTCTCACTGAAGCCCAAGGTCTCGGCAATCCGGTAAATCGGCATTTGCTCGTCTGCCAACAACTGCTTGGCCCGTTCGAACCTTAGCTCGTCCAGCAGCTGTTGATAACTGCAGCCCAACGCCTGTAAATGCCGACGCAGGGTGCGCGACGAGCAGTTCATCTGCCTCGCCAGCCCTTCCAGCCCCGGTGCTGCGTCCAACTGCTGCACCAGCAGCTGGCGAATCCGCCCTAGCCAGGCCTGGCGGCCCGTGAACTCCAGGTTCAGGCGTCGGCAGCGTTCACTCATGGCCTTGTGGGTAATCGGGTCGGCCAGCGGCAGCGGCATATCCAGCCAGCGCCTTTCGAAGGCAAAGGCATTGTCCTCGGCGGAGAAGCCGATCGGGCATTGGAACGCATCGGCATAGCGTGTGTGGTAACCAGGACGAGGGTGCTCGAAACGGGTGCCCAGCAGCGGCAACGGGCGGCCAAGCAGGTCGTCGCAGATGACTTTCAGCGAAACCAGGCAGAACTCTGCGTTGAACGCGCTCAGCGCAGGGCTGTCGTGATAGTCGCTGGCGCTGAACCAGACGCGCTGGCCGTCGTCGAGCAAACGCAGCTTGAAGACTGTTCCCAGCAGTGCCGGATACTGCAGCGCCAGGCGCAAGGCGTCACCCAAAGTGGCACTGGAGAGCAGGGCGTAACCGAGCATGCCGTAGCACGACACATGCATGCGCCGGCCCAGCTCCAGGCCGATGTCCTCACGCCGGGCCACTGCGTTGGCGCACACCTGCAGTTCCTGCTGGGTGGTGATGCGCGCATCGGCGTGGCCCAGGTCTGCCGGGCCGATGCCGCTGCCGGCCAGCAGTGCCGAGGCCTCGCAACCGTCTGCCTGAAAGACATTGAGGATCAGCGAAACCGCATTGAGGGTGGTCAGGTGACTGTGCAGCATGCTGGGTAATCCCGTTGGCCTGGGACGCATTATGGAGCAAGTTGTGTGCCGATATCCGAGGCCGCCTGGTGGCGGCAAAACCATCAGGCAAAAAAAAGGCCCGAAGCATAGGCTCGGGCCTTGAAAGGTTGAGAGGTGTCTAGTCCCTTAACCTGGTGAGACTGTTTGCAGCGGGCTGGTTACGACTTCAGCGGAACCAGGCGCGGGGCGATCATGTTTTCTGGACGCAGGATGTCGTCGAGCATCGCGTCGTCCAGCAGCTTCTCTTCACGCACCAGTTCCAGCACGCCGCGGCCGCTTTCCAGGGCAACGCGGGCGATACGGGTGGCGTTTTCGTAGCCGATGTACGGGTTCAGTGCAGTGACCAGGCCGATCGAGTGCTCGACCAGTTCACGGCAGCGCTGTTCGTTGGCGGTGATGCCGACGATGCAGTGCTCGCGCAGCATGTCCATGGCGCGTTGCAGCAGGCGGATCGAGTCGAAGATCTTGTAGGCGATCAGCGGCTCCATCACGTTCAGCTGCAGCTGGCCACCTTCGGCGGCGACGGTCAGGGCCAGGTCGTTGCCCATGATGGCGAAGGCCACCTGGTTGACGGCTTCCGGGATAACCGGGTTGACCTTGCCTGGCATGATCGAGCTGCCTGGCTGACGCGCTGGCAGGTTGATCTCGTTGATGCCGGTGCGCGGGCCGCTGGACAGCAGACGCAAGTCGTTACAGATTTTCGAGAGCTTGACCGCGGTACGCTTGAGCATGCCGGAGAACAGCACGAAGGCGCCCATGTCGGAAGTGGCTTCGATCAGGTCGGCAGCCGGTACCAGCGGCTGGCCACTGATGGCGGCCAGGCGCTGTACGGCCAGAGCCTGGTAGCCAGGGTCGGCGTTGATGCCGGTGCCGATGGCGGTACCGCCCAGGTTGATTTCGGTCAGCAGTTCCGGGGCCAGCGAGCGCAGGCGCTGCAGGTCTTCGGTCATGGTGGTGGCGAAGGCGCGGAATTCCTGGCCCAGGGTCATCGGTACGGCGTCCTGCAGCTGGGTACGGCCCATCTTCAGTACGTGGTCGAATTCTTTACCCTTGGCAGCGAAGGCCTGAATCAGGCTGTCGAGGCTGGCCAGCAGTGCGTCGTGACCCAGCAGCAGGCCCAGACGGATAGCGGTCGGGTAGGCGTCGTTGGTCGACTGCGCCATGTTCACGTCGTTGTTCGGGTGCAGGTACTGGTACTCACCCTTCTGGTGGCCCATGGCCTCCAGTGCAACGTTGGCAATGACTTCGTTGGCGTTCATGTTGGTAGAAGTACCAGCACCGCCTTGGATCATGTCCACCACGAACTGGTCGTGGTAATCGCCTTTGATCAGGCGGGCGCAGGCTGCGGTGATGGCAGCGTGCTTGGCATCGCTCAGGTGACCCAGCTCACGGTTGGCGTCGGCAGCGGCCTGCTTGACCATGGCCAGGGCCACGACCAGCTTCGGGTAGTGCGACAGTGGAACACCGGAGAGGTGGAAGTTGTTGGCAGCGCGCAGGGTCTGGATGCCGTAGTAGGCATCTGCAGGAACTTCAAGGGTACCCAACAAGTCTTTTTCGACGCGGAACGATGCAGCGGAGGACATGATGTATATCATCTCGATTTTGACCCGGCACATGCCGGAATGGCGCCAATCCTAGGCCTGAAGGTGATTTTGCGGCCAATGCTGTTGCACGCTAACCTATGCACAAACGGCATAGTGTTTCGTGTGACGCCAATTGACATTCGAGCGTGTTCCATTTTGGTGCATGCCGGGAGATGTGCTTCGTGAACCTTGAAAGCAAATGGCTGGAAGACTTCAGTGCGCTGGCCGCTACCCGCAGTTTTTCCCAGGCGGCAGAGCGGCGTTTCGTGACCCAACCGGCCTTCAGCCGGCGCATTCGCAGCCTTGAAGCGGCGCTGGGCCTGCAACTGGTGAACCGTTCCCGCACACCGATCGAACTGACCGAAGCCGGGCAGCTTTTTCTCGTCACAGCGCGCACCGTTGTCGACCAGTTGGGCGAAATTCTCCGCCATTTACATCACCTTGAGGGTGGGCAGGGCGAGGTGGTTCAGGTAGCGGCGGCACACTCCTTGGCATCAGGCTTTTTCCCCGTTGGGTTGCCCAGTTGCGCAACGACGGTTTGAACATCGCCACCCGCCTGGTTGCGACTAACGTCGGAGATGCCGTGCACGCATTGCGCGAGGGCGGCTGTGACCTGATGCTGGCTTTCTACGACCCGGATGCGGCCCTGCAGATGGATGCCGAGATCTTCCCGTCGCTGCACATGGGCACTACGGAAATGCTGCCGGTGTGTGCAGTGGATGCTGAAGGCAAGCCATTGTTCGACCTGGAAGGCGAGGGCAGCGTGCCGCTGCTGGCCTATACCGCGGGTGCATTCCTCGGGCGGTCGGTGAATTTGCTGCTGCGCCAGCGCAACCTGCGTTATACCACCGTCTATGAAACCGCCATGGCCGACAGCCTTAAAAGCATGGCGTTGGAAGGCCTGGGCATCGCCTGGGTGCCACGCCTGTCGATGCGAGGCGAGCTGGAGCGGGGCGAACTGGCTGTCTGCGGCGGCAGCCAGTGGCATGTGCCACTGGAAATTCGCCTGTACCGCTGCGCCCTGGTGCGCAAGGCCAACGTCAGGCTGTTGTGGCGCAAGCTCGAGGGGGCGGCGGCGGTTGACCCAAAAGTCAGCCAAAGCCCCGAAAAATAAGGCCCGACAGTTGGTCGCCGGGGTGCCTTAATCGCACTACCTTACGGTATACTGCGCGGCCTTTCGACCGGATGCATCCGGTCCTGATCAGCAAACAAGCCACGCCGGTCGTCCCGCGTGGCTTGTTGTTTTTTGACGCGCCTGCGGGCGCACAAGCGAAGAGGCTCGACGATGAGTGCACTGGTTGGCGTGATCATGGGCTCCAAGTCCGATTGGTCCACCCTTAGCCACACCGCCGATATGCTGGAAAAACTCGGCATTCCCTACGAAGTGAAGGTGGTTTCCGCTCACCGCACCCCGGATCTGCTGTTCCAGTATGCCGAGGAGGCCGAGGGCCGTGGCATCGAGGTGATCATCGCCGGTGCCGGTGGCGCAGCCCACCTGCCAGGCATGTGCGCCGCCAAGACCCATCTGCCGGTGCTGGGCGTGCCGGTGCAGTCGTCGATGCTGTCGGGCGTCGATTCGCTGCTGTCGATCGTGCAGATGCCTGCTGGCGTGCCGGTTGCCACCCTGGCCATCGGCCGTGCCGGTGCGGTCAACGCTGCATTGCTGTCGGCCAGCATCCTTGGCGCCAAGTACCCGCAGTACCACGCGGCGTTGAAGCAGTTCCGCACGGAACAGACCGACACCGTGCTGGACAACCCAGACCCGCGCCAGGCTTGAGGCTCAACCCATGAAGATCGGTGTAATCGGTGGCGGCCAGCTGGGCCGCATGCTGGCCCTGGCGGGCACCCCGCTGGGCATGAACTTCGCCTTCCTCGACCCGGCGCCGGACGCTTGCGCCGCGCCCCTGGGCGAGCACCTGCGTGCCGACTACGGCGACCAGGACCACCTGCGCCAGTTGGCCGACGAAGTCGACCTGGTCACCTTCGAGTTCGAAAGCGTCCCGGCCGAGACCGTGGCCTTCCTCTCGCAGTTCGTGCCGGTGTACCCCAGCGCCGAAGCGCTGCGCATCGCCCGTGACCGCCTGTTCGAAAAGAGCATGTTCCGCGACCTGGGCATTCCCACCCCGGCCTTCGCCGACATCCTCTCGCAGGCAGACCTGGAGGCGGCGGTGGCCAGCATCGGCCTGCCAGCCGTACTGAAAACCCGCACCCTGGGTTACGACGGCAAGGGCCAGAAGGTGCTGCGCACGCCAGAAGACGTGGTCGGTACCTTCGCCGAGCTGGGCAGCGTGCCATGCCTGCTGGAAGGCTTCGTGCCGTTCACTGGCGAGGTGTCGCTGGTGGCTGTACGTGCCCGCGATGGCGAAACCCGCTTCTACCCGCTGGTGCACAATACGCACGAAAGCGGCATCCTGCGCCTGTCGGTGGCCAGCCAGGCACATCCGCTGCAGGCCCTGGCCGAAGACTACGTCGGCCGTGTGTTGCAGAAGCTGGATTACGTTGGCGTGATGGCCTTCGAGTTCTTCGAGGTGGACGGCGGCCTGAAGGCCAACGAAATCGCCCCGCGCGTGCACAACTCCGGGCACTGGACCATCGAAGGCGCCGAGTGCAGCCAGTTCGAGAACCACCTGCGGGCCGTTGCCGGCCTGCCGCTGGGCTCGACCGCCAAGGTGGGCGAGAGCGCGATGCTCAACTTCATCGGTGAAGTGCCGGCCGTGGACAAGGTCGTCGCCATCGCCGACTGCCACCTGCACCACTATGGCAAGGCCTTCAAGGTTGGCCGCAAGGTTGGCCATGCCACCCTGCGCTGCCAGGACATGGCCACCCTTGAACGCAAGATTGCCGAAGTAGAGGCACTGATCAGCAACTGATCGGGCTGCAAATCGAACTTCTGCAAGCGGCTTGCCCTCTGAACATGGCAACAAGCCAAAGGCCGTCTAGGCTTTGGCTTGTTCCATATTCACTGCAGAGGGATTGCCATGGGCATCATTGGAACCATCTTCATCGGCCTCATCGTCGGCCTGCTGGCCCGCTTCATCAAGCCGGGCGACGACAGCATGGGCTGGATCATGACCATCCTGCTGGGTATTGCCGGCTCCCTGTTGGCCACCTATGGCGGCCAGGCGCTGGGCATTTACCAGGCTGGGCAGGCAGCAGGCTTCCTTGGCGCCTTGATTGGTGCGGTCATCCTTCTGGTGATCTACGGATTCATCAAGAAACGCTGAATACTGGTTAGAATGCCCGGCAATTCATCCGAGTTGCCGAGCATTTCCATGCGTGCCTTTTTCCTTGTCCCCCTGCTGTTGGCCAGCGCCCTGGCCCATGCTGAACTGCCTGAAACCGACTGGCTGGAGCTGATGCCCAAGTCGGACCAGAAGGCGCTCGAGCAAATGCCCGAAATCGACCACAACTCGCCAGAAGCCATGGGCACCTTTACCGACAAGGGTGGCCTCAAGCAGAGCAAGGGCTTGCCGGCGGTGATGTACTCGACCAAGACCGTGGCGGCCATGAACGGCAAGGAAATCCGCTTGGGCGGTTACCCGGTGCCGCTGGAAAGCGATGCCAAGGGCAACAGCACGCTGTTTTTCCTGGTGCCGTACCCAGGTGCGTGCATCCATGTGCCGCCACCGCCGCCGAACCAGCTGGTACTGGTGCGCTACCCGAAAGGGTTGAAGATCGATGACATCTACACACCGCTGTGGGTCAGCGGCAAGCTGAAGGTGGAAAAGGTCAGCAACGACCTGGCCGATGCGGCCTATGCGCTGGATGCGGGGAAGGTGAGGGTGGTGGAAGACGCAGACCTCTGATTATCTGCACGGGCCCCTTCGCGGGTAAACCCGCGAAGGGGCCCGAAAAACCACGGCAAAACTCAGATCATTTCACAACCGATCTGCAGTCCCAGCGAATGACTTGCCCCCGGCTTCAGTTCCACCAGGTCATCCCACACATTCGCCGTTTCGATGCACAGCATTCGCTGCCAGCCATCGTCGGCCATATCTGCCAGCTCCCGCGCCCGCTCGGTCCAGGGGTTCCAGATCACCGCCGAACGTGATCCATTGCTGGTCAAGGTAACTCGCCGGTTCCAATGCGGGTCGACAATGCTCAGTCGCGATGGAGTGTCGAGGTAAATCCGGTCAGTCTCCCCGGTAAACGCCAGTGCTCCCAGCTGCTGGCGCTGTTCCCAGTCCGCCAGGGTTTCGATATAACCCAGCCCCTCGACCCCTTCGACCCGTGCCTGGCGTACATCGCTGACGGCAAAGTAGCTGTGCAGGGCTTGGCTGATAGTAACGGAGGTATTGCCCATGTTGCGGCTGGTCAGGTTCAGCTTCAGCGCCTCGCCCAGCTCCACCACCAGCTTCAACTCGACGTCATGAGGCCAGCCGGGCAGGTCGCCCTGCGCTTCAGGCAGTCCGAATTCAATGCGCAGGTCGCCGCCCACCTCCTCGATGCCCAGCAACTGCCAGTCACGCGAGCGCGCCAGCCCGTGAGCAGGTGCCTGCTCAGCGTGGTACATGGCCTGCACGGCCTCGGGGTTGCGTTGCAGGTTGCCAAACCACGGCCAGCACACCGGTACCCCGGCGCGTACCGACTTGCCCTGGCGGAAGATGGCCTGGTCGCTCAGCCACAGCAGCGGTGGTTCGCCCACCCGCTGGTAGCTGAGGATCTGTGCGCCCTGCTGGGCGATCAGGAGTTCGGCGCGGTCGCTGCTGATACGCCAGCAGTTGAGTTCGCCATGTTGCTCGGTTACGACCTGGAAGGTAGCCATTGCGTTCATCTCATTGATTGCCAGTGGGCCTTGGACCCGGGCACATGCAATGAGTTTACCGCCGGCGTGGCTCAGCGACGAGGCACGGAGCGGGTGCGGCCACTGCCGTCGATGGCGACGAAGACGAATGCCGCTTCGGTGACCTTGCGCCATTCGCTGGACAGCGGGTCGTCGCTCCACACTTCGACCATCATCTGGATCGAGCTGCGGCCGATTTCCAGGGTCTGGGTGTAGAACGACAGCTGCGCGCCTACTGCCACCGGTACCAGGAAGGCCATGCGGTCGATGGCCACGGTGGCCACGCGGCCGCCAGCAACACGGCTGGCCATGGCGGTGCCGGCCAAATCCATTTGGGCAACCAGCCAGCCGCCGAAGATGTCGCCAAACCCGTTGGTCTCGCGCGGCAGTGCGGTGATCTGCAAGGCCAGGTCGCCTTGCGGGATCGGATCTTCTTGTTCGAGCTCAATCATGCGATGGGGCCTCTGACCCGTGACGCTTTCGTTGGTGTGGCGCAAAGGCCGGGTAAACGATTCAGCTTGAAACATACTACGCCGATTTCGTTTCACTGGGCGGCCGTAGGGAAACTCTGCGAAACCGCCTGACATAAAGACCGGAGTTTTCGCACAACATCCCACGCTAGCAGCAACCTTTTCCTACGAACTGCCAGTATATAGAGCATAACGGCCAGCGACGACCGTGCATTCATGAATATCTGTAGGGATTTTGTATCGCTTTCGGCGCAGCTCGGCAATTTGCTATCTTCGCTTGTCTCCCAATCCAGAAGCCGCGTGCCAAGCGGCCTGCATGCCCTACAAAGAGAACAACGAGCGATGACTTCCGTGCCGAGCAGTATCGAGCAGCCCTCGCGGCCGCTGACCCGCAGTGACTACAAGACCCTCTCACTGTCCGCCTTGGGCGGCGCGCTGGAGTTCTACGACTTCATTATTTTCGTGTTCTTCGCCACGGTGGTGGGCAAGTTGTTCTTCCCGGCCGACATGCCGGAGTGGCTGCGCCTGATGCAAACGTTCGGCATCTTCGCCGCTGGCTACCTGGCGCGGCCGTTGGGCGGCATCATCATGGCCCATTTCGGCGACCTGCTCGGGCGCAAGAAGATGTTCACCCTGAGCATTTTCATGATGGCCGTGCCGACCCTGATCATGGGCCTGCTGCCGACGTATGCACAAATCGGCATGTGGGCACCTATCCTGCTGTTGCTGATGCGCGTGATCCAAGGCGCGGCGATCGGCGGCGAGGTGCCGGGTGCCTGGGTGTTCGTCTCCGAGCATGTGCCAGCGCGCAACACTGGCTACGCCTGCGGTACCCTGACGGCAGGCCTGACCGCCGGCATTCTGCTTGGCTCGCTGGTAGCGACACTGATCAACAGTGTGTACAGCGTGGAAGAAGTGGCCGATTACGCCTGGCGTATCCCGTTCCTGCTGGGTGGCGTGTTCGGCCTGTTCTCGGTCTACCTGCGCCGCTGGCTGCACGAAACCCCGGTGTTCGCCGAAATGCAGCAACGTAAGGCACTGGCCGAGGAGCTGCCACTGCGCGCCGTGCTGCGTGACCACCGTGGCCCGATCATCCTGTCGATGTTGCTGACCTGGATGCTGTCGGCCGGGATCGTGGTGGTCATCCTGATGACCCCGGCGCTGCTGCAGAGCTTCTACCACATCAGCCCGACCGACTCGCTCAAGGCCAACAGCCTGGCCATTGTATTGCTTAGCTTTGGCTGCATCGGCGCCGGCAGCCTGGCCGACCGCTTTGGTGCGGGCCGGGTGTTCGTGATCGGCAGCCTGCTGCTGCTGGCCAGCTCCTGGACCTTCTACCACAGCCTGCCAACCCGGCCCGAGCTGCTGTTCCCGCTGTATGCCGTGACCGGCCTGTGCGTGGGCGTGATTGGCGCGGTGCCTTATGTAATGGTCAAGGCATTCCCGGCGGCGGTGCGCTTCAGCGGGCTGTCGTTCTCGTACAACGTGGCCTACGCGATCTTCGGCGGTTTGACGCCGATGGTGGTGACCGCGCTGCTGAAGGTGAGCCCGATGGCGCCTGCCTACTATGTGGCAGGCTTGTGCGCCGTTGGTCTGGCTGTGGGGCTGTACCTGCTCGCCAACAAGCGCTGATCTGCGCTGGGGCTGACTCTCGTTTGCTGCAACATGTTGAAAGACGTGAACAAGGACAGAGGAATAAGTAACGCAGTGACCGACGGCTAGATCGTCAGCCTGAGCCATACAGAGAAGGAGAATCTGTATGGCTCAAAACACACTTCATGACAGTTCCACGGGTGATGTTGTCATCACCCCTGGCTCCTCAGGTTCCAGTAGCGGCGGGGGCGGCTTCTTCAGCATTGGCGGCGGCGGTGGCTTCGGTGGTGGCTTTGGCGGTTCCAGCCGACGTCGCAAGAAGAAGCGTGCCAGAGCGCGTGCTGCTGCCTTGGCGCAAGCAAGAGCCCAGGAGCAGGCTCGCCAAGCGGCAGCCGCAAGGGCTCATGCCGAAATGCTGGCTGCATTACATAGGCAGCAAGTGGAGGCTCATAGCCAGGCACGTGAAGTTCGGCGCGTGCAGCTTGATGCGCATTTCGCTGGCCAGGCGCAAGGCTTGGCACAGGCGCTACAGCAGGAGATCAACGCAGCGCGCAAACGCCCGGAATACGACGGCAGTGAGCGTTGGCAGCTTTACCAGATCACCAAAGCGCAAAACGAAACCAAAGGGCTTATAGCCGCCAAGCAGCTTGAGTTGGCGAATCGGCAGGCGTTGGCCGGGGCTTTTGCTGGCCATGATGCTGATGCAGGTACATACGCCGCCCGACTGGCCGGGCTGGCGACCGCGCAACACATGCAGCAACTGCATCAGGGCTGGGAAACAGCGTACGTAGCGGCCTCAGAGGCTCGTTTGCTGCAGGAGGCAATTGCCCAGCTGTCGCAGCGCTCAGCCGAGCTGGCTGTAGAACATGCCCAACAGGAACAGCTCTGGCGCGCCAGGGAGGCGGAATGGGAGCGTCAGCGGCAATACGCTGAGCTGCGCGAATCCAGAATTCGCTACAAGCAGCAGGTTGACGAAGACCGGCGCCTTGTTCGGCTGAAGGAGGCCGCCACGCTGACCGTGCCAGTAGCGGCTGCGTCGGCTGGGGGCGTGTTGCTTGGTCAGGCAGGCGCGCAGGTTGCGGCTGAGCTGGCAACGGCTATCGAGCAGGCGATTGCTAGCGCGGCCAAGGAAGTGCTGAGGGTTGCAGCTATCCGCCTTGGTCAGGCGGTCGGTCTCTCGGCCACGGCCATGCTGTATTCGCCGGCGCTGGGGAATGGCGAACTGACCGAAGCCCAGCGCAGGCGTCACTTCGAAGGTTTGGGCATACATGCAGACCTGCTGGGCATTGCGCCAGGGCAGGATCTTCAGGCTATCGCCGATGCGGGTGGGTCGGCCCGTCTGGGTCAGCGCATCAAGATCGAGCATCTTCCAGGTGGCAGTGCGATAGCGGTGGCCGCCACAGGCGCCGGAATCGCCCCGGAGGTCCGGGTCAGGAATGCCGTTTACGACCCCGTCACCGATACCTACCGAGTCGAGGCACAGACGCCCGACGGGAAAACCATCGTTCTGGGTAACGCTACCCCGGTGGCGGAAAGCCCGTCCAACGGCCGGATGCTCGCGCTTGAGCCACAAGCTGCAGAGGTTGGCGCTGGCGTGGACCTTCGCTTCGATGACTGCATCGTCTGTATCCCTGGTCAACTGCCCCAGTACTTTTCATTCGTAGTTTCGCCGGCGGGTACTGGTGTTGTCAGCGGTAATGGCCAAGTCGCTGGCGCTGACTGGTGGCCCGCGAATGGCGCTGCCGCTGGCGTAGCAATGCCGGTGCAGGTTGGTAACCAGCTACGCGGCCGCTTGTTCACCGGCATGCCGGCATTCGAAAGCGCGGTATGGCGGGCCATTGCGGCGGAGCAGGGGTTGCTCGGTCAATTCGATGAGGTGAATCAGCGTCGAATCATCAGGGGTTTTCCACCCGTGGCCCCGCGAGCAAGTTGGAGCGGCGCGCGACACGAGTTTGAGCTTCGTCATGTTGGAGCTGTTGATGTTGGCTACAACCTTGACCAGCTAAGAATCCACACACCAGCGGACACTCTAGGCGTGCCGGCAGTGGTCCTGCCGTTCGAGCCGTGGTTCGCCGCCAGTCTGGCCCTTGAGTTCGATGCTGGCATTGTTCAGGGCCAACCATCACGCACCTGGACGCCGTTGGTGGCCCCAGGCGCGGAGCTGCTCGGCCCGACACCCTTGCCGGAGGGGCCGTTACTGCCGGGCATTCTGCCAGGCGATACCTTGGATCCTGTGGGGCCAAGTCTTGAAATACTTCCTGGCGAGAATCCGGGTGAGACTGGGGCCATAATTCCTGGATTCGGTGGTGATGTAGATCTGCCGGAGCCTGGGCTGGTTAATAATGAACCTGCAGAAGTCGGAGAAACTGGGAATTATAATGACTTGGAGCGTCGCAGCATAAGGGATGACATGGGCGTGGACCACATTCCATCTCAATCGGCATTGAAACGATGGTTACAGAAAAATTTTCCAGACCTGCAACTGTATGAAATATACCAAATACTAAGGCGTGCACCTGCTGTCGTTATTCCTACAGAAGTGCATCGAAAGTACAGCGAAACGTACGGCGGGCGTAACACCAAAGCTAAACAAGCTCTAGATGCCAAAGATCCCTTGTCAGCTATTGGCAGTAATGTTGAAGCACTAAAGAAAGGTTTAATAGAAAATGGAATTTCGCCTGAACGTGTTGAGGGTATCAAGGTGGAGCTTACAGAATTGCTCAAAAAACTGATTAATAAAAGGTGACGCATGAAAAGGATTGTAGCAGTTGAGCCTTGGCTGGAAAGCGTTAACAGGACTTATGCTGATTTAGTTGAGAATGGGCTTGATCCGAATCTGCGACGTATCAAGCTTTACCCGGGGGCGGAGGATTTTTACCTAGAGCCGGAGCCGGGTGTTAGTTTTGAGTTTGATTCAGACAGCAAAATGTTAAAAGCGGTGGCTATAACTATCATAAGGCGAGTGGATTTGGCGCCTGAATTTAAAGATTTTTTATCTGAGCCCTACGGTTGCTTAGATAAGAGCGCTGTTAGAGCTGCTTGGGGTAGTCCTCTAAGAACGAGCGAGCCGTTGGTAATGCCGGAACCGATAGGTAAGACGGGTGGGTGGGATATGTATCGACTCTCCGGTGCGGGCTTTGGGTATATTGATTTGATTTATTCGTACACTAAGGATTTTGTTGTATCCGGTCTGGTTTTAAGGGGCACGGAAGATGAAGCTTGAAAGTCGACTGCAAGATCACGACGAGCAAAGTTTCTTATCGCTAGTCACTACGCTATGGAACGTTGAGACTCAGAGGTCTGAGCACAACGCTCTCATCGATCATTTCGACCAGATAGTCGGCCACCCCGCCGGTAGTGACCTTTTGTTCTACTCAAACGCCGATGCCGTCGGCGCTATAAACTCGCCAGAGCATATCGTTGCAACAATCAAATCGTGGCACCAGAGAAATGGCCTTCCGGCCTTCAAGGGGCAGCATTTACAGCCGCGAAGAGAGCTTCGAAGCATGGCGAGCGAACAGCGTGCCAGCCAGTCTTCCACTCGCAACCTGGAGAAAGTGCGCAAGTTGGTGGCGCAGGTTCATGCCGCTGAGCAGCAGGCAACGCTGCAGCTTGCTGCACTTGAGCAACAGCTAACCATTGACCCAGTGGCCAGCACGCCGGAACAGCAACTGGCTTTCAGCCTTGCTACGCTGCGTGCTCTGGAATCCATTCAGCACCAAGCTGCGCAGGCAGTGTTTCAACTTGAGCGGTTGCACATGTCGGTCAAGTTCGCACTCGACGCTGCCGTGCGTGATGCTACCAGCCCCTTCCTGGACGCAGCGATTCAGGCCGTGGCGTTGCAAGAAATGAATGCCGGTAGCCAGCGTCATGCTGCGGCCTTGGCCATGGCGCAAGGGCGTCATTCCGTGTTGTACGCTCGCGGTGTGACACTGATAGAACACCTGGAAGCACGTATTGCCCAGTTGGCCAAAGCGACCGGGGCTGGCCCAGGGCATGGGCCTTTGACGTTGGTAGCGGCAGCTGATGCCTCAAACCTGCACCCGGCATTGCTGATGGCGCAGGGCTTGAACGGTGACGTTGCCCAACAGCAACGCCATCTGATCAAGACCGTGCGCTCGGCGGTGGCAGAGCTGGAGTGGCAGGCGACCTCCTTGCAAGGTGACCACCCCGGTACGTATGCGGATTTAATCGAGTTTGTGCAGGGAACCCCAAGCGATGACCCGCGTTTCGGGCTGACGGTGCCACTTGCTGAAATACTCGACGAAGATCGGCAGGATTGGGCCGATCTGGCCGCTGAACGGGCAGAGGTGGATCTGCCCATGCGTCTGTGCTCGATGGTGCGTGGTGCCCGCTCCGGCAGCACCAAAGGTGTAAAACCCTTTACCCGTTACTGTCATGTGCTGATGACCTCGACGCAGGGCCCCATCGTGCCTTCGCGCGTGCGGGTGCGGGAAGCTGGTTGGGATGCGGGTCGGCGGGCTTTCGCATTCACTAGCGAGACCGGGGCGCCTGTTACCGTTCTGTGGCAGAAGGGCAGCGCGCCCTATCCGCCGATAGACATCTCCCGGCCGCCGAGCATTAGCTATCTGCACATGCCCAATGTGCCTATCATAGAGCGCTTCATGGACCTGACGCAGGTTCAATTCGATGACTACATCGTGGTGTTTCCGCCGCAGGCTGGGCTGGCACCGGTATACGTCATGTTCAGGGATCGCCGCGAGCTTTAGCGCCGCCAGTTTCCCAGCGATATCAAGTCAGGCCATCCCGGATAACCGATGATGGCCTTTCATCCAATTGTCACAATGAAGTCATATCGTGTTCATGCGGCCTGCCGATACTTGGGCCCGTTCCATCCAACACCCCAATATTCCTGCTAGGAGCAAGGCATGAAACTGAAGCGTTTGATGGCGGCCCTCACCTTTGCCGCCGCTGGCGTTGCAACCGCCAACGCGGTAGCCGCTGTCGATCCTGCGATCCCGACCTACACCAAGACCACCGGTGTATCGGGCAACCTCTCCAGCGTTGGTTCCGACACCCTGGCGAACCTGATGACGCTGTGGGCCGAGGCCTACAAGAAGGAATATCCGAACGTAAACATCCAGATCCAGGCAGCCGGCTCCTCCACCGCGCCACCCGCGCTGACCGAAGGCACCGCCAACCTCGGCCCGATGAGCCGCAAGATGAAAGACGTCGAACTGCAGGCCTTCGAGCAGAAGTACGGCTACAAGCCGACCGCAATCCCGGTCGCCGTCGATGCCCTGGCCGTGTTCGTGCACAAAGACAACCCGATCAAGGGCCTGACCATGGCTCAGGTCGACGCCATCTTCTCCTCCACCCGCCTGTGCGGTGGCAAGGCCGAGATCAAGACCTGGGGTGACGTCGGTGTGACCGGCGACCTGGCCAACAAGCCAATCCAGCTGTTCGGCCGCAACTCGGTCTCGGGCACCTACGGCTACTTCAAGGAAGAAGCCCTGTGCAAAGGCGACTTCAAGCCTAACGTCAACGAGCAGCCTGGCTCGGCTTCGGTCGTGCAGTCGATCAGCTCTTCGCTGAACGGCATCGGTTACTCGGGCATTGGTTACAAGACTGCCAGCGTCAAGACCGTGGCCCTGGCCAAGAAGGAAGGCGGCGAGTTCGTCGAAGACAACGAAACCAACGCCCTGAATGGCAGCTACCCGCTGTCGCGCTTCCTGTACGTTTACGTCAACAAGGCGCCGAACAAGCCTCTGGCTCCGCTGGAAGCCGAGTTCGTCAAGCTGGTGCTGTCGCAAGCTGGCCAGCAGGTCGTGGTGAAGGATGGCTACATTCCGCTGCCGGCCAAAGTCGTCGACAAGACCCTGGCTGACCTGGGCCTGTCCCACGCGGGTAACGTTGCAAAGAAGTAAGTAATTAAGAAGAGGCCGGAGCCACTGCCCGGCCTCTTCCACGAATTTCCAGTCCGAAGCCAGGTTCCCTGTGCGGCGGGCTTTCGCGCGTCACCACTTTGTAATGTTTTTGTCACACGGGACCGCTAGGGTGTGCGCATGAATGATCTGGCCAATTCCAACATGACCCAAAACTCCCAGCCCGTGCGCATTGATTTCAATACGCCCGAGTTGCAACGCAAGCGCCGCATGCGCGCGCTCAAGGACCGCCTGACCCGCTGGTATGTGCTGGTCGGCGGTCTTGCCGTACTGGCGGCAATCACCCTGATCTTCTTCTACCTGGCGTACGTGGTACTGCCACTGTTCCAGGGCGCCCAGCTGACCAGCAAGAAAGCCCTGGAGCCGACCTGGCTGCAGCAGGATGCCGGCAACCCGCTGATGATCGCGCTTGAAGAGCAGAACCTGGTGGGGATGCGGGTTTCGGACAAGGGCCAGGCATTGTTCTTCGATACCAAAACCGGCAACGCGCTCAAGCGGGTCGACCTGCCGGTGCCGGCAGACACCCAGGTCACGTCGATCAGTACCGACCAGCCGGGCAGCCCGCTGGTGGTGCTTGGCTTGTCCAATGGCCAGGCGCTGGTGTTCCACCACACCTACAAGATCACCTACCCCGACAACAAGAAAACCATCGCCCCCGGCATCGACTACCCGTACGGCGAGCAGCCGTTCGTGCTCGACGAACAGGGCCGCGCGCTGGAGCACGTGAGCGTCAACGTCAATGGCGACACCTTGCTGCTGGCCGGTTCCACTGGCGCGCACCTGCAGGTGGTCGAGCTGACTCGCACGGAAAACATGATGACCGAAGAGGTCACCACCGAGCAGAACCGTATCGCCCTGCCGCAGATGACCGAAACGGTGAAGAACATCTTCATCGACCCGCGCCAGCAGTGGTTGTACGTGATCAACGGTCGCGCCACGGCTGACGTGTTCAGCCTGCGCGACAAGAGCCTCAACGGCCGTTACAAGTTGTCTGAAAGCGCCGACACTGAAATTACCGCCACGGCCCAGCTGGTCGGTGGCATTTCGCTGATCATCGGTGACTCCAAGGGCGGCCTGGCCCAGTGGTTCATGGCCCGCGACCCGGATGGCGAATCGCGCTTCAAGCAGATTCGTACCTTCCAGATGGGCAAGGCGCCTATCGTGCAGATCGACGCCGAAGAGCGCCGCAAGGGCTTCATCGCCCTCGACGCCGACGGCAAGCTGGGCGTGTTCCACAGCACCGCGCACCGTACCTTGCTGGTCGAGCCGGCTGCCGAAGGCCCTGGCATCCTGGCCCTGTCGCCACGCGCCAACCGCATCATCATCGAAGAAGGTGGCAAGCTGCTGCCGCTGAGCCTGCGCAACCCGCACCCGGAGGTTTCCTTCAGTGCGCTGTGGGGCAAGGTGTGGTACGAGAACTACGACGAACCCAAGTACGTCTGGCAATCGACCGCTTCGAACACCGACTTCGAGCCCAAGCTCAGCCTGTCGCCGCTGACCTTCGGTACCCTCAAGGCCGCGTTCTACGCGATGATCCTGGCCGCCCCGCTGGCCATTGCCGCTGCCATCTACACCGCCTACTTCATGGCCCCTGGCATGCGCCGCAAGGTCAAGCCGGTGATCGAGCTGATGGAAGCGATGCCGACGGTGATCCTCGGCTTCTTCGCCGGCCTGTTCCTGGCCCCATACCTGGAAGGCCACTTGCCGGGTGTGTTCAGCCTGTTCCTGCTGATGCCGTTTGGCATCCTGCTGGCCGGCTTCGTCTGGAGCCGCCTGCCGGAGTCGATCCGCCTGCGTGTGCCGGATGGCTGGGAAGCGGCGATCCTGATCCCGGTCATCCTGTTCACCGGCTGGTTCGCCCTGACCATGAGCCCGCACCTGGAAAGCTGGTTCTTCGGCGGCGACATGCGCCTGTGGATCACCAACGACCTAGGTATCACCTACGACCAGCGCAACGCCCTGGTAGTGGGCATCGCCATGGGCTTCGCGGTCATCCCGAACATCTATTCCATTGCCGAAGATGCGGTGTTCAGCGTGCCACGCAGCCTGACCCTCGGCTCGCTGGCACTGGGCGCGACGCCCTGGCAGACCCTGACCCGCGTGGTCATCCTCACCGCCAGCCCAGGCATCTTCTCGGCGTTGATGATCGGCATGGGCCGGGCAGTGGGCGAGACCATGATCGTGCTGATGGCCACCGGCAACACCCCGGTGATGGAAATGAACCTGTTCGAAGGCATGCGCACCCTGGCCGCCAACGTGGCCGTGGAAATGCCGGAATCGGAAGTCGGTGGCAGCCACTATCGCGTGCTGTTCCTGGCCGCCCTGGTGCTGCTGATGTTCACCTTCATCATGAACACCTTGGCCGAGCTGATTCGCCAGCGTCTGCGCAAGAAATACTCGTCGCTTTGATAGAAAGGTAGCGATCCGTGAAAAAGGATTCCCTCAAAGGCTGGTTCAAGAGCGGCGCCCCAGGCGTCTGGATGAGCGGCGGCGCGGTGGCCATGGCGGTGATCATGACCGTCGGCCTGCTGGCGGTGATCGCCGTGCGCGGCCTGGGCCACTTCTGGCCGGCCGATCTTGTCCAGGCCACCTACAAGGTGCCGGGCCAGGCTGATCACATCGTTATCGGCGAAGTGGTGCAAAAGGAAGAGGTGCCGCGTGCCCGCCTCAAGGGCGCCGGCCTGCCGGTACCGGACCAAGGCCCGGAGTTCATGACCCGCGAGCTGATCAAGGTGGGTAACCGCGACCTCAACGGCAGCGACTTCACCTGGGTGGTTGGCGATTGGTTGGTCGACGAACAGCGCCCGGCCGACCTGATCGCCCTGGAGCGCCGCGAGTGGGGTAACTTCTACGGCTACCTGGTCAGCGTCAAGGAACAAGGCCGCGTGGTTGCCGAAGGCCCTGCAGCCTGGACCGAGCTGCAAGCCCGTCTCAAGCGTGCCAACCACCTTAATGGCGAGCTGCAGCAACTGGAAAAGAAGGACATCGGTGCCATCAACCATGGCCTCGAGCGCCTACGCCTGCAGGCCCGCAAGCTGGAACTGGACGGCAAGCTGGACGCTGCCGCCCAGGCCGACATGGACGCCGACCGCGCCGAGCTGAACAGCCGCTACAAGGCCATCGAAGACCGCCTGACTGGCCTGCACCAAGCCTTCGCCCGCGACAGCCTGGTGGCGCGCGATGGCAATGGCCGTGAAGTGGAAATCAACCTGAGCAAGGTGGTGCACGCCATCCAGCCGAACGGCATGTCCGGTTTCACCAAGCTGGGCACCTACTTTGCCAAGGTCTGGGAGTTCCTCAGCGACGACCCGCGTGAAGCCAACACCGAGGGCGGTATCTTCCCGGCCATCTTCGGTACGGTGATGATGACCCTGATCATGGCCGTGATCGTCACCCCGTTCGGCGTGCTGGCCGCTGTCTACCTGCGTGAATACGCAAGGCAAGGCCCGGTGACCCGTTTGATCCGCATTGCGGTGAACAACCTGGCCGGTGTGCCGGCGATCGTCTACGGCGTGTTCGGCCTGGGCTTCTTCGTCTACGTGCTGGGTGGCTCGATCGACCGCCTGTTCTTCCCCGAAGCACTGCCGGCGCCGACCCTGGGCACCCCTGGCCTGCTGTGGGCATCGCTGACCCTGGCACTGCTGGCGGTGCCGGTGGTGATCGTGGCGACCGAAGAAGGCCTGGCGCGTATCCCACGCACCGTGCGTGAAGGTTCGCTGGCGCTGGGTGCGACCAAGGCGGAAACGCTGTGGAAGATCGTCCTGCCAATGGCCAGCCCGGCCATGATGACCGGCATGATCCTCGCCGTGGCCCGCGCTGCCGGTGAAGTGGCGCCGCTGATGCTGGTGGGTGTGGTGAAGCTGGCGCCGTCGCTGCCGGTGGACGGGAACTACCCGTACCTGCACCTGGACCAGAAGATCATGCACCTGGGCTTCCATATCTATGACGTCGGCTTCCAAAGCCCGAACGTCGAAGCCGCGCGGCCGCTGGTATATGCCACGGCGCTGCTGCTGGTGCTGGTGATCGCCACCCTCAACCTGTCGGCCGTGTGGATCCGCAACCACCTGCGCGAGAAGTACAAGGCGCTGGACAGCTGACCCTGATTGCAAGCGTGCCGCCCGAACGCCGGGCGGCCCTTTGAAACGAATTGATAGCGTATGGAGTTGACCATGCAGCAAGATTCCCATACCCACGGCATCGACATGTCTGCCCTGGGCCGCAACAAGCAGAGCCTGCGCCTGGCCGAAGAAACCGTGGCCATCGAAGTGCCGGGCCTGAGCCTGTTCTACGGCGACAAGCAGGCGTTGTTCGACGTCAGCATGAACATCCCCAAGCAGCGCGTGACCGCCTTCATCGGGCCGTCCGGCTGCGGCAAGTCGACCCTGCTGCGCACCTTCAACCGCATGAACGACCTGGTTGACGGTTGCCGCGTGGAAGGCGCCATCAACCTGTACGGCAACAACATCTACCGCAAGGGCGAAGACGTGGCCGAGCTGCGCCGCCGTGTGGGCATGGTGTTCCAGAAGCCCAACCCGTTCCCCAAGACCATCTACGAGAACGTCGTCTACGGCCTGCGCATCCAGGGCATCAACAAGAAGCGCGTGCTGGATGAAGCCGTCGAATGGGCGTTGAAGGGCGCGGCCTTGTGGGACGAGGTGAAAGATCGCCTGCACGAGTCGGCGCTGGGCCTGTCCGGTGGCCAGCAGCAGCGCCTGGTCATCGCCCGCACCATCGCGGTGGAGCCGGAGGTGCTGTTGCTCGATGAACCCTGCTCCGCGCTGGACCCGATCTCGACGTTGAAGGTCGAAGAGCTGATCTACGAATTGAAATCCAAGTACACCATCGTCATCGTGACCCACAACATGCAACAGGCGGCCCGTGTTTCGGATTACACCGCGTTCATGTACATGGGCAAACTGGTCGAATTCGGCGATACCGATACCCTGTTCACCAACCCGGCGAAGAAGCAGACCGAAGACTACATCACCGGGCGCTACGGCTAAGCCCGACCCGCCAGGGAACGAGACGAACTACTTGAAGCTTGCAGCTTCTTCGCGGAGCGAATGATGATCAACAAAGAAAGCCTTACCCATCACATTTCCCAGCAGTTCAACGCCGAGCTCGAAGAGGTGCGCAGCCACCTGCTGGCCATGGGCGGGCTGGTGGAAAAGCAGGTCAACGACGCGGTGACCGCGCTGATCGAAGCCGACTCTGGCCTGGCCCAGCAAGTGCGTGAGGTCGACGAGCAGATCAACCAGATGGAGCGCAACATCGACGAGGAGTGCCTGCGCATCCTCGCCCGCCGCCAGCCGGCGGCCTCCGACCTGCGCCTGATCATCAGCATTTCAAAGTCGGTGATCGACCTGGAGCGCATTGGTGACGAGTCGACCAAAATCGCCCGCCGCGCTATCCAGCTGTGCGAAGAAGGCGAGTCGCCACGCGGCTACGTCGAGGTGCGCCACATCGGCGACCAGGTGCGCAACATGGTCCGCGATGCGCTGGACGCCTTTGCTCGCTTCGATGCCGACCTGGCGTTGTCGGTGGCCCAGTACGACAAGACCATCGACCGCGAATACAAGACAGCGCTGCGTGAGCTGGTCACCTACATGATGGAAGACCCGCGTTCTATCTCGCGGGTGTTGAGCGTGATCTGGGTGCTGCGCTCGCTGGAGCGTATTGGCGACCATGCGCGCAACATCTCCGAATTGGTTATCTACCTGGTGCGCGGCACCGACGTGCGGCACATGGGCCTCAAGCGCATGACTGCAGAAGTGCAGGGCACTGCTGTCGTCGACGGCGAAAAGGCTAATGTTCCAGGTGAATCTGACGATAAATAAGGTTGCTCCCGAGCATCGACGCCCGGCCTTGGCCGGGCGTTTTCGTTTGCGGTCGAGAGCCGGCAGGCACCCGCGAACGATCCCGGCGTGACCAGGTTGTAGCAAATGGCCAGTACTTGGCAGTAGGCTAGTCGGGATTCAGAAGGAGTATCGATGAGTAAAGTGAATGTGCTGGTCGTGGATGACGCCCCGTTTATCCGTGACCTGGTCCGCAAGTGCCTGCGCAATGCCTTCCCGGGCATGGCCATCGACGACGCGGTCAATGGTCGCAAGGCCATGGCCATGCTCGGCAAGGAAGCGTTCGACCTGGTCCTGTGCGACTGGGAAATGCCGGAAATGTCCGGCCTGGAGCTGCTCACCTGGTGCCGCCAGCAGCCTGCGCTGAAGCACCTTCAGTTCATCATGGTGACCAGCCGTGGCGACAAGGAAAATGTCATTCAGGCGATCCAGGCGGGCGTTTCCGACTTTGTCGGCAAGCCGTTCACCAACGAACAACTGCTGACCAAGGTGAAAAAAGCCCTGACCAAGATCGGCAAGCTCGACAGCCTGATGGCTATTGGCCCGGCGCGTACCAATTCGGCGTTCGCGAACGATTCGTTGAACGCGCTGACCGCCGGCAAGCCGGAAGCGGTCAAGGTTTCGGCGCCTGCGCCAGCACCGGCTAAGCCTCTGGTCACGGCGCCCGCACCTGCTGCCTCCGCGCCGAGCGGCCGTGGTCAGGGCCAGCTGCGCCTGGCCAGTGGCATGCAGCCGTGCGTGATCAAGGCGCTTAGCCTGAAAGAAGCGCTGCTGGTGGTACGCCGCAGCGAAGCGCTGCCACAGGTGCTCGAAGGCGCGGTGCTGGACCTGGAGCAGGGCGAAAGCGCCGAAGTCGCTCGTCTGAACGGTTACCTGCATGCTGTCGCGGCGCTGGAGCCCAAGCCTGACAGTGACTGGCTGCAGTTGACGTTCAAGTTCGTCGACCAGGATGCCCAGAAGCTCGACTACCTGTCGCGGCTGATTGCCCGAGGGACTGCGCAGAAGCACTTCACCCCCGGCGCCTGAGGCAGGGGCAGGGGCAGCACAGGGCTGCTCCTGCGCCATCCGACCAACTGCAATACCCGCCACAAAACCCGCTGCTAGGCTTCGACAGATCATAACTGTCAAAAAGCCACTATCATGCCCGCGCGCCTGCTGCTGTTCTGTGCATTGCTCATGGCCTCGGCGTCGAGCCTGGGTGTGACGCTCTACAAGATCACTGACGAATCCGGTGTGATCTCCTACTCCGACCGGCCCGGCCCCGGCGCCAAGCCCCTGGTGTTGCTCGAACCCATGGTCGAAACGCTCGAAGGCCAGGTGCTGCTTAACGCAAAAACCTTCGACGGTGGTGTGAGCTTCTCGGCACGCAACGAGCTGCATGTGCCGGTAGAGGTCGAGTTACGGCTGGACAACCTGGTGAACGCACAAGGCGGCGATGCCCCGCGTATCGTGCGCCGGCTGCTACCGCCGCGCACCACGCAGATGCTCAGCGTGCTCAGGGGGCGGCCAGGGCTGCTGCTGAACTACCGTTCGACCCTGCTACAGGCCATGGGTGACCCAGGCAAACGGCCCCAGGGCTTTCGCTATGCGTTCCCGTGGATCGGCGGGCCGTTCCGCGTCACCCAGGGGCCCAATGGCCGTGTCAGTCATTTTGGACCCAAGGGGCGCTATGCCATGGATATCGCCATGCCCGAAGGCACGCCCATCATCGCGGCGCGGGAAGGGGTGGTGGTGAAGATGCAGAACAGCCAGAGCGGGCGCGAGCCCAACCCGTCGGGCAATTTTGTCAGGATCCTGCACCCGGATGGCACCATGGGCGTTTACCTGCACCTGATGCGTGGCTCGGTGGTGGTGGCGGAGGGGCAGCGGGTACGGCAGGGGCAGATGCTGGCCAAGTCGGGTAATACCGGCAACAGCACAGGGCCGCACCTGCATTTCGTGGTGCAGCGCAATGTGGGGTTGGCGCTGGAGTCGATACCTTACCGGTTCGACAGGCCAATCAGCGGGTTGCCCGACTTTACTGCGGGTAACCCCTGAGATGTTTGGGGCTGCAAAGCAGCCCCATGGCCCTCAATCCAGCTTCAGTACCTTGGCCAGCACGATCTTGGGCCCTTTCATCTTTTTGATGATGATGCGCAGCCCTTCGACCTCCAGCACTTCCTCTTCTTCAGGCACTCGCTTGAGGGTTTCGTAGATCAACCCGGCCAGGGTTTCTGCCTCGATGTGGTCGAGGTCGATGCCCAGCAGACGCTCGACCTTGAACAGCGGTGTGTCGCCGCGTACCAGCAGCTTGCCCGGCTGGTAGGCGAGGATGCCGCGTTCGGTCTTGCGGTGTTCGTCCTGGATATCGCCTACCAGCACTTCCAGCACGTCTTCCATGGTCAGGTAGCCGATTACCTTGCCGTCGGCTTCCTCCACCAGGACGAAATGCGCGCCGCCCTTGCGGAACTGCTCCAGCAGTTGCGACAGCGGCATGTGCCGCGATACGCGCTCCAGTGGCCGGGCTAGGTCTTCCAGGTCGATGGTCTCGGCAAATGCTCAAGCTCAGCTAGCTCTAGCAGCAGGTCCTTGATGTGCAGCAGGCCGGTGAATTCTTCGCGCTCGGCGTCATACACCGGGTAGCGGCTGAATTTGTGGCGGCGCACCAGGGCCAGGATCTGCTTCAGCGGCGCATGCGCGTCGATGCTGATCATGTCCTCACGCGAGTTGGCCCAGTCGACCACTTCCAGCTCGCCCATTTCCACGGCCGAGGCCAGCACGCGCATGCCTTGGTCGCTTGGGTCCTGACCGCGGCTGGAGTGCAGGATCAGCTTCAGTTCTTCGCGGCTGTAGTGGTGCTCGTGGTGCGGGCCGGGCTCGCCCTGGCCGGCAATGCGCAGGATGGTGTTGGCGCTGGCATTGAGCAGGTAGATGGCCGGGTACATTGCCCAGTAGAACAGGTACAGCGGCACGGCCGTCCACAACGACAGCAGTTCTGGCTTGCGAATGGCCCAGGACTTGGGGGCCAACTCGCCAACCACGATGTGCAGGTACGAGATGACGAAGAAGGCGACGAAGAACGAGATCGCCTTGACCAGCTCGGCGCTGTCCACGCCAAAGTAGGCCAGCAGCGGCTCCAGCAGGTGGGCGAAGGCGGGCTCACCCACCCAGCCAAGGCCCAGCGAGGCGAGGGTGATGCCCAACTGGCAGGCCGACAGGTAGGCGTCGAGCTGGTTGTGTACCTTGCGCAGGATGTTGCCGCGCCAGCCGTGCTGCTCGGCGATGGCCTCTACGCGGGTGGCGCGCAGCTTGACCATGGCGAACTCGGCGGCAACGAAGAAGCCGTTGAGCAGCACCAGCAGGAAGGCAAAGATGATCATGCCGAAGTCGGCGAATAACGAGGTGAGGCTGATACCAGGGGAAGGGTCCATGATGGAGTTTTTACGGGTCCGTCTTTGAGATAGAGAAAAAAAGTGCCAGCTTTTGCTGGCACAGGGGATCCAATGTAGCGGCTGGGGCCGCAAAAGCAAAGGGCGATGGATTCTTTGGGGGCGCTTTGCGCCCATCGCGACACAAGGCCGCTCCTACAGGAGACCGCGATCCCGTGTAGGAGCGGCCTTGTGTCGCGATGGGCTGCAAAGCAGCCCCCGAGGCCCTCAAGCCTTGCCGTTGGCCAATTGTGCCGGCGCAAAGTGACAGGTAAAGGTGCTGCCATGCCCCGGCACGCTGCTGATTTCCAACTTGCCGCGGTGGCGCATCAGCACATGCTTGACGATTGCCAGCCCCAGCCCGGTACCGCCGGTGTTCGACGCACGGCTGGAATCTACACGGTAGAAACGCTCGGTCAGGCGTGGCAGGTGCTTGGCATCGATGCCCACCCCCGAATCCTGCACCGACAGATGCGCACCCTGGGCATCGGCCCACCAGCGGATGCGGATGTTGCCTTCGTCCTGAGTGTATTTGACCGCGTTGAATACCAGGTTGGAAAAGGCGCTGCGCAGCTCCGACTCGCTGCCCTTGAGCTTCAAACCAGGCGCAGCTTCCAGGCTGATGCGCTGGTTGCGCGGCCCGGACAGGGCCTGGGCGTCGCCCTTGATGGCAGTGAGCAGGGCATCGACCGCCACCGGCTGGTTGTCCGAGGGGTAATCGGTGGCTTCCAGCTTGGCCAGCAGCAACAGGTCGTTGAGCAGGGTCTGCATGCGCGAACCTTGCTGGCTCATCTGCTGCAGTGCGCGGCTCCAGCGTGGGTTCACGTCTTCGACGTTGTCCAGCAGGGTTTCCAGGTAGCCGGTGATCACCGTCAGCGGCGTGCGCAGCTCGTGCGACACGTTGGCGACGAAGTCCTTGCGCATCTGTTCCAGCTGGTGAATGCGGGTGACATCGCGCACCAGCATCAGGTGTTCGTTGTTGCCGTAACGGGTGATGTGCAACTGCACACGCATGCGGTCATTGATTGGCGAAGGGATTTCCAGCGGCTCGAGGTAGTTTTCTGCCTCGAAGTATTCCTTGAAGCGCGGGTGGCGTACCAGGTTGGTCACTTGCTGGCCGCCGTCCTGCGGGGTCTTGAAGCCCAGCAGGGTCTCGGCAGCGCGGTTCCACCATTCCAGGTTACCGTCGCTGTCGAGCATGATCACTGCGTCACGTAGCGCGGCGGTGGACTCCTGCACCCGGTCGATCACGGCCTGTAGGCGGCCCCGAACACGTTGGTCGCGGCGTTGCAGGTGGTAGATGCTGTCGAACACCTCGCCCCACAGGCCGTAACCATCGGGCGGTGCTTCGTCGGGCTGGTGATTGCGCAGCCAGTCATGCAGGCGCAGCAGTTGCTTGAGGGTCCAGCCCAGGTAGAGCGCCAGGCCAATGGCCAGGCTCCAGCCATAGTAGCCGCTGACCAGCCCGCCGATCAGGCAGACGGTAATCAGCAACAGCAGATGGCGAATCAGGGTTGCATGCCAGTTCTGGTTCAATTGACGGTCCTTGTACAACGACGTGCAGCTTGGCGCTTTTGAACTCGATCAGCTCTTGGTCGAGAAGCGGTAGCCAGTGCCACGGACGGTTTGTACCAGATTTTCGTAGGCTTCACCCAGCGCCTTGCGCAGGCGACGGATGTGCACGTCAACGGTGCGCTCCTCGACGTAGACGTTGCCGCCCCACACCTGGTCCAGCAGTTGGCCACGGGTGTAGGCGCGCTCCTGGTGGGTCATGAAGAATTGCAGCAGGCGGTATTCGGTCGGGCCCATCTCGGCCGGCTTGCCGTCGATGGTCACGCGGTGGCTGATCGGGTCGAGCAGCAGGCCGCCGACTTCGATCGGTGCTTCGCTGTCGCTCGGGCCGGTACGGCGCAGCACGGCTTTCAGTCGTGCAACCAGCTCACGCGGCGAGAACGGCTTGGTGATGTAGTCGTCGGCACCCACTTCCAGGCCCTGGATCTTGTTGTCCTCTTCGCCCTTGGCGGTGAGCATGATGATCGGGATGTCGCCCGTCAGCTCATCGCGCTTCAGGCGGCGGGCCAGCTCGATGCCGGAGGTGCCCGGCAGCATCCAGTCGAGCAGGATCAGGTCCGGCTTGCGGTCGACGATGATCGCGTGGGCCTGTTGGGAGTTTTCCGCTTCCAGGCAGTCATAGCCGGCCATTTCCAGGGCAACGGCGATCATCTCGCGAATGGGCGCTTCGTCGTCGACGATCAGAATGTTCCTGCCAACCATGCTCAAAACCTCTCCTGGATTCGGTGTCTTGGCCCGCATTAGATAACGGAATTATTGCAGCTGTGTGACAGGGTGTTGGCCGTTCTGGCGACATTCCATGACTGAACTAGGCTTGAAAGGGCCGCAATCGCGGCAACCCGAACTCAATTCCCCCGAAACAATGGTGAATCCAATGACACGACAAACGCTGAGCTGGATGGCCCTTTTCGCTGCGCTGGCGCTTCCGGGGGTGGCGTCCGCCCACCATGCCATGGAGAAGGACGGCATGTGGGTCGATCATGCCGGCATGACCCTTTACACCTTCGACAAGGATGCCGGTGGAAAGTCGATGTGCAATGGCGATTGCGCCACCAACTGGCCGCCGCTGAAAGTGATGGATGGCGAAAAAGCCGAGGGCAAGTGGACGCAGATAAAGCGTGATGACGGCTCGATGCAATGGGCCTATGACGGCAAGCCGCTGTATACCTTCGTCAAGGACAAGAAGGCTGGGGACATGACGGGTGATGGCGTCAAAGACGTGTGGCACGTCGCCAAGCCTTGAAACTGCCGGGGCCGCACAGCGGCCCCAACCTATTCAGCGAAACGCGTAATCCAGCACTACCCCAATGAACACCAGCAACCCCGCCCAGTGATTGTGCAGAAACGCCTTAAAGCACGACTCCCGGTCCAGCTTGCGTGTCGACCAGTATTCCCAGGCAAAGCACGCCGCAGCGCCCAGCAGCCCCAGGTGGAACCAGCCCCCCAGGTCAAAGCGGCTACCCGCCAACAACAAGCACCCCAGCGACAGCAACTGCAAGGTCAGGATGATGTTGCGGTCCGCGTCACCGAACAGAATCGCTGTGGACTTCACGCCAATCTTCAGGTCGTCATCGCGGTCGACCATGGCGTAGTAGGTGTCGTAACCCACCGTCCATAACAGGTTGGCGATGTACAGCAGCCAGGCGCTGGCCGGCAATTCGCCACCTGCGGCGGTGAAAGCCATGGGAATACCCCAGGAGTACGCCGCCCCCAGCACCACCTGTGGGTAGTAGGTGTAGCGCTTCATGAACGGGTAGCAGAACGCCAACGCCACCGCGCCGAACGACAGCCAGACCGTGCGGCTGTTGGTGCACAGCACCAGCAGGAAACTCACCCCGACCAGCATCGCAAACAGTGCCAGCGCCTCGCGTGGCCGCACGCGGCCACTGGCCAGGGGGCGGTCGGCGGTGCGCTTGACGTGGCCATCCACCTTGCGGTCAGCGAAGTCGTTGATGCAGCAGCCGGCCGCGCGCATCAGCACCACGCCAAGGCCGAAGATCAGCACATTGGCCAAGGTCGGTGAACCGTTGCCGGCAATCCACACTGCCGACAGCGTCGGCCATAGCAGCAGGTAGATGCCGATCGGGCGGTCCATGCGGCTGAGCTGGACAAAGTCCCAGGCCCGCGGGTGCAGGCGGTTGAGCGACTTGAGCAGTTGCAGGTACATCAGCGGTTTTCCTCCTTGGCCGCTTGCCACAATGCCGGCAGGAACACTTCTGCCACCAGCAGGTCCAGGCCGTCACGCTCGAAGCGCGAGCGGCGGCCCCAAAGCGCCGCATGGGCGGCTTCGGGCGGCAGCCAGGCCTGTGGATAACTGCACACTTCGAGCGGGTGGCGGATGAATGCCTGGTCGCAGAACAGCAACTCGCCCAGCGAGCGGCTGCCCAGGGTTTCCAGGTCCAGGCCACCACGCTCCAGGGCGCTGCGACTGGCCACGCTGCGGGCGAACACCCAAGGTTGGCCATGGCCGCGCAAGTACACCTCGCGCACCCAGCCTTCGGCGCCGGCGGCGATACCCAGCGCCTGGCATTCGTCATCGCGCAGCGGCTGCCAGCCCTCGAACAGCGGGGTGACGGAGAAGTGATCGAAGGACAGGCGGGTCAGGCGGCGAGTCAGCGAGCCCTCGTCGAACAGCCAGTCAAGAGTAGGCTGGTCGATGTCGGTCGCCAGCTGTGAATACGGCAGCCACGCGACAGCGGCTGCTAGCGGGGATTCGTACGACACGTCGGTCTGCTTGTTACAACCAGAGAGGCGGCGAGCTTAGCATGATTGCCCCGAGTGCTTGCATACTGCGGGCAGGGCCGATAAAAAGCCCCCATGAATTGCGCGTCGGCACCTGCGAGAGGGCCCTCAGCAGCAACACGAAACCAAGCCTGAACCGAGGAAATCCACCCCCATGAAAAAGTGGCAATGTATTGTCTGTGGCCTGATCTACGACGAAGCCGAAGGCTGGCCCGACGACGGTATCGCCCCTGGCACCCGTTGGGAAGATGTGCCTGAAGACTGGCTGTGCCCCGACTGCGGCGTCGGCAAAAGCGATTTTGAAATGATCTCCATCGGCTAATCGAGGAAAGCACGACATGACGTCCCCTGTGGTAATCATTGGTACCGGCCTTGCGGGCTACAACCTGGCCCGTGAATTTCGCAAGCTCGATGCGCAGACGCCGCTGCTGCTGATCACCGCCGACGACGGTCGTTCGTACTCCAAGCCCATGCTGTCCATGGGCTTTGCCAAGCAGAAGGACGCCGACGGCCTGTGCATGGCCGAGCCGGGCGTCATGGCCGCACAGCTGAACGCCGAAATCCGCACCCACACCCGCATCAGCGGCATCGACCCGGGCCACAAGCGGCTGTGGATCGGCGAAGAGGCCGTGGAATACCGCGACCTGGTGCTGGCCTGGGCGCACAGACCGTGCAGGTGCCGATCGAGGGTGATGGCAGCCACCTGGTGTTCCCGATCAACGACCTGGAAGACTACGCGCGCTTCCGTGCCGCCGCCGTCGGCAAGCAGCGTGTGCTGATTCTCGGTGCCGGCCTGATCGGCTGCGAATTCGCCAACGACATGAGCCTGGGCGGCTTCAAGGTCGATGTAGTGGCGCCATGCGAACAAGTCATGCCGACGCTGCTGCACCCGGCTGCCGCAGCGGCGGTGCAGGCTGGGCTGCAGGGCCTGGGCGTAAGCTTCCACCTGGGGCCGGTGCTGACCCGCCTGCAACAGGTAGCTCAAGGCCTGGAGGCGCACCTGTCGGATGGCAGCGTGATCGCGTGCGACCTGGTGGTATCGGCCATCGGCCTGCGCCCGCGTACCGACCTGGCCGCCGCAGCCGGCTTGCGGACCAATCGTGGTGTCAGCGTAGACCGCGAGTTGCGCACGTCCCACGCCAACATCTTTGCCCTGGGTGACTGTGCCGAAGTGGATGGCATCAACCTGCTCTATGTGATGCCGCTGATGAGTTGTGCGCGGGCACTGGCCCAAACCCTGGCAGGCAAGCCGACCGCGGTTGCCTACGGGCCGATGCCGATCACCGTGAAAACCCCGGCCTGCCCGCTGGTGGTTTCGCCACCGCCTCTGGGCAACGAAGGGACTTGGCAGGTGGAGGGGCAGGGCAGTGACCTCAAAGTGCTCTGCCATGGCGCTGACGGCAAATTGTTGGGCTATGCCCTGACCGGGGCAGCCGTGATGGACAAGCTGTCACTGAATCGCCAGTTGCCACCGGTAATGGCGTAAATAGAGGGCGTTCTGTCGGATTTATCCTGTTGTTGCCCGCACAATGGCCGGCCTGATACTGGCGCGGCCTCTGAGCACGTGCCATTCTCACTCCCGTCTGCCGCAGATTAGAGCCTGCGGTGCCTTGAGCGCTGCTCCTAAAGGCAGCACGGCATAACAACAAGAATTCCGTCAAAGAGGCTTCACTATGCGCAAACCAGAACTCGCCGCCGTCATCGCCGAAAAGGCCGATCTGACCAAGGAAAAGGCCAATCAGGTTTTGAACGCGATTCTCGACAGCATCACCGGTGCCCTGGACAAGGACACCGTGACCCTGGTCGGTTTCGGCACCTTCGAAAAACGCCATCGCGGTGCACGTACCGGCAAGAACCCTCAAACCGGCGAGCCGGTCAAGATCAAGGCCAGCAACACCGTGGCCTTCAAGCCAGGCAAGAACCTCAAGGACAGCGTCAATCCCCCAGCCGCGCCTAGCAAGGCCGCCAAGAAAAAGTAAGCTTGCGCTGACGACGCGTTGATCCCGAACGGGCGCCTTCATGGCGCCCGTTGTGCTTTACACGCAGTAACTGCTGCGAACTTGCATAATCAGGTCGTTAAGAGGATAAACTGCGCAACTTAGTCACTTTTCAATCGAGGCGCGTCGATGAAGTTCCGCTTTCTTCTCTGGGCCATGGGGCTGCTGATGGCCAGGGCCAGCCGTAACAATCCGGCATTCCAGCAGCAGCTCAAGGGCAAGGACCTGGTGTTCCAGATGCAGACGCTGGATGGCAAGGTTGCCAGGCACTTCGTCGTCAACAACGAGCGCATCAGCAGCAAGGGCGGGGCCCATCCGCAGCCTGCCTTTGCCATTGCCTTCAAGGACGCGGCCTATGGCTTTGCCACGATGCAGGCGGGCAACAAGCAGTTGGCGTTCATGCAGGGGATTCAGGACAAGAACATCCAGATCAAGGGCAATCCGGCGCTGGTGATGTGGTTCCAGGGGCTGATGAAGTACCTGAAACCCAAGAAGAAAGGCTGAAATTGCCGGGGCCGCAATGCGGCCCCAGAAGTCTCAATGCGGTGCGTGGAACTGCGAAGCCAGTTCTCGCAACAGGTTCTCGGCCTCGAGCACCTTGTTCACCACATCCTCGGCCTTGTCCCGGGTAATCCCCAAACGCTCCAGTAGCTCGTCAGGGATCTCTTCCTGCGGCCCAGTGCCGATCCCCCGTGAGCGCAGCAGGCGAGTGGCCAGGCACACCAGGTTGGGGAACGCCGAGTACTCGCCGTCATAGGCCGGGTCGTGCTGGAAGCGCAGGGCGGTCGACAGCTCTTCGGGCATGTCCCACAGCTTCATCAGCCAGGCCCCGATCTGCTCGCGGCTGATGCCCAGCAGGTGCTGCTCCACGTAGGTGTGGTTCAGGTGCGGGTTGACCTCCAGGTGGCGGCAGATCAGCGAGAAGTGCGGCGGGAACACATGCGCCAGCAGCAAGTAGCCAAAGTTGTGCAGCAGCCCGGCCAGGTAGGTGAGCCCGGCTTCGGGCGCTCTGCCCGAGGCATGGCGCGGGTCAGGCCTTCGATGATTGCAGCGGTGTAGATCGACTGCTGCCAATAGGGCGTTGCCTGCTGTGGGTGGTCTTTTGGCAGGCTCAAGGTTTTGCCCAGTGCCAGGCCAAGGGCCAGATTGATCACCAAGTCGAAGCCCAGCACGCGGACAATGGCGTCTTCCACCGAGCGGATCTTGCCCGGCGAGGCGTAATAGGGCGACGCGGCCCAGCTCACCACTTGCGCTGCCAGCGCCGGGTCTGTTTCGACCACGCCCGTGATGTCATCGATACTGGCGTTGGGGTCTACCCGTAGCTTGATGATTTTTTGCGCGGTGTCGGCCAGCGGTGGGATTTCGATGGTTTCTTCCAGGCGCTTCTGAATGCGTCGGGCAGTGAAGGCCTGGACGGCATTGGTGATTTCCCGGGTGTCGTCATCGGGGCGGTCGAGGTTGGGGCTGATGGCCTCGACTTCCTGACCGAAGTTGCTGGCGCTGGCTTTGGCCAGCATACGCTTGAAGTTCGCGCGTTCGATTTCCAGCAGCAGGCCGGCTTCGCCCGACTGGATATAGACGGTCTCGGCGTCGAGCAAGCTCTTTTCGTACTGGCACGGCGAGCTGGTCAGCGCCGGGATACCCGGCAAGGCCTTGAGCTGGTGCTTGTCGAGCATCTGCTTCAGTCGCGGCACCGACACAGCGGTGAGCTTGCGCCCGGTCAGCTCGGCCAGGCGGTTGAGGTCCAGCAGTTGGCTCTGCGGGAACAGCACCATGAGGGCGCCGACCTCGTCGTCGAGAAGCACCGCCTGCACCCGCGAAGCCGCAGGCAGCTGCGGGTGTTCGACCACCTCGCGGTAGGCCACGCCGAGTTTGTCGAGCAGCAGCCTGATGACAGAGGGGGCGTGTGGGGTTGCGGTGTCCAGGGCAACTTCAGTCATGGTCCGTATCCACTGTTTCTTTTAAACGCGAAGTATAACCAGCCTGCGAGCAAATCTGGATCCGTTCTGGGACTAGCGTCACACTTGGCCATATTGCTGGCCATGGCGCAGCCAGCGGTCGAGTAGCGGGCTGACATGATCCGGCCAGCGCGCGACCAGGGCTTGAGCGGCGTCTCGCACAGCCGGCAGCAGGTCGGCGTCGCGCATCAGGTCGGCGACCTTGAACTGAAGCAGGCCGGTTTGGCGGGTGCCCAGCATCTCGCCCGGACCACGCAGCTCAAGGTCCTTTTCGGCGATGATGAAGCCATCGTTGGTTTCGCGCATGATCCCCAAGCGCTCGCGACCGATCTGCGACAGCGGTGGGTGGTACAGCAGCACGCAATGGCTGACGGCGCTGCCCCGGCCAACCCGGCCGCGCAGCTGATGCAGTTGGGCAAGGCCCAGGCGTTCGGGGTTTTCGATGATCATCAGGCTGGCGTTGGGTACGTCCACGCCGACTTCGATGACAGTGGTCGCGACCAGCAACTGCAACTCACCGGCCTTGAACTGCGCCATGATCTCGGCTTTTTCCGCAGGTTTCATGCGGCCGTGAATCAGGCCCACACGCAGTTCGCCCAAGGCGCTGCCGAGTTCTTCATAAGTGCTTTCGGCTGCCTGACAGGTCAGCTCTTCAGACTCTTCGATCAGGGTGCACACCCAATAGGCCTGGCGCCCCTCGGCGCAAGCGGCGCGAACCCGCTCCACCACCTCGAAGCGGCGGCTGTCGGCCACCAGCACCGTGTTCACCGGGGTACGCCCAGGCGGCAGTTCGTCGAGCACCGAGGTGTCCAGGTCGGCATAGGCGCTCATGGCCAGGGTGCGCGGAATAGGCGTGGCAGTCATGATCAGCTGGTGTGGGCACAGCTCGCCGGCCACGCCTTTTTTGCGCAGGGCCAGGCGTTGCTGTACGCCGAACCGGTGCTGTTCGTCGATGATCGCCAGGGCCAGGTGCTTGAACTTGACCTCTTCCTGGAACAGCGCGTGGGTGCCGACCACCATGGGTGCACCGTTGGCGATCTGCTCCAACGAGGCTGCCCGGGCCTTGCCCTTGAGCTTGCCAGCCAGCCACGCCACTTCGATGCCAAGCGGTTCGAGCCAGCGTTTGAAGGTGATGTAGTGCTGTTCGGCGAGAATCTCGGTGGGTGCCATCAGCGCCACCTGGTAGCCCGCTTCCAGGCCCTGCAACGCAGCCAGGGCGGCAACCACGGTCTTGCCCGCCCCCACATCGCCTTGTACCAGGCGCATCATTGGCGCGTGCTGGCTGAGGTCGTAGGCAATTTCGTTGGCTACCCGCTGCTGCGCGCCGGTCGGCTGGAAGCCTAGGTTGGCCAGGTATTGCGCCTGCAGGCGCGTGGCCTTGGGCAATACCGGTGCACGCAGGCTGCGCAGGCTTTCGCGCAGGCGTTGTTGCGACAGCTGATGGGTCAGCAGCTCTTCGAAGGCCAGGCGGTGCTGGGCCCAGTGCTGGCCTTCGGCAAGCTCGTCGAGGTCGGCGTCGGCCGGTGGGTTGTGCAGGTAGCGAATGGCTTCGTCCAGCGGCGCCAGCTGGTAGTCCCGCGCCAGTTCGTCCGGCAACCAGTCGGGCAGGCTGCGTGGGCCGAGCAGGCCAAGGCTCTGTTGGCACAACAGGCGCAGGCGTTGCTGGGTAAGGCCTTCGGTGGAGGGGTAGATCGGCGTCAGGGTCTGCTCGACCGGTGGCGGCGGCTCGTCGCCGTTCAGTGCGCGGTACTCTGGGTGGTCAGATTTCCAGGCCCGAAGCGCCGGGGCGGGCTTCGCCGTAGCAGCGCAGGTGAGTGCCGCGCTTCAGGCCCTCCTTCTGCGCGTTGCTGAAGTGGTAGAAGCGCAGTGTCAGCACGCCGCTGCCATCACCCAGGCGCACCACCAGGCTGCGGCGCTTGCCCATGGTCACGTCGCTACCACTGACCACCCCCTCGATCACCGCATCCTGGCCGGGGCGCAGTTGGCCAATCGGTACCACTCGGGTGCGGTCCTGGTAGCGCAGGGGTAGGTGGAACAGCACGTCTTGCAGGTTTTCCAGGCCGACCTTGGCGAGCTTTTCCGCCATGGCCTCACCAACACCTTTCAGTACCGTGACCGGGACTTTCGACAGCTCACTCATGACTCAGGCCGGCTGTTCCGCAGGGTTTTTTGCGACCGAGCACAGGCGGATCGAGTCAGCGAGGATCTCGATGGCCTTGGGCCGAGGGAAGCTGGCGCGCCAGGCGATGGCCACGGTACGGAACGGTGCCGGTGCCGTCAGCGGGCGCACTTCGATGACGCCGGGGGCGTAGTGATGGCTGTGCACGGCCGACAGCGGCAGGATCGACACGCCAAGGCCCGAGGCCACCATGTGGCGGATGGTTTCCAGCGAACTGGACTCGACCGTGGTGTGCCTGGAGCCTTCTCCCCCTTGTTCAAGGTTGGGCAGGCTTCCAGTACCTGGTCACGGAAGCAGTGGCCTTCACCGAGCAGCAACAGGCTCTTGTCGTTGAGCATGGCGGTGTCGATGGTCTTCTTCGCCGTCCACGGGTGGTCGGCAGGCATCAAGGCGCAGAACGGTTCGTCGTACAGCGGCAAGGTCAGCACGTCGGCTTCGTTGAACGGCAGGGCGATGATCACCGCGTCCAGTTCGCCGTTGCGCAGCTTTTCGCGCAGTACGTGGGTGAAGTTTTCTTCGATGTACAGCGGCATCTGCGGCGCCACGCGGTGCAGTTGCGGGATCAGATGCGGGAACAGGTAGGGGCCGACGGTGTAGATGGCACCGACCTTGAGCGGGGCGGTCAGCTGATTCTTGCCGGCCTGCGCCAGTTCGCGAATGCCTTGGGCCTGCTCCAGTACCTTCTGCGCCTGGGCAACGATGCTTTCACCGACCGGGGTCAGGCGTACCGCGCTTTTGCTGCGCTCGAAGATCAGAACGCCAAGCTCATCCTCGAGCTTCTTCACACCGACCGACAGGGTCGGCTGGCTCACGTGGCAGCGCTCGGCGGCGTGGCCGAAGTGCTGTTCCTGGGCGAGTGTGACGATGTAGCGTAATTCTGTGAGGGTCATAACGTGCGTCCATGAAGTTGCGGGCCCAGCATAGCGGCTGCAATCGATAGACGCACGTTATCAGACTTGCCGATTTGTGACAGAAACAAAAGTCTCAGCGGCGGTCCAGTGAGTAGACGAACGGTGCCACGACTTCGATCGTGCCATTGTTCAGCAACTCGGGTGGCGGCTTGGGTACCGTGCCGGCCCGACGGATCATTTCCAGGGTCGCCCGGTCCAGTGCGGCGCTGCCCGAACCACCGGCCATGGAGTACGACACCACCTTGCCTTCGGCGTCGACCACGAAGCGCAGGCGGTTGATGCCTTGCAGGCCGCGACGGCGCGCGTCTTCCGGGTAACGCTTGTATTTGGCCAGGTGGCGCAGCAGGTCGCTCTGCCAGGTGGGCAGGGCGTTGCTGTTGGACGCAATGCTCGGTGCCGGTGCCGCGGACTTCTGCGGTGGCGTGTTGCTGGGCGGTGCGTCTACCGTTTGCTCGGTTGGCGGCGCTTCCTTCGGCGGCTCAGGCTTTTTCTCGGGCTTGGGCGGCTGTGGCTTGGCCTTCGGCTTGGGCGGCTTGTGGACGGCGATCTTGGGCTTGGGCGCTTCCACCAGCTTCGGCAATGGCAGTTCTTCGACCGGTGCCGGTGGCTGTGGAGCCGCTTTCGGTGGTGGTGGTGGCGCAGGCTCCGGTAGCGGTGCCAGTTCGACCATCATCGCTGCCGGGGGCAGTTCGATGGCCTGGGGCACCGACCAGTTGAGCGTCAGCAGCACGGCGACCACGTGCACGCCCAGCACGATCGCCAGGCTGCCACCGTAGCGCGCCATGTTCGAGCGCGTTTTCGTCATTTCTTGGCTGCCGTCTCGAGACCTACCAGACCGACCTTGAGGTAGCCGGCCGCGCGCATGTTGTTCATCACTTCCATCAGGTCACCGTAATCCACGCCTTTGTCGGCCTGGAAGAAGATGGTGGTTTCCTTGTCACCCTTGGTCTTGGCGTCGAGCATCGGGCCAAGCTGTTCGGGCGCAGCAACCTGATCGTCGCCGACGTACAGCTTCTGGTCGGCCTTGACGCTGACGAACACCGGCTTCTCGGGCCTCGGCGCCGGTTTGGCGGTCGAGGCTGGCAGGTCGACCTTGATGTCGACCGTGGCCAAGGGGGCTGCGACCATGAAGATGATCAGCAGCACCAGCATTACGTCGATGAACGGCGTAACGTTGATTTCGTGGTTTTCGGCGAGGTCGTCGCCACCTTCGTTGAGATGCAGGCCCATGGTTTACCCCACTTTCACCATGTGCGGGGCAGCGCGCTCGCTGCCCTGGTGGTCCAGGTCACGGCTGACCAGCAGCAGTACCTGTGCGGAGGCGTCGGACACCTGGGCCTTGTAGCCGGCAATGGAGCGGGCGAAGACGTTGTAGATGACCACAGCCGGGATTGCCGCGACCAGACCCAGGGCGGTGGCCAGCAGGGCTTCGGCGATACCTGGGGCAACCACGGCCAGGTTGGTGGTCTGGGTCTTGGCGATGCCGATGAAGCTGTTCATGATGCCCCATACGGTACCGAACAGACCGACGAACGGCGCGGTGGAGCCGATGGTGGCCAGGACGCCGGTGCCGCTGCTCATGGTGCGGCCGCTGGCATGCACCAAGCGCTCCAGGCGGAAGCTGACGCGTTCCTTGATACCCTCTTTTTCACGGGCGTTGGCCGACAGACGCATTTCTTCGAGGGCATCGTGGACCAGCGTGTGGGCCAGGGTGCCTTCCTTGTTGGAGACTTCGCTGGCTTCTTTAAGGGTGGTGGATTTCTTCAGCTGGGCAATTTCACCCCGCAGGCGACGTTTGGCGCCCATCAGCTCGAAGCCTTTGGCGATCCAGATGGTCCAAGTGATGATGGAGGCGATGGCCAGGCCGATCATGACGATCTTCACCACGATGTCGGCGTTCTTGTACATGCCCCAAGGGGACAGGTCGTGCGCCATGCCCAGCGAGGTGTCTTCAACCAGTGTATCGGTGGCGGGGTCGACCAGTACCTGCGAATCTGCCGGGGCGGCAGCTTGCGCTTGGCCTGCAGGTGCCTGGCCTTCCACGGCAGGTGCTGCCGGAGCGGCCGGAGCAGAGGCAGCGGCAGGCGTGGCGGCATTGGCAGTTGGCTCATCGGCCATGGCCACCGGGGCCAGCACCAGGCTGAGCGTCAGCGCGGCGATGGCGCGCCAGGCGCGCGACGGGGTTGGCGAAGCGGAAGGTTGAGTACGTGTCATGCTGGCCGGACCTGATGAAGAAAAAAGTGAGCGTTCTCCAAGGCCTCGAGGTAGGCCGAGAACAAATTGGCCGCCATTATTGCAAGTAATTCTTGTTAACAAAAGTAATCTTGTTGCTTTTTTCGCCTATGGTCTAGCCGCCCATCGTGTAGCGTGGCCGGGATGATCAATTGGTCTAGGGAGTTTAAAGATGTCAGACCTTTCCGTGATGGTGGTGGGTTGTGGTGATGTGGGTGGGCGTCTTGCCCTGCAGATGCTGGCTAAAGGTTGGCAGGTGAGTGGCCTGCGCCGTTCGGTCGAGCAGCTGCCAGCGGGCGTTCAACCAGTCGCCGCGGACCTGGCCGAGCCTTCGATCCCGCAAGCCTGGCCACAAGGCCCACTGGACTACCTGGTTTACTGCGTGGCGGCCAGCCAGCACGACGAGGCGGGTTACCAGGCGGCCTATGTTGATGGCTTGCGTCATGTGTTGGCCTGGCTGGTCGAGCGTGGCCAGCGCCCGCGTCGGCTGCTGTTCGTCTCCAGCAGCAGCGTGTATGCGCAGAAGGATGGATGGCGAGTGGATCGAGGAAGGCGCGGCCACCGAACCGGAGGGCTATTCCGGGCGGGTGATGCTGGAGGCGGAACAGCTGGCGCGGGCCAGTGGCATCCCGGCGAGCGTGGTGCGCCTGACCGGTATCTATGGCCCAGGCCGCGAGTGGCTGTTGAGCCAGGTTCGCCAGGGCTACCGTGTGGCCGAGGAGCCGCCGCTGTATGGCAACCGCATTCATGCCGAGGATGCTGCCAGCCTGCTGGCGTTTCTGCTGCAGGCTGATGCCGATGGCATGGCGCTGGACGAATGCTACATCGGTGTCGACGACGACCCTGCGCCGCTGGCCGATGTGGTGGCCTGGCTGCGGGCGTACATGGGCGTTACCGAGTGGTCCGATGAGCAGCGGGTACGGCGCACCGGCAGCAAGCGCTGCAGCAATGCCCGGGCGCGCGCGTTGGGCTGGGCGCCGGTGTACCCAAGTTACAAGGAAGGCTATGCCGCGATCCTTCAAGGAAAAAATCAGTCTCAGGCCTGATGCGGTCCCTGTAGGAGCGGCCTTGTGTCGCGATGGGGCGCGCAGCGGCCCCAGGATTTCAGCGTCGCCGCATAGAATGCGGGGGCTGCTTCGCAGCCCTATCGCGACACAAGGCCGCGCCTACAGGAACCGCGCTCGATTTCAGCTGCGCTCCAGCACCCACTGACGCTTGCCTGCTGCCAGTTCCGGCATGTCGTCCGGCTGAGCACGGTTAACCGCCTGGAAAATCTCCAGCTTGTCGCCATCACGCTTGATGATGAACGGTGCACCACGCTGGTTGCGCTCCAGCCACAGGCTGTCATTGCTGCCGCCCATGGTTGCGCAATCGCCCGCCAGGCACAGGGCGAAGCGGTCCGGACCGGGCAGGCCGGTGACGCTACCGGTGTCGCTGAAACGTACATTGGCACCTTTGCCCTGGCCTTCGACGATCTTCCAGTCGCCGCCCAGGTAAGCCTGGTACAGCGCCTTTTCGAAGCTGCTGCCCAGTGGCGCATTGGCTGCAGCTGGCGCCTTGGCACGCACGAAGGTCTGCTTGGCGCCGCGCTGGTCGACAGCCAGCAACGCGTCACCATCAAGCGACAACTGCTCGGTCTGGCCGCCCTCGAAGCTGGCCTGCCATTGCTTGTCATTGGCGCTCAACTGGCCGTCAGCGGCCTCGAAACCATTGCTGTAGCTGGCTTGCTGGCTGGCAACGTCGAGTTTCCACTCGAATACCGGGCCGTGCTCGTTCAGTGCTTGGCGCAGGCTGCCGCCTTTGACCGCCGCAGTGATGGCGTCCTGGTTGATCCAGGTGCCGTTGAAATCTTCGGGTTTGTGGCTGGCGCAGCCGCCCAGTAGCAGGGCTGCCAGCGCGAGGGGCAGTGCTTGACGCATGACGGGTTGACCTTGCAGAGGAGAGAGGGTGACGGGCAGGGCGCCCGTCACCAGGGGCATCATTCGATGACCAGGATGGCGTCCATTTCGACCTGGGAGCCTTTCGGCAGCGCGGCTACGCCGATGGCGGCGCGGGCTGGGTAGGGCTGTTCGAAGTAGCGGCCCATCACCTCGTTGACCTTGGCGAAGTGGCTCAGGTCGGTGAGGAAGATGTTCAGCTTGACGATGTCCTTGAACGAACCACCAGCGGCTTCAGCCACGGCCTTGAGGTTCTCGAACACTTGCACGGTCTGGGCTTCGAAGCCTTCGACCAGTTCCATGGTCTTCGGGTCCAGCGGGATCTGGCCCGACATGTACACGGTGTTGCCGGCCTTGATCGCTTGCGAGTAGGTACCGATGGCGGCTGGGGCCTTGTCGCTGGTGATGACGGTCTTGCTCATGATGACTCCTTGCGGTTGGCGGACTACGTACGCATGCGGGTGATGCGGACCACACCGGTCAGGGTACGCAGCTTCTTGATCACACGCGCCAGGTGCACGCGGTCGTGCACGCTGACCACCAGTTGGACCACGCTGATACGGCCGTCGCGTTCGTCCATGCTGATTTTCTCGATGTTGCCGTCGGCGGCGTTGACACTGCTGGCCAGCAGGGCGATCAGGCCGCGCTGGTGTTCCAGTTCGACACGCAGTTCGACATTGAACTCGCCGGTGATGTCCTTGGCCCAGGAGAGCTGTACGCACTTTTCCGGGTTATGGCGGATTTCACTGATGTTGCGGCAGTTTTCCAGGTGCACGACCATGCCCTTGCCTGCCGACAGGTGGCCGACGATCGGGTCACCTGGGATCGGTGTGCAGCACTTGGCGTAGCTCAGCACCAGGCCTTCGGTACCGCGGATCGCCAGCGGGCCTTCCGGCGCCGGCAGCTGTTCGCCTTCGGCCGACAGCAGGCGACGGGCGACCACGTAGGCCATGCGGTTGCCCAGGCCGATGTCCTCGAGCAGGTCTTCGATCAGCTCCAGGCGGTACTCGGCCAGAATCGCTTGAATGCGCTCCTGGGGGATTTTTTCCAGGCTGCTGTCGAAGCCGGTGAGGACCTTGTTCAGCAGGCGCTCGCCCAGGCTGATGGACTCGGAGCGGCGCTGCTGCTTGAGCGCGTGGCGGATGTGCGTGCGCGCCTTGCCGGTGACCACGAAGTTGAGCCAGGCCGGGTTCGGTCGGGCGCCCGGGGCACTGACGATTTCCACTGTCGAGCCGCTTTGCAGCGGTTCGGACAGCGGCGCCAGGCGACGGTTGATGCGGCAGGCGATGCAGCTGTTGCCGACGTCGGTGTGCACCGCGTAGGCGAAGTCGACGGCCGTGGAGCCTTTGGGCAGCTCCATGATGCGGCCCTTGGGCGTGAACACGTAGACCTCGTCCGGGAACAGGTCGATCTTCACGCTCTCGATGAATTCCAGCGAGTTGCCGGCACGTTGCTGCAGCTCGAGGATGCCTTTGACCCACTGACGCGCGCGGGCGTGGCTGCCCTTGGGCTGTTCGTCGTCGTTGGACTTGTACAGCCAGTGCGCGGCGATGCCATTGTTGGCCATCTCTTCCATCTCGCGGGTGCGGATCTGGATTTCGATGGGCACGCCGTGCATGCCGAACAGCGTGGTGTGCAACGACTGGTAGCCGTTGGCCTTGGGGATCGCGATGTAATCCTTGAAGCGACCGGGCAGCGGCTTGTACAAGTTGTGCACGGCGCCAAGCACGCGGTAGCAGGTATCGACCTTGTCGACGATGATGCGGAAGGCATACACGTCCATGATCTCGTTGAAGGCACGGCGCTTGCCGCGCATCTTCTTGTAGATGCCATAGAGGTGTTTCTGCCGGCCGCTGACCTCGCCCTCGATACCATCGGCGGCCAGGCAGTTGGCCAGCGAGTGCTCGATCTTGGCGACGATCTCTTTACGGTTGCCGCGTGCGCTTTTCACCGCTCGGTGAATCAGCGACGAGCGCATCGGGTGCATGGCCTTGAAACCGAGGTCTTCGAACTCCACGCGCACGGTGTGCATCCCCAGGCGATTGGCGATGGGGGCGTAGATTTCGAGGGTTTCCTTGGCGATGCGCCGACGCTTTTCGCCGGACAGCACTTCCAGGGTGCGCATGTTATGCAGGCGGTCGGCCAGCTTGACCAGGATCACGCGGATATCGCGAGCCATGGCCATGGCCATCTTCTGGAAGTTCTCGGCCTGCGCCTCGGCCTTGGTCTCGAAGTTCATCTGGGTCAGCTTGCTGACCCCATCGACCAGCTCGGCCACGGTCTCGCCAAACTGCTGGCTGAGGGCTTCCTTGGCGATGCCGGTGTCTTCGATCACATCGTGCAGCATGGCCGCCATCAGGCTCTGATGGTCCATGTGCATGTCGGCGAGGATGCTGGCCACGGCCAGCGGATGCGTCACGTAGGGCTCGCCACTGCGGCGGCGCTGCCCATCGTGGGCCTGTTCGGCATAGAAATAGGCGCGCCGGACCAGGTTGACCTGTTCGGGGCCAAGATAGGTCGACAGCCGTTCGGCCAAGGCTTCTATACCCGGCATGGGTTCACCTCCTGCCGAGGAAGAGGGCCTTGCGCCGTGCGACGTCGACCTGGCATCAATCAGACAGCCTCGTTGTTCTCGTCCTCGAACGCGGCGAACACCGGATCCTCGGTGACGATCTCTTCAGCGGCGATGAATTCGTTGGTGACGATGCCTTCGGCGATTTCGCGCAGGGCAACAACGGTCGGCTTGTCGTTTTCCCACGCAACGCGTGGCTCTTTGCCGCCGGTCGCCAGCTGGCGAGCGCGCTTGGTCGAGAGCATGACCAGCTCGAAGCGGTTATCCACGTGTTCCAGGCAGTCTTCAACAGTTACGCGGGCCATGGTCTTCCTCAGTAGCAATTGCGGTGGGCGTGCAGCCCAATAATGGGCAGGCGGACTCGATAGTATAAAAATTCACCAGCCAATAGGGAAGCGCTGTTTTGCCGGGCGGTCACCTAGAAGCCCTGTGTTTGCTTCTTTGTGGCCAACCCGCTCGCTCAGGCATCGCCTGCCCCGTGGAAGTGGGTTGGCCCGCGAAAGAGCCGGAACAGACAGCCGCGATACTTGAGCCTGACGATAACCTCAGAGCATCGCGTCACGCAACCGCGGGGTCAGTTCCTCGAACAGGGTCTGAACCGAGCGCAATGCACGGCAATCCGGCCGGGTCAGCAGCCACAGCTGGGTGTCGCAGCCGGGCAGCGGGCCGCTCAGTGCATCCACCCCAGGCAGCGCGTGCACCATGTAGTCCGGCAATGCCGCCACGCCCAGGCCTGCGGTGACCAACTGGGCGATGGTCGACATGCTGCTGCACTGGTAGCGTGGGCTCAGCCCTGGGTGCTGCTGGTTGCGCCAGACCACCGTGGGGTGGTCCTGCATCGAGTCGTCAGGGGCGATCCACGGCACGCTGCCGGGCGACTCGGTCAGGCGTTCGCGCCACTGCGGCTGGCCGCAGACGACATAAGAAGTAGAGCCCAGGTTGCGGCCCACCAGGTGCTCTGGTGGCGTGTTGGTCAGGCGCAAGGCGATGTCGGCGTCGCGCCGGCTGAGGTTGGCGAAGGTGTTGGAGGTGCCCATCTCCAGCGACAAGGCCGGGTAGTTGGGCATGAACTCGGCCAGTGCCGGCAGCAGCAGGCTGTGCATCACCGCCTCGGTACAGGTCACGCGCACCGTGCCGCTGACCACTTGCTCGCCACTGGTCATGGCAATGCGCGCCGCCTCCAGCGCCTGCTCGGCGCGCTCGGCCTGCTCGGCCAGGGCCTGGGCGGTGTCGGTCGGCAAGTAGCCCTTGCGGCTCTTGACGAACAAGGCTGTGCCCAGCGCCGACTCCAGCCGGCGGATCGAGCGGAACACCGTCGAAACGTCGACTTTGAGTAGCTCGGCGGCTTTGGCCAGCGAGCGGCCACGTTCCAGTGCCAGGACCAGAGAGAGGTCGGCGTGGGTAATCTGATATTGCATTGGTGCACGCTCTGCTTGCCGAATTGCCAATGTCTGTTGCGTCGGAGCCATTTTATAGTGAAACGGCCCCCCGGAATCAATGCGCCCGGTCGGGTAACCAATCCCCACGATGGGAAAGTGAAAAGAACAACAGCTGCAACCATCGTCGCCCGTGAGGCGCCAGCCGTATCCCCACATCGCCGCAGCACATCAAAGGATGTACACCATGACGTCGGTAACCCCGTGCGCCAGTTCTTCCAGCGAGATGAATGACTTCCTCCAGGCCCATCCGGACACGCAGTATGTAGACCTGCTGATCTCCGACATGAATGGCGTGGTACGTGGCAAGCGCATCGAGCGGGCCAGCCTGCACAAGGTGTACGAGAAGGGCATCAACCTGCCGGCTTCGCTGTTCGCCCTGGACATCAACGGCTCCACGGTCGAGAGCACCGGCCTTGGCCTGGACATCGGCGATGCCGACCGCATCTGCTTCCCGATCCCGGCACGCTGTCGGACGAGCCCTGGCAGAAGCGCCCCACCGCGCAGTTGCTGATGACCATGCACGAACTGGATGGCCAGCCGTTCTTCGCCGACCCGCGTGAAGTGCTGCGCCAGGTGGTGAGCAAGTTCGACGACCTGGGCCTGGATATCTGCGCGGCGTTCGAGCTGGAGTTCTACCTGATCGACCAGGACAACCTCAACGGTCGTCCACAGCCGCCGCGCTCACCGATTTCCGGCAAGCGCCCGCAGTCAACCCAGGTGTACCTGATCGACGACCTCGACGAATACGCCGACTGCCTGCAGGACATGCTCGAAGCAGCCAAGGAACAAGGCCTGCCCGCCGACGCCATCGTCAAGGAAAGCGCCCCGGCGCAGTTCGAGGTCAACCTGCACCATGTGGCTGATCCGCTGAAGGCGTGCGACTACGCGATTCTGCTCAAGCGCCTGATCAAGAACGTGGCCTACGACCATGAAATGGACACGACCTTCATGGCCAAGCCCTACCCAGGTCAGGCAGGCAATGGTCTGCACGTGCACATTTCGCTGCTGGACAAGAAAACCGGCAAGAACATCTTCGCCAGTGACGACCCGCTGCAAAGCGACACGCTGCGCCACGCCATTGGCGGCGTGCTGGAAACCATGCCGGCGTCGATGGCCTTCCTGTGCCCGAACATCAACTCCTACCGCCGCTTCGGTGCGCAGTTCTACGTGCCCAATGCGCCGAGCTGGGGCCTGGACAACCGCACCGTGGCAGTACGCGTGCCCACCGACAGCAGCGACAACGTGCGCCTGGAGCACCGTGTGGCTGGCGCCGACGCCAACCCGTACCTGATGCTCGCCGCGATCCTTGCCGGTGTTCACCACGGCCTGACCAACAAGGTCGAGCCCCAGGCGCCGATCGAAGGCAACTCCTACGAACAGCTGGAGCAAAGCCTGCCGAACAACCTGCGCGACGCCCTGCGCGCGCTGGATGACAGCGAAGTTCTCAACCAATACATCAGCCCGGACTACATCGATATCTTCGTGGCCTGCAAGGAAAGCGAACTGGCCGAGTTCGAAGTGTCGATTTCCGACCTCGAGTACAACTGGTACCTGCACACGGTGTAAGCCCATGAGCGCAACTGCGGTCCCCTTGATCGGTGTCAGCGCCTGCCGTCAGCAGGTGGGGAAGAACTCGTCGCACACGGTGGGCGACAAGTATGTCGAGGCGGCCGGCTTTGCCGGCTTACCGCTGATCTTGCCGGCCCGTGATGGCGGCAGCGACACGCATGCGCTGCTGGCTCGCCTGCACGGCATTGTTTTTACCGGCTCGCCTTCAAATATCGAACCGCATCATTACAATGGCGCCCCCAGTGTGGCAGGTACCCGGCATGACCTGGCGCGTGATCGCCTGACCCTGCCGCTGCTGCAGGCGGCCATTGCCGCCGGTGTGCCGGTGTTCTGCATTTGCCGTGGCTACCAGGAACTGAACGTGGCCCTTGGCGGCAGCCTGCACCAGCGCGTGCAGGAACTGCCTGGATACCTGGATCACCGCGAACCTGAGGATGCCCCCCTGGAGGTGCAGTACGGCCCTCGTCACCCGGTCGGCATCGAGCCTGGCGGGTTGTTCGAGCGCTTGGGCCTGGCGGCGCAGTTCGAGGTCAACTCGCTGCACAGTCAGGGCATCGACCGCCTGGCCCCAGGCCTGCGCGTCGAGGCACGGGCCCCGGATGGCCTGATCGAAGCAGTGTCCATGCCCGACGCGCCGGGCTTTGTGCTTGGCGTGCAGTGGCACCCGGAGTGGCGCTTCAACGAAAACCCGGTCTCGCTGCGCCTGTTTCAGGCGTTTCGCGAGGCCTGCATTGCCTATGCAGCACGGGAGGGTGCACGGCAGGAATGATTCTGACGTCAGCCGAAGGTCTCGGATGACTTGTCCCGGCAGCAAGCTTTCAATGAGTGAAAGCGGGCCTTGTACGCAAGGCCTGTGAAAACAATTCCAAAATTTACGGCAAATACTCATGAGCAATTATACAGAAGCCGGCCGCCCACCCGACGTGGCGGCCGACGCGGGCAACACTCAACGCAGCAAAGGCCTGGCCAAAGGCCGTTTGGGCTTGTTGGCCAGCGTGGTGCTGGGCATTTCCACCATCGCCCCGGTCTACACCCTGACCGGCGCCCTTGGCCCGACCGTGCGTGAGGTCGGTGCCCACCTGCCTGCCGTGTTCATCGTCGGCTTCCTGCCGATGTTGCTAGTGGCCCTGGGCTACCGCGAACTGAACTCGGCAGAGCCGGACAGCGGCACTTCGTTTACCTGGTCGGCGCGAGCATTCGGCCCGATGATCGGCTGGATCGGCGGCTGGGGACTGGTGGTTGCCACGACTATCGTGCTGTCGAACCTGGCGGGGGTGGCAGTCGACTTCTTCTACCTGTTCCTGGGCCAGATCACTGGCAAGCATGAGCTGGCGGCCTTGGCTGACAACCTGCTGATCAACATCACCACCTGTTGCGTGTTCATCGCCCTGGCGGTGTGGATCTGCTGCCGCGGTATAGCCACCACCATGACCGTGCAATACGGCCTGGTGGCCTTGCAGTTGGTGGTGTTGATCGGCTTTGCCGTTGCCGCCTTCGGCGGTACCACGGCGCCGCCACCGCTGGAGTTCGACTTCGCCTGGTTCAACCCGTTCGGCGTCGAGTCGTTCTCGGCCTTTGCCGCCGGGCTGTCGTTGTCGATCTTCATCTTCTGGGGCTGGGACACCTGCCTGACCGTCAGTGAAGAATCGGTGGGCAGCGAAGAGGTACCGGGCAAGGCCGCCACCTGGACCGTGATGCTGATTCTTGGCCTGTATCTGTTCACCGCCATCGCCACCCTGCAGTTCGCGGGTATCAGCGAAACGGGCCTGGGCCTGAACAACCCGCGTATCCAGGAGAACGTGTTCGCTCACCTGGCCGGCCCGGTCATGGGGCCGCTGGCGATCCTGATGTCCATCGCAGTGCTGGCCAGCACCGCGGCGTCGCTGCAGTCCACTTTCGTGGCACCGGCGCGCACCCTGTTGGCCATGGGTTACTACGGTGCGGTACCGCCGAAGTTCGCCAGCGTCTGCCCGCGTTCGCAAACCCCGCGCTACGCCACCATCTGCGCTGGCCTGGCGGCAGGGCTGTTCTACGTGACCATGCGTACCCTCAGCGAGAACGTGCTGGCGGATACCATCACCGCGCTGGGCATGATGATCTGCTTCTACTATTCGCTGACCGCGTTCGCCTGCGTCTGGTATTTCCGCGACAGCCTGTTCGACAGCCTGCGCCACTTCATCATGCGCGGCCTGTGCCCGCTGGTGGGTGGGGTGATCTTGTCGGTGATCTTCGCGCGTACCGCCATCGACAGCGCCTCGCCGGACTTCGGCAGTGGCTCGCATGTGGGCGGGCTGGGGCTGGTGTTCGTGATTGCCGCGATCATCTCGGTGCTGGGCATCGGGTTGATGATGCTGTCGCGCATGCGCGCGCCGGCATACTTCCTGGGGGCTACCCTGCGTCAGCAGGCTACCCTGCCGCTGCAGGAATAAAGCGGGGGGCGCTTTGCGCCCCTGGCGCGACACAAGGCCGCTCTCACAAGGAACTCAATCTCCTGTGGGAGCGGCCTTGTGTCGCGAAAGGGCCTCGAAGAGGCCCCATCAATCTTCAGCCGATCATTTGCTTCAGCAGCGCCGCATGACGCTGTTGCTGTTTCTTCAACAGCAGGCGATTGGAGCGGAACACCGCTTTCAAGTCTTCCAGCGCCACGTCGAAATCATCATTGATGATCACGTAGTCATACTCGTCGTAGTGCACCATCTCGCTGACCGCTTCCTTCATACGCCCGGCGATGATTTCTTCGCTGTCCTGCCCGCGGCCGTCCAGGCGCTGACGAAGCGCTTCCTGGCTTGGCGGCAAAATGAACACAGACAATGCCTGGGGCATCAGCTTGCGCACCTGCTGGGCGCCTTGCCAGTCGATTTCCAGGATCAGGTCATAGCCCTGGTCCAGGGTCTGCTGCAGCGCACTGCGCGAGGTGCCGTAGAAGTTGCCGAACACTTCGGCATGCTCCAGGAAGTCGCCTTGCTGGATCAGCGCCTTGAATTCTTCGTGGACCACGAAGTGGTAGTTCACCCCGTGTTCCTCGCCCGGGCGCATGGCGCGGGTGGTGTGCGAGACCGAGACGCGGATTTGCTGGTCGTCCTTGGTCAGGGCCGTTACCAGGCTGGTCTTGCCGGCGCCCGAAGGGGCCGAAACGATGTAGAGGGTGCCGCTGCTGTGGTTCATGGTCGGGGTGGCCTTACTCGATGTTCTGTACTTGTTCACGCATCTGTTCGATCAATACCTTCAGGTTGACCGCCGCTTGCGTGCTGCGTGGGTCGAAGGCCTTGGAGCCGAGGGTGTTGGCTTCGCGGTTGAGTTCCTGCATCAGGAAATCCAGGCGTCGGCCGGCGGCGCCGCCACCCTTGAGTACCCGGCGCACTTCGGTAACGTGAGTGCTGAGGCGGTCGAGTTCTTCGGCCACGTCGCTCTTCTGGGCCAGCAGCACCATCTCCTGCTCCAGGCGCTGCGGGTCCAGCTCGGCCTGCATATCGCCGAAGCGGTCGAGAATCTTTTGCCGCTGTGCTGCCAGCATCTGCGGGACCAAGGCGCGCAGGGTGGTGACTTCGCTGGCCATGTTGTCCAGGCGCTCGTTGATCAGCCGGGCCAGTTCCTGGCCTTCGCGCTGGCGCCCGGCCTTGAGCTCGGCCAGTGCTTCGTCGAACAGCGCCATGGCTTCAGCGTTCAGGGCCTGCGGGTCGCTGGTGTCAGCCACCAGCACGCCCGGCCACGACAGCACTTCCAGGGGGTTCAAGGGCGCTGGCTGCTTGATCAGGCTGGCGACTTCCTCGGCCGCGGCAACCAGTTGCGCGGCGCGCGCGTGGTCCACCTTCAGCGGTTTGCCGTTGCTGTCTTCGTTGAGGCGCAAGGTGCACTCCACCTTGCCTCGCGAAAGGCCCTGGCGCAGGCCTTCACGTACACCGCCTTCGAGGTCGCGCAGGGCCTCGGGCAGACGCAGGTGCGGCTCCAGGTAGCGGTGGTTGACCGAGCGCAGCTCCCAGACCAGGGTGCCTTGGCTGCCGGCGCGCTCGACACGAGCAAAAGCGGTCATGCTGTGCACCATGGGGAGTACCTCGCGTAGATGAATGAACGGTGGCAGCCTCTTGGCTGCAAGGCGCAGGATTGTAGCGCAGTGGGGCCGTGGCGCCCAATCCACCTATGTTACCGACGGGTGGCCGCGCAAGTAGGAAAAGGCGACGGGCTGTGCCGGGCGCGACAATAGGCATGTCTTCCCCAGGCTGCGGGCTCTATAATGCTCGGCAGATTCAAAGTCCCAGTACAGGTATCCCAGATGAAACGTCCAAGTGGTCGCGCCGCCGATCAGCTCCGCTCGATCCGCATCACCCGCAACTACACCAAGCACGCCGAAGGGTCGGTACTGGTTGAGTTCGGTGACACCAAGGTCATTTGCACGGTCAGCGTGGAAAACGGTGTACCGCGCTTCCTCAAAGGCCAGGGCCAAGGCTGGCTGACCGCCGAATATGGCATGCTGCCGCGCTCCACCGGCGAACGTAACCAGCGCGAAGCCAGCCGTGGCAAGCAGGGTGGCCGCACCCTGGAAATCCAGCGCCTGATCGGTCGTTCGCTGCGTGCGGCGCTCGACATGAGCAAGCTCGGTGACATCACCCTGTACGTTGACTGCGACGTGATCCAGGCCGATGGCGGTACCCGTACCGCGTCCATCACTGGCGCCATGGTCGCCCTGTGCGATGCCCTGGCGGTGATCAAGAAGCGCGGTGGCCTCAAGGCCGGCAACCCGCTCAAGCACATGATCGCTGCCGTGTCGGTGGGCATGTACCAGGGCGAAGCCGTACTTGACCTGGACTACCCGGAAGACTCCGCTGCCGAAACCGACCTGAACGTGGTCATGACCAGTGCCGGCGGCTTCATCGAAGTGCAGGGTACTGCCGAAGGCGCACCGTTCCAGCCGGAAGACTTCAACGCCATGCTCGCCCTGGCGCAGAAGGGCATGAACGAGATCTTCGAACTGCAGCAGGCCGCACTGGCTGACTGACTGTTCCTGTAGATACGAAAAAGCCGACATTAATGTCGGCTTTTTCGTATCTGAACAGCACTCAGATGGTCAACGTCCAGTCATAGTCCACGATCAGCGGCGCATGCTGGGAGAAGCGCGGCTGACGCGGCAGGCGAGCATTGCGCACGAAGCGGCGCAGGCCCGGCGTGAGGATCTGGTAGTCGAACCGGTAGCCCAGGTTGAGCATCTCGGCCTGCTCGTTGTCTGGCCACCAGCTGTACTGGTCGCCTTCACGGCTGACTTCGCGCAGGGCATCGACGTAGCCCATCTCGCCAGTGATCGCATCCATCCAGGCGCGTTCCGGCGCCAGGAAACCCGGCGACTGCTGGCTGTCACGCCAGTTCTTGATGTCGAGCTTCTGCTGCGCCACGTAGAACGAGCCGCAGTAGATGTATTCGCGACGCTTGCGACGCTGCTTGTCCAGGTACTTGGCGAAGTCGTCCATCAACTTGAACTTCTGGTTCAAGTCTTCGTCGCCGTTCATGCCCGAAGGCAACAGCAGGCTGGCAATACTGACTTTGTCGAAATCTGCTTGCAGGTAACGCCCGTAGCGGTCGGCTGTCTCGAAGCCCAGGCCGGTGATGACTGCCTTGGGCTGCATGCGCGAATAAAGGGCCACACCACCTTGGGCGGGCACCTCCGCGTCGCAGGCATAAAGGAAATAGCCATCGAGCTGGAAAGCTGGGTCGTCGAGTTCAAAGGCCGAGGCGCGGGTATCCTGAAGGCAGATGACGTCGGCATTCTGGGCTTGCAACCAGCTGAGCAATCCACGCTCGGCTGCAGCCTGAATGCCATTAACGTTCACACTGATGATCCGCATAAATGGCCCCAAAAATCTCGTGCGTGTATGATACCCGAGCTCAACCCATTTAGCTAAATCCGTGGTATCCGGGACTATCCATGCAGCCGTATCAGCGCGACTTTATCCGTTTTGCCATCGATCGCGGGGTACTGCGTTTCGGTGAATTCACCCTGAAATCGGGGCGTACCAGCCCGTATTTCTTCAATGCCGGCCTGTTCAACACCGGTTCCGCACTGGCGGAGCTGGGGCGTTGCTATGCCGCCGCCATCGTCGACAGCAAGATCCCGTTCGACGTGCTGTTCGGCCCGGCCTACAAGGGTATCCCTTTGGCGGCGACCACCGCCGTGGCCCTTGCCGACCAGCATCAGCTCGACGTGCCTTGGTGCTTCAACCGCAAGGAAGCCAAGGACCATGGCGAAGGCGGCAGCCTGGTCGGCGCGCCGCTGGCCGGTGACGTGCTGATCATCGACGACGTGATCACTGCCGGTACCGCTATCCGTGAGGTCATGCAGATCATCAACGCCCAGCAGGCCAAGGCCGCTGGCGTGCTGATCGCGCTGAACCGCGAAGAGCGTGGCAATGGCGAACTGTCGGCGATCCAGGAAGTGGAGCGTGACTTCGGTATCCCGGTGGTCAGCATCGTTTCGCTGACCCAGGTGCTGGAATTCCTGGCGGACGATCCGCAGCTCAAGCAGCATCTGCCGGCTGTAGAGGCGTACCGGGCGCAGTACGGGATCTGATCCCGGCCTGGTAACGAAAAAGGCGACCTTCGCAAGAAGATCGCCTTTTTTGTATCACCTGTACCGGCTAATCGATCACTCAGCGCGGCTTGCGGTTGGTGATCAGGGTACCCACGCCGCTGTCGGTGAAGATTTCCAGCAGCACAGCGTTCGGCACGCGGCCATCGATGATGTGCGAGCTGTTCACGCCGCCCTGCACCGCATCCAGCGCACACTTGATCTTCGGCAGCATGCCGCCATAGATGGTGCCGTCGGCGATCAGTTCGTTGACCTGCTCGGTGGTCAGGCCGGTCAGTACCTGGCCCTGCTTGTCCATCAGGCCGGCGATGTTGGTCAGCAGCATCAGCTTCTCGGCCTTCAGCGCCTCGGCTACCTTGCCTGCCACCAGGTCGGCGTTGATGTTGTACGACTCACCGTTGGCGCCCACGCCGATTGGCGCGATCACCGGGATGAAGTCGCCTTTCACCAGCATGTTCAGCAGGTCGGTGTTCACGCTCACCACTTCGCCCACGTGGCCGATGTCGATGATTTCCGGGGTGGTCATCTCGGGCGTCTGGCGGCTGACGGTCAGCTTGCGGGCGCGGATCAGCTCCGCATCCTTGCCGGTCAGGCCGATCGCGCTGCCGCCGTGGCGGTTGATCAGGTTGACGATGTCCTTGTTCACCTGGCCACCCAGCACCATCTCCACCACATCCATGGTCGCCGAGTCGGTGACGCGCATGCCATCGATGAAGTGGCTTTCGATCGACAGACGCTTGAGCAGGTCGCCGATCTGCGGGCCGCCACCGTGGACTACCACGGGGTTGATGCCCACAGCCTTCATCAGCACGATGTCGCGGGCGAAGCCGGTCTTGAGCTCCTCGCTTTCCATCGCGTTGCCGCCGTACTTGATCACCAGGGTCTTGCCGACAAAGCGGCGGATGTAAGGCAGTGCTTCGGACAAAACCTCGGCTACATGGGAAGCGGCATCGCGATCGAGGGTCATGCAGGGCTCCTGTAAGGAACAGATAGTCGGTCAGAACGGCAGTTGCAGCTCAGGCTCAACCCGCAGCAACTGGGTACGGAATACATCCTTGATACGTTGCAATTCGGCGTCGCTGTCGGCCTCGAAGCGCAGCACCAGCACCGGGGTGGTGTTGGAGGCGCGAACCAGGCCCCAGCCGTGGGTGTAGTCCACCCGCACACCGTCGATGGTAGTCAGGCTGGCTTCGCCCCAGTCGGCGTCGCGTTGCAGTGCATCAATGATGCTGAATTTACCCTCGTCGGTCACATCAATATTGATTTCCGGCGTGGAAATATCGTTCGGGAAGGCGGCAAACAGGTTTTCGGCGCTCTGCCCGGCCTTGCTGAGGATCTCCAGCAGGCGCGCGGCGCTGTAGATGCCGTCGTCAAAACCGTACCAGCGTTCCTTGATGAAGATGTGACCGCTCATTTCGCCGGCCAGCAGCGAACCGGTCTGTTTCATCTTCTTCTTGATCAACGAATGGCCGGTCTTCCACATCAGCGCGCGGCCGCCGTGTTGCTCGATCAGCGGGCTCAGGCGACGGGTGCATTTGACGTCGAAGATAATCTCGGCACCGGGGTTGCGCGCCAGTACATCCTGGGCAAACAGCATCAGCAGGCGGTCGGGTAGACGATGCTGCCCGTGTTGGTCACCACGCCGACGCGGTCGCCGTCACCGTCGAAGGCCAGGCCGATGTCAGCGCCGGTTTCCTTGACCTTGGCGATCAGGTCTTCGAGGTTTTCCGGCTTGCCTGGGTCTGGGTGGTGGTTGGGGAAGTTGCCGTCGACCTCGCAGAACAGCGGGATCACTTCGCAGCCCAGGGCTTCGATCAGCTGCGGTGCGATCACGCCGGCGGCGCCGTTGCCGCAGTCCACCACCACCTTGAGCTTTTTCGCCAGCTTTACGTCGCCGACGATCTGCTGGAAGTAGCGGTCAAGGATCTCGACCTTTTCCACGCGGCCTTGGGCCAGGGTCAGGTCGTTGGTTTTCAGGCGGGTCAGCAGGGCCTGGATCTGCTCGTTGGCCAGGGTGTCGCCGGCAATGACGATCTTGAAACCGTTGTAGTCCGACGGGTTGTGGCTGCCGGTCAGCATCACGCCGGACTTGCCGGCCAGCACATTGGCCGCGTAGTACAGCGCCGGGGTGGGTACCAGGCCAACGTCGCTGACCTGGCAACCGGCATCGACCAGGCCTTTGATCAGCTGTTCGACCAGCATCGGGCCCGACAGGCGGCCATCGCGCCCTACCGAAACCTGCGGTTCGCCCTGGGCCAGGCTCTGTGCACCGATGGCGCGGCCGATCCAGTAGGCGGTATCGGCATGAAGGGTTTTGCCGACCACGCCGCGAATGTCATACGCGCGGAAAATGCTGTCTGGTAGTGCGGCGGGGACCAGGTGGGCCATGTCGTTCATCTCTGGAAGCTCCAATAATCAAAGGCTTTCTGGGCAGGCGCAAACTGAACGCTTGGACGGTGCTTTCGCCAGAGAGTTCGCCATCCTTGGCCTGAACGGTCATTTGCCGGCTCAGTGGCTGCCGGAATGACCAAAGCCGCCAGCGCCACGCTGGCTTTCATCGAATGCTTCAACGATGTCGAAATGGGCCTGCACCACCGGTACCAGCACCAGCTGGGCGATACGTTCGCCAACTGCGATGGTGAACGGCGTGTTGCCGCGGTTCCAGCACGAAACCATCAGCTCGCCCTGGTAGTCCGAGTCGATCAGGCCGACCAGGTTGCCCAGCACGATGCCGTGCTTATGGCCCAGGCCCGAGCGGGGCAGGATGACTGCCGCCAGGCCTGGGTCGCCGATGTAGATCGACAGGCCGGTCGGAATCAGCAGGGTCTGGCCTGGCTCGAGGGCGGTGTCTTCCTTGAGCAGGGCGCGCAGGTCCAGGCCGGCGGAGCCGGGGGTTGCGTAAGTCGGCAGCGGGAATTCGCTGCCCAGGCGTGGGTCGAGGATCTTGGCTTGAAGAGCGTGCATGTAACTTATTGAACCTGGTTGAGCCGTTCGGCGATGAAGGCGACCAGTTGCCGGGCGATCTTGCCCTTGCTGGTCTGCGCGAAGAGAGTCTGGTGCTGCTGGCGGTCGATCACGGTCAAGGCGTTTTCTTCGCTGTTGAAGCCGATGCTGGGGTTGGCCACATCATTGGCGACGATCAGGTCGAGGTTCTTGTCCTTGAGCTTGCGCGTGGCGTAATCGAGCAAGTGCTCGGTTTCGGCGGCGAAGCCGACACTGAACGGGCGGTCGGCGCGGCCAGCAAGGGTGGCAAGGATATCGGGATTGCGCACCATCTGCAGCAGCATGCCGTCGCCGGTCGTAGGATCTTTCTTGAGTTTCTGTGTGGCAACCACTTCAGGACGGTAGTCCGCGACCGCCGCCGAGGCGATGAACAGGTCGCACGGTATGGCCGCTTCACAGGCCGCGAGCATGTCCCGCGCGCTGACCACGTCGATGCGGCTGACCCGGTCGGGGGTTGGCAGGTGCACAGGGCCGGTGACGAGGGTAACCCGAGCCCCGGCTTCGGCAGCCGCTTCGGCCAGGGCGAAGCCCATCTTGCCGGAGCTATGATTGGTGATGTAGCGCACCGGGTCGATGTTTTCCTGGGTCGGGCCGGCGGTGATCAGCACGTGCTTGCCGGTCAGTGCCTGGCGCTTGAAGCTTTCTGCGGCGCACCAGGCCAGGTCGGTGGCTTCGAGCATGCGGCCAAGCCCCACGTCACCACAGGCCTGGCTGCCGGAGGCAGGGCCGAACACCTGGATGCCACGGCTCTTGAGCAGCTCAAGGTTGGCTTGTGTAGCCGGGTCGCGCCACATGGCCTGGTTCATGGCCGGGGCGACGGCGACGGTGGCGTCGGTGGCCAGCACCAGGGTGGTCAGCAGGTCGTCAGCCATGCCTTGGGCCATGCGCGCCATGAGGTCGGCCGTGGCCGGGGCGATCAGCACCAGGTCGGCCCACTTGGCCAGTTCGATATGGCCCATGGCCGCTTCGGCGGCCGGGTCCAGCAGGTCCATGTGCACCGGGTGGCCCGACAGCGCCTGCAGGGTCAGCGGGGTGATGAACTCGGCCCCACCACGGGTCATGACGACGCGCACTTGCGCGCCGTGCTCCAGGAGACGGCGAATCAGCTCGGCGCTTTTGTAGGCGGCAATGCCGCCACCCACGCCGAGAACGATGCGCTTGCGATACAGCCGCTGCATAGGCTTGCCTTTTTCCAGTGAGAGCGGGCGGCGACGTTTGAAATTGCCTGCGGCAGTACGTCGCATGTACGAGGCGAAATAGATTAACACAGGGTCGAAATGGGCCGCAGCAAGGGCAGGGGGCGGGATGAATATCAGGGAGTGGCCGGCGGAAGAACGGCCTAGGGAGAAGTTGTTGCAGCGAGGGGCGGTGGTGTTGACGGACGCCGAATTGCTTGCCGTGTTGCTGGGCTCTGGCGTTGCCGGGCGCAATGTGTTGGACCTTGCGAGGGGGCTGTTGGTGCGTTTCGGCGGGCTCAGGCAGTTTCTTGAAGCTGAGCGCGAAGCGGTGTTACGTGAGCCAGGCATTGGGATGGTGAAGTACGCACAGTTGCAGGCGCTGTTGGAGATTGGTCGGCGATATCTGGACGAGAACATCAAGCGCGCAGCGGCTCTTGACGGCCCGGCGGCGGTGCGGCGGTACCTCAAGGCCATGTTGCGCCATGAGGTCAGTGAAGTTTTCGGTTGCCTGTTTCTCGACAGCAAGCACAGGCCGTTGGCTTTCGAAATCCTGTTCAGGGGCACGATAGACCGGGCAAGTGTCTACCCTCGGGAGGTGGTGCGGCGGGCGTTGCTGCATAACGCAGCGGCTTTGATCCTGTGCCACAACCACCCTTCGGGTAGCAGTGAGCCGAGCCAGGACGATGTGCATTTGACCCTGTCGCTGAAGAGGGGGCTGGCATTGATCGATGTGCGGGTGCTGGACCACATTATCATCGGCGACGGGGAGCCGTTGTCGATGGTCGAGCATGGGTGGATTGTGGCTTAGGCCTTTGTGCTGCCTGTTAGGGCCTCTTCGCGGGCGAGCCCGCGAAGAGGCCGGTGCAGGTTTACTTGGTCACCGACACCTTGCTGAAATCCAGTCGCCCGAACGGGCTCACCTGATACCCCTCGACCTCCTGGCGCAGCAAGGTCGCCGCCGTCGGGTGCGCAAGTGGCACCCACAGCGCCTGCTGCTGAATCAGCGTCTGCGCCTGCTGGTAAAGCCGGCTGCGCACACTCTGGTCGTTGGTGGTGCGCCCGGCGCTGATCAGCTGGTCCAGGCGGTTGTCGCAGAAACGGGCAAAGTTGGTGCCCGACTCGACCGCCGCACAGGAAAACTGCGGGCTGAGGAAGTTGTCCGGGTCGCCGTTGTCGCCTGCCCAGCCCATGAACAGCAAGTCATGCTCGCCCGCCTTGGCACGGCGGATCAGTTCACCCCATTCGATCACGCGGATCTCGGCCTTGATGCCGATCTTGGCCAGGTCGGCCTGCAGCATCTGTGCACCAAGGCTGGGGTTGGGGTTGAGCAGGCTACCCGACGGGCGGGTCCAGATCGTGGTGCTGAAGCCTTCGGCCAAGCCGGCCTTGGCCAGCAGCGCCTTGGCTCTCTTCTGGTCCAGCGGGTAGCCGGGCAGGTCCTTGGCGTAGCTCCAGGTATTGGGCGGGTAGGGGCCGTTGGCGGCCACTGCGGAGTCTTCGAACACGGCCTTGAGGTAAGCCTGCTTGTCGAAGGCCAGGTTGATGGCCTGGCGCACTTCCGGCTTGTCCAGCGGCGGGTGCTGGCTGTTGATGGCGACGAAGGCGGTCATGAACGCCGGCGTCGTGGCTACCTTGAGGTTGCTGTCCTTGCCTGCTTCGGCAATGTCCAGCGGCTTGGGCGACAAGGCAACCTGGCACTCGCCCCGCTTGAGCTTCTGCAGGCGCACATTGGCATCGGTGGTAATGGCGAAGATCAGCGGGTCGACCGCCGGCTTGCCGGCGAAGTAGTCCGGGTTGGCGCGGTAGCGCACCACGGCGTCCTTCTGGAAGCGCTGGAATACGAACGGCCCGGTGCCGATCGGCTGGCTGTTGAGCTTCTCGGGCGTACCGGCCTTGAGCAGCTTGTCGGCATACTCGGCGGAGTAGATCGAGGCGAAGCCCATGCTCAGGGTGGCCAGGAAGGTAGCGTCCGGGTGGCTGAGGGTGAAGCGCACGGCGTTCGGTGCAGGTGCCTCGATCGCCTTGATCAGGCTGCCCAACTGCAGCGACTGAGCATGCGGGTAGCCGCCCGGTGCCGTCTTGTGCCACGCATGTGCCGGGTAGAGCATGCGCTGGAAGCTGAACAACACATCGTCGGCGTTCAGCTCGCGGCTTGGCTTGAAGTAGGCGGTGCTGTGGAACTTCACGCCGTCGCGCAGGGTGAAGTCATACACCAGGCCGTCGGCCGATACTGCCCAACTGGCCGCCAGGCTTGGCACCACCTTGCCTTGCGCCGCGTCGAACTCCACCAGGCGGTTCATCAGCACGTCAGCCGTGGCGTTGGTCGTGGTCAGCGAGTTGTACTGCACCACGTCGAAGCCTTCGGGGCTGGCTTCGCTGCAAACGCTCAGCGGCGCGGCCTGAGCTGCGCCGGCAGCGAACAGAGCGCCGGCGGCGAACAGAGAGTTGAACAATAAGGAAAGGGCGGCAGCACGCATGGTGGCTCCTTGGCTGTCGGTGGCCCATCTGCCAGTGCAGTCTGGAAAAGGCTTACCCTAGTGCGCCTGCCGGCAAATGACCACACCCTTTTTTACAAATCTGGCGACGAGTGGTCGACGGCTGGCGGGGCCTGCCGCTATGCTGGCCCGGCGCGTTCTGGCGTGCGGCAATGTGCATCTCCTGTTGTTGCAGCCAAGTCTTTCTGGTATAAAGCAGCGCTCTTTTCTAGGGGCTCGGCCTGTCGCATAAGCGGATCCGGTCGATAAGACCTCCAGAATCACGGCGCCCAGGCGCCAAAGACTGAGAGATTAAGCGGCCAACCCATGCCGGGTTGGGCATGTGGTTTTAGAGGGCTGAGTCATGTCGAGAGTCTGTCAAGTTACTGGTAAGGGTCCAGTAACCGGGAACAACATTTCCCACGCAAACAACAAAACCCGTCGTCGTTTCCTGCCGAACCTGCAGCACCACCGTTTCTGGGTTGAATCCGAGAAGCGTTTCGTGCGTCTGCGCGTTTCCGCCAAGGGCATGCGTATCATCGACAAGCGCGGCATCGACGCCGTTCTGGTTGACATCCGTAAAGCTGGCGCCAAGGTTTAAGGGAGAACATCATGCGTGAATTGATCCGTCTGGTTTCGAGTGCCGGTACCGGCCACTTCTACACCACCGACAAGAACAAGCGCACCACTCCGGACAAAATCGAGATCAAGAAATATGATCCGGTTGTTCGCAAGCACGTGGTGTACAAGGAAGCCAAGATCAAGTAATTGATCGGCAACCTGAAAAAACCCGCATCCGAAAGGACGCGGGTTTTTTTATGCCTGCGTTGGCCTCAGGTCATTTCTGCTCGAACATCACATAGATCTTGCGGCACGGCTCAAGCACCTCCCAGGTGCCCTTGAACCCGGCGGGGATGACAAACCGATCGCCGGCACGCAGGGTTTTCGCTCCGCCTTCCTGGTCGCGCAGCACCGAAACGCCCTGAACGATCTCGCAGTATTCATGCTCGGTGTAGTTCACCGTCCACTGGCCCACCTCACCCTCCCACACGCCAGCGGCAAACTGCCCGCACGGGCTGGAATAGTGGTTGTAGACCGCCTGGTCTGGCTCACCCTTGAGGATTTTTTCCGCCGCTGGGCGGTAGCGTTCGGCCTCTGTGATGACCTGGGCGAAGTCGATGATGCTGTCTATGCGCATGGTGCGGCTCCTGTTGTTGTTTAATAAAATGAACATCAGTAGGCATTTGGGCCTTCCGTGTCAAATATATTGATAGTTTACACCGGCTGGTTTAGGGTATCGCTAGCCAGTGTGCGCTCGTCGCCCGGCCAGAATTCTGACAACGCCTGTGAGTCCTCAGTGCGGCGTTGCACCTAAACAAGAGGAGGAGTTTCGTATGACCACCCTGACCCGTGCGGACTGGGAACAACGTGCCCAGCAACTGAAGATCGAAGGCCGCGCCTTCATCAACGGCGAATACACCGATGCCGCATCCGGTGAAACCTTCGAGTGCCTGAGCCCGGTCGACGGACGCTTCCTGGCCAAGGTTGCCAGCTGCGACCTGGCCGATGCCAATCGCGCTGTGGAAAACGCCCGCGCCACCTTCAATTCCGGCGTCTGGTCGCAACTGGCCCCGGCCAAGCGCAAGGCCAAGCTGATTCGCTTCGCCGACCTGCTGCGCAAGAACGTCGAAGAGCTGGCGCTGCTGGAAACCCTGGACATGGGCAAGCCGATCGGCGACTCCTCCAGCATCGACATCCCAGGTGCGGCCCAAGCCATCCACTGGACTGCCGAAGCCATCGACAAGGTCTACGACGAAGTCGCCCCGACCCCGCACGACCAGCTTGGCCTGGTTACCCGCGAACCGGTGGGCGTGGTGGGTGCCATCGTGCCGTGGAACTTCCCGCTGCTGATGGCTTGCTGGAAACTCGGCCCTGCGCTGGCCACCGGTAACTCGGTGGTGCTCAAGCCGTCCGAAAAATCGCCGCTGACGGCCATTCGCATCGCCCAGCTGGCCATCGAAGCCGGCATCCCGGCTGGTGTGCTGAACGTGCTGCCAGGTTACGGCCACACCGTGGGCAAGGCTTTGGCCCTGCACATGGACGTCGACACCCTGGTGTTCACCGGTTCCACCAAGATCGCCAAGCAGTTGATGGTTTACGCGGGTGAATCGAACATGAAGCGCATCTGGCTGGAAGCCGGCGGCAGAGCCCGAACATCGTCTTCGCCGATGCGCCGGACCTGCAAGCTGCCGCTGAGGCCGCTGCCAGCGCCATCGCCTTCAACCAGGGCGAAGTGTGCACCGCAGGCTCGCGTCTGCTGGTCGAGCGTTCGATCAAGGACAAATTCCTGCCGATGGTGGTCGAGGCCCTCAAAGGCTGGAAGCCAGGCAACCCGCTGGACCCACAGACCACGGTCGGTGCCCTGGTCGACACCCAGCAGATGAACACCGTGCTGTCGTACATCGAGGCTGGCCACCAGGACGGCGCCAAGCTGCTGGCCGGCGGCAAGCGCACCCTGGAAGAGACTGGCGGCACCTACGTCGAGCCGACCATCTTCGACGGCGTGACCAACGCCATGCGCATTGCCCAGGAAGAAATCTTTGGCCCTGTGCTGTCGGTGATCGCCTTCGACACCGCCGAAGAAGCCATCGCCATTGCCAACGACACGCCGTATGGCCTGGCGGCTGGTATCTGGACCTCGGACATTTCCAAGGCCCACAAGACCGCCCGTGCCGTGCGCGCTGGCAGCGTCTGGGTCAACCAGTACGACGGCGGCGACATGACCGCGCCGTTTGGTGGCTTCAAACAGTCGGGCAACGGTCGTGACAAGTCGCTGCATGCGCTGGAGAAATACACCGAGCTGAAGGCGACCTGGATCAAGCTGTAATCCAGTGAAGGGGGCTGCACAGCAGCCCCAGCCATAGCCGGGTCGGCTTACGCTGCCCCGGCTTCGTCGTTTTTGCTGTTCAAGAATTCTGCTGGGAGGCTGCAATGCGTTGGGGTACCTATTTCGCCGTACTGGCATCGGTGCTCAGCGTCGGGCTGGCGCTCGGCGTGAGCATGCCGCTGGTGTCCCTGCGCCTGGAGGCCTGGGGCTACGGCAGCTTTGCCATCGGCGTGATGGCGGCGATGCCGGCGCTGGGGGTATTGGCAGGTGCCAGCCTGGCCAGCCGCCTGGCAGGCTGGGTGGGCGTGCCTTCGGCGATGCGCCTGTGCCTGTGGGGTGGGGCGCTGTCGATCGGCCTGCTCGCACTGTTGCCCAGTTACCCGCTGTGGCTGCTGCTGCGGCTGATGATCGGCATGTCCCTGACCGTGGTGTTCATCCTCGGCGAAAGCTGGATCAACCAATTGGTGGTCGAGCAGTGGCGTGGCCGGTTGGTGGCGCTGTATGGCAGCAGCTACGCCCTGAGCCAGCTGGCCGGGCCGTTGGTGCTGGGCTTTCTCGGCTCTGATGACGACTTCGGTTTCTGGGCCGCGACCGGCCTGTTGCTGGCCGCGCCGCTGGTGCTGCTGGGGCGTGGCGGTGCGCCGAGCACCGAAGCCTGCAGTGTCACCTTCCGCGACCTGTTCGCCTTCTGCCGGCGTTTGCCGGTAATCGCCTGGGCCATTGCCCTGTTCGCTTCGTTCGAGGCGATGATCCTCACCTTGCTGCCGGTGTATTGCCTGCAGCAGGGCTTCAGCACCGAAATCGCCCTGTTCATGGTCAGTACCGTGGTGGTGGGGGATGCAGTGTTGCAGTTGCCTATTGGCGCGCTGGCTGACCATATGTCGCGCCGTACGCTGTTTACAGGCTGTGCAGTGACGTTGCTGGTTTCTAGCCTGGCGATTCCGCTGCTGTTGCATACGCCGGTGATCTGGCCATTGTGGGTGTTGTTCGGCGCCAGTGCTGGTGGCCTGTTTACCCTGTCGCTGGTGCTGATTGGCGAGCGCTACCGGGATGATGAATTGGTGCGGGCGAATGCCCATGTTGCGCAGTTGTGGGGTATTGGCTGCTTGCTCGGGCCTTTGCTGGCGGGGGCGGGGAGCCAGTGGGTCAGCGGGCATGCGTTGTTGTTCCTGATGGCAGCAGGGGCTGCCGGGCTGGTGGTGTTGACCCAGCGGCGCGGGGCTTTCGAGGCAGTGTCTGCCTGATGGATTTTGGGGCCGCAAGGCGGCCCCCCGCATTTGCGGCTACAGCATCTTCTCCAAGCCAACCGCCTTGCTGACCCAGGCATTGAACCGCCGCCAGATCCCCCCTGGCTCAGAGGTCAGCATATGCCGTTTGCCATGGTCCTCGGTCGCCCACACCAGCTTGTCGCCCACCAGCTTCACCTGGTAGCTCAACGCAGGCGCCATACCCTGTTGGGCCAGCTCGCGGGTGTATTCGGCCAGCTCCGGGCTGTCCACCAGCACCCCGACTTCAGTGTTCCACAGCACTGAACGTGGGTCGAAGTTGAACGACCCGATGAACGTCTTGCGCCGGTCGAACACGATTGCCTTGGTGTGCAAGCTTGAATCCGAACTGCCACGGAAGCTCAGTCGCCTCGCGCTGGGGTCGCCCGGCTGGCGCCGCAGTTCGAACAGCTGTACGCCATGCTCAAGCAAGGCACGGCGATAGGGCGCATATCCACCATGCACCGCCGGCACATCGGTTGCCTCCAGCGAATTGGTCAGCAGCTTCACCGAGGCGCCGGCGTCGGCGCGGCCGGTCAGGTACAGCAGGCCCGGTTCGCCCGGTACGAAATAGGCCGACATCAGGATCAGCTCGCGCTGCACGCTGGCCAGGTCCGGCGCCAGCTGCTGGCTCAGCAGCAGTTGCGGGTCAGGTTCGTCGTCGGCTAGCACCTTGCTTGGCGCATCCCATAGCGCCTGGGCGTGGGCCCAGATGAGCTCATTGCGCCAGACGTCCAGGCGCGGCTGCGACTGGTAGGCCATCAAGCGATCGTACAGGGCCTTGCGCCGGGTTCTGGCTTCGGCCAGCGACACTTCCAGGCGGTGGCGGCTGGCACGCAGGTCGTTGGCATCCGGGTCATACCAGAGGAAGTCGGTGATCGGCCGGCTGAGGGCGCTGTTCCAGTACTGGTCGAAGCTGTGCCCCAATTGCTCGGCCACCGGGCCCACACCCAGCAAGTCGATGTCGGTGAAATTGAGGTTGGGCTCGGCATCGAAATACTCGTCGCCCAGGTTGCGCCCGCCGACGATGGCCATGCTGTTGTCCACCAGGAACAGCTTGTTGTGCATGCGCCGGTGCTGGCGGGACAGGTTGAACAGCCGGCCGGCAGCGCGCGTAAAACCGGTGCTGCGGCCCAGGTGCAGCGGGTTGAACACGCGAATCTGGATGTTCGGGTGGGCATCGAGGGTGCCCATGATGGTGTCCAGGCCATCGCTGGTGGTGTCGTCCAGCAGGATGCGCACGCGCACGCCACGGTCGGCGGCGCGCAGCAGCTCATGCACCAGGGCGCGGGTGCTGAGGCCGTCGTGGACAATGTAGTACTGCAGGTCGATGCTCGCCTGGGCGTTGCGGATCAGCTCGGCACGGGCGCGAAATGCCTCGTTGCTGTTGGGCAGCAGGCGAAAGCCCGAGCGGCCGCCGTATGGCGCGGCCTGGCGCAGCACCGAACGGCCGAATGCCGAGTCGTTGGCGGGCAGCGCCTGGCTGGTTTCGCGGGGCGCACTGACGCTGGCGCAGCCGGCAAGGCCGAGCGACAGCACCAGCAGCAGAGGCAAGGCTCGCTGGAGTGTCAAGGGTGGATCGTCCTGTGCAGCAAGGGCTTTAGGGGTTGGACCGTGGCGGGCGGCGCAAAGTTACGCGTCGGCGCTTTCTTCATCCAGTAGACGAAGGGCGGTTTCACCTACCTTGCGCACGGCGGCTTCGATCTGCGGCGTCGGCCGCGCGGCGAAGTTCATGCGCAGGCAGTGGCGGAACTTGCCCGAGGCCGAGAAGATGCTGCCTACGGCAACCTGCACGCCTTGCTCCAGTAAAGCGCGGTTTAGCCGCAGCGTATCGAAATGTTCGGGTAATTCCACCCACAGCATGAAGCCGCCCTGGGGCCGGCTGACCCGGGTGCCTGGCGGGAAGTAACGGGTTACCCAGTCGCTCATCAGGTCGCGGCCACGCTGGTACTGGCTACGCATGCGCCGCACGTGGGGCTGGTAGTGCCCGCCGGCGATGAAGTCGGCGATGGCCAGTTGCGGCTGGCTGGCGCTGCTGCCAGTGCTGATGTACTTCATGTGCAGCACGCGCTCCAGGTAGCGCCCGGGCGCCACCCAGCCGACCCGCAGGCCGGGGGCGAGGGTCTTGGAGAACGAGCTGCAGAGCAGCACGCGGCCATCGTCGTCGAACGACTTGAGGGTGCGCGGGCGCGGGTAGGTGTAGGCCAGGTCGCCGTACACATCGTCTTCCAGAATCGCCACGTCATAGCGTTGAGCCAGGCTCAGCAGGGCCTTCTTGCGCGCCTCGGGCATGATGTAACCCAGCGGGTTGTTGCAGCTGGGGGTGATCTGGATGAGTTTGATCGGCCACTGCTCCAGAGCCAGCTCCAGCGCTTCCAGGCTGATGCCGGTGACCGGGTCAGTGGGGATTTCCAGCGCTTTCATGCCCAGGCCCTTGAGGGTTTGCATGGCGCCGTGGAAGCTCGGCGAGTCGACCGCAACGATGTCGCCAGGCTCGCAAACCGCTCGGATGCTGCAGGACAACGCCTCATGGCAGCCGGTGGTGATCACCAGGTCGGCAGCACCCAGGCGGCAGCCGGAGTCGAGCACCAGCCGGGCCACCTGTTCGCGCAGGGCCAGGTTGCCATGGATGTTGTCGTAGTACAGGCCAGGCATGTCCTGGCGCCGGCTCAGCTGGGCGAGGCTGCGCAGCAGCGGCTTCAGGGTGGGGCTGTCGATGTCGGGCATGCCACGACCAAGCTGGATCACGTCCTTGCGCGGGGTGCTGCGTATCAGCTCCAGCACCTGCTCCCACTGTGAAATATCCACCGGGCGCTGGGCCGGGCGGCTGACGGCAGGCAGGGCCGGCAGGTGGCGGTGGTCACTGACGAAGTAGCCGGACTTGGGCCGTGGCGAGACCATGCCGCTGTCTTCGAGCATGCGATAGGCCTGCTGCACGGTGCTTAGGCTGACCCCATGCTCCACGCTCAGGGCTCGTACCGACGGCAGGCGTTGGCCGGGGCGGTACAGGCCCTGCTCGATGCGGGCGCCGAGTAGTTCGGCGAGGTTCAGGTAAAGGGTCACGGCATACTCCTGCGCTGCATTGGCATAGCGACCGGTACAGTTGGGGTGAAAATACAGCATTCAGTCGGCCAATGGCTAATTCTGTATGGGAATAATAAGGTTGTATTGGATCTGTATTGTCGATGGTGCCGACGCGCATGCTTTCTCCACGGTATCAACTGAACGGGAGGGTGCAGTGATGGGTGGCATGAGCGATGTGCGCTTGCAACTGTTGGCCAAGGAGCTGGAAGCCGGGCAGCAGGCCAAGGTGTTCAACGCGCCGCAAGGACTCGGGCGTTTGGGGCTGATGCTGCATCGCTGGCATACCCGCAGGGCGCTGCTGCAACTGACCGATGACGAGTTGCGCGATGTCGGGCTGAGCTGGGAGCAGGCCCGTACAGAAGGGCGCAAACCCTTCTGGAAGGACTGACCAATGTGACGCTGCGCGGTCCCTGTAGGAGCGGCCTTGCGTCGCGAAAGGGCCGCAAAGCGGCCCCAGCGATATCTGTGGCGAAGCTGGAAACCTGGGGGCGCTTCGCACCCCTTTCGCGACGCAAGGCCGCTCCTACACTGACCGCGCCAGCTGTCAGGCCAGCTCTTTGAGCCTGTGCCACAGCATCCCCAACGCCAGTAGCGGCGAGCGCAGGTGCTTGCCGCCAGGGAAGGTGATATGTGGCACCTTGGCGAACAGGTCGAAGCGCCCGCTTTGCTGGCCACTGATGGCCTCGCCCAACAGGCGCGCGGCCAGGTGGGTGGCGTTGAGGCCATGGCCCGAGTAGGCCTGGGCGTAATACACGTTCGGCTGGCTGGCCAGGCGGCCGACCTGCGGCAGGCGGTTGGCGCCAATGCCGATCATGCCGCCCCACTGGTAGTCGATGCGCACGTCGGCCAACTGTGGGAATACCTTTAGCATCTTCGGCCGCATGTAGGCGGCGATGTCTTTCGGGTCGCGCCCTGAATAGTGGCAGGCACCGCCGAACAGCAGGCGTTGGTCGGCGGACAGGCGGTAGTAGTCCAGCGCCACGCGCTGGTCACACACCGCCATGTTCTGCGGCAGCAATGCGCGGGCGCGTTCTTCGCCCAGTGGCTCGGTGGCGATGATGTAGCTACCGGCCGGGAGCACCTTGCCGCCCAGCTCGCGGTTGAGGCCGTTGAGGTAGGCGTTGCAGCACAGTACCAATGTCTTGGCGCGTACCCGGCCCTGGGCGGTATGCACCTGCACTTCGGGGCCGTAGTCGATGCGGGTGACCTCGGACTGCTCGAACAGCTTCACGCCCAGGCGGCTGGCCACGGCCGCTTCGCCCAGGGCCAGGTTCAGCGGGTGCAGATGGCCGGAACCCATGTCGATCAGCCCGCCCACATAGCAGTCGGCACCGACCACGCTGTGGATATCGTCCTTGCCGACCAGCCGTAGCTCATGCGCATAGCCCAGGCTGCGCAGCTCCTCGGCGTCTTCGGCAAAGCCCAGCAGTTCGGCGGGTTTGTTGGCCAGGTCGCAGTCAGCCCCACGTCAGGTCGCAGGCGATGGCATGCTTCTCGACGCGCTCGCGGACGATCTGCACGGCTTCCAGGCCCATCAGCTTCATGCTGCGCACGCCGTCCTCGCCAATCACCGGGAGGAACTGCTCCAGGCCGTGGCCGACGCCACGGATCAGTTGCCCGCCATTTCGCCCGCTGGCACCCCAGCCAAGTTTGCGTGCCTCCAGCAGGATCACCGATAAGCCGCGTTCGGCCAGCTCGATGGCGGTGTTGAGGCCCGAGTAGCCGCCGCCGACGATACATACATCGGCGCTGTGCTCGCCTTGCAGGAAGGAGTAGTCAGGGTGTGGCGCGCTGCTGGCGGCGTAATAGGAGGCGGCGTGCTGCGCGCTGTGGACCATTGGCTCGTTCCTGGGGGTGGTGGGCTAGGGGAGGAGGATAAGCCGGGGTAGGGTAGTGGGCAACAAGGCGAGGGCTGCGCCCGCGAATGGGCCTATAATCCGGTCAAGATCCTTGCTTTGTATTCCGCCATGTCCTGCAACCGCCACAAGATCCACTTCCTGCGCGAACTCATCCCCTCATTCGAGTGCGAGCCCGGCTGCCACGACTGCTGCGGCCCGGTCACTACGTCGGCGGAAGAAATGGCCCGCCTGCCGCGCAAGTCCCAGGAAGAGCAGAGCGCCGCGCTGGAGCGTCTGGACTGCGTGCACCTGGGCCCCAATGGCTGCACGGTGTATGAAGAGCGGCCGATGATCTGCCGCCTGTTCGGCACCACGCCGCGCATGGCCTGCCCGCGTGGCCGTGGCCCTGAGCCGATGATCGACCCCGCCGCCGAGCAGCTGGTCCACCAGTTCATAGCCACCACCCGCCAGGTGCTGGTCTAGCCTCAGTCCGGGATCGGTAGGCAGAGGCTCTCCTTAACCTCTTCCATCACGATGTAGCTCTTCGATTCGCGCACGTGCGGCAGCTTCAGCAGGATGTCGCCGAGCAGCTTGCGGTACGAGGCCATCTCCGAAATGCGCGCTTTCACCAGGTAGTCGAAGTCACCGGAAACCAGGTGGCACTCCAGTACGTGCGGCAGCTTCAGCACCGCACGGCGGAACTCTTCGAAGGTGTCGCCCGACTTGTAGTCCAGGCTGATTTCCACGAACACCAGCAGGCTGCCCTTGAGGTGCTGCGGGTTCAGGCGGGCGTTGTAGCCCATGATGATGCCCTCGCGCTCCAGGCGGCGAACCCGCTCGGTGCAAGGGGTGGTGGACAGCCCAACTTTCTCGCCCAGTTCGGTGAAGGAAATACGGCCGTCATTCTGCAGGATCCGCAGGATGTTGCGGTCGATCTTGTCCAGTTCACGCTTGCTCTGGTGCTGGGTTCTCATAGGGGATGCCCCTCCGTGAAAGGCGATTTTGCCGAGAATTCTCGCCAATAATAGGCTTTTATATAGTGAATTGCACTGGTCTCAAATTCCTATACTGCGCGCATTCATGCCATTTCAATAAAAGTCTGCGGCGTGCCGCGTGTGAGGGATAGAACGATGCGAGTTTTGGTACTTGGTAGCGGTGTAATCGGAACCGCCAGTGCCTATTACCTGGCCCGGCAAGGTTTTGAAGTGACGGTGGTCGACCGCCAGCCGGCGGTGGCCATGGAAACCAGCTTTGCCAACGCCGGTCAGATCTCGCCCGGCTATGCCTCGCCCTGGGCTGCCCCGGGTGTGCCACTGAAAGCCATCAAGTGGCTGCTCGAGCGCCACGCGCCCCTGGCCATCAAGCTCACCGGCGACGTCGATCAGTACCTGTGGATGGCGCAGATGCTGCGCAACTGCACCGCCAGCCGTTACGCGGTGAACAAGGAGCGCATGGTGCGTCTGTCCGAGTACAGCCGTGACTGCCTCGATGAACTGCGCGCCGAAACCGGCATCAACTACGAAAACCGCAGCCTGGGTACCACCCAGCTGTTCCGCACCCAGGCCCAGGTGGATGCCGCGGCCAAGGACATTGCCGTGCTCGAGCAGTCCGGCGTGCCTTACGAGCTGCTCGACCGCGACGGCATTGCCCGCGTCGAACCTGCCCTGGCCGGCGTCAAAGACATCCTGGCCGGTGCCCTGCGCCTGCCAAATGATCAGACGGGCGACTGCCAGCTGTTCACCACCAAACTGGCCGACATGGCGCTGAAACTGGGCGTGGAGTTCCGCTTCGGCCAGGACATCCAGCGCCTGGACTTCGCAGGCGACCGCATCAATGGTGTGTGGATCGACGGCAAGCTGGAAACTGCCGACCGCTATGTGCTGGCGTTGGGCAGCTACTCGCCGCAGATGCTCAAGCCGCTGGGCATCAAAGCCCCGGTGTACCCGCTGAAAGGCTACTCGCTGACCGTGCCGATCACCAACGGCGACATGGCGCCGACGTCGACCATCCTCGACGAAACCTACAAAGTCGCCATCACCCGTTTCGACAACCGCATCCGTGTCGGCGGCATGGCTGAAATCGCCGGTTTTGACCTGTCGCTGAACCCGCGTCGGCGCGAAACGCTGGAGATGATCGTCAACGACCTTTATCCTCGCGGCGGTGACCTGAGCCAGGCCAGCTTCTGGACCGGCCTGCGCCCGGCGACCCCGGACGGCACGCCAATCGTTGGCGCCACAGCGTTCCGCAACCTGTTCCTGAACACCGGTCACGGTACCTTGGGCTGGACCATGGCGTGTGGCTCCGGTCGCCTGCTGGCCGACCTGATCGCGCGCAAGAAGCCGCAGATCAGTGCCGAAGGCCTGGACATTTCCCGTTATGGCAACAGCCGGGAAGTGGCCAAGCACGGGCAGACCGCGCCGGCTCACCAGCAGTAATAGCCTGCACCGGCCTCTTCGCGGCTAAAGCCGCTCCCACACGGACCGCATGTTCATGGACATTGAGGGGTCCTCTGTGGGAGCGGCTTTAGCCGCGAAGAACCCAACACCGTTTTCAACCTGTGAACCACCATAAGGCAGCCGCCATGCGTCCCGCCCGCGCCCTGATCGACCTCCAGGCCCTGCGCCACAACTACCGTCTGGCCCGTGAACTGACCGGTGCCAAAGCCCTCGCCGTGATCAAGGCCGATGCCTATGGCCACGGTGCCGTGCGCTGCGCCCTGGCCCTGGAGGCCGAAGCCGACGGCTTCGCCGTGGCCTGCATCGAAGAGGCGCTGGAGCTGCGCGCCGCCGGTATCAAGGCCCCGGTGCTGTTGCTGGAAGGCTTTTTCGAAGCCAGCGAGCTGGCGCTGATTGCCGAGCACGACCTGTGGTGCGTGGTGCACTCGCTGTGGCAGCTCGAAGCCATCGAGAAAACCCAGCTGCACAAGCCGCTCACCGTTTGGCTGAAGCTAGACAGCGGCATGCACCGTGTTGGCCTGCACCCCAAGGACTACCACGACGCCTATCAGCGCCTGTTGGCCTGCGGCAAGGTTTCGCGCATCGTGCTGATGAGCCACTTCGCACGTGCCGACGAGTTGGACGCTGACGCTACCGCCCAGCAGATCGCCGTGTTCGAGGCCGCCCGCCAGGGCCTGGCCGCCGAATGCAGCCTGCGCAACTCGCCCGGTGTGCTGGGCTGGCCGCAAGCGCCCAGCGACTGGGTACGCCCTGGTTTGATGCTGTACGGCGCCACACCGTTCGAAGTGCCCCAGGCAGAAGCTACGCGGTTGCAGCCGGTGATGACCCTGCAGTCGCGGGTGATCAGCGTGCGCGAGTTGCCTGCCGGCGAGCCGGTAGGCTATGGCGCCAAGTTCGTCAGCCCACGGCCAACCCGCGTTGGCGTGGTCGCCATGGGCTATGCCGATGGTTACCCACGCCAGGCGCCCAACGGCACCCCGGTGCTGGTGGCCGGCCAGCGCACCCAGGTGATTGGCCGGGTGTCGATGGACATGCTCAACATCGACCTGACCGACGTGCCTCAAGCCACCGTCGGTAGCTCGGTCGAACTGTGGGGCAAGCAGGTGCTGGCCAGCGAAGTGGCCGCGCAGGCGGGCACCATTCCGTACCAGATCTTCTGCAACTTGAAGCGGGTGCCGCGGGACTACATCGGCGAATGACACGCTGAAGCGGACAGGTTGAAGGGCGGTGTGTTGTAAATACTGAACGGCATTGCCATGATATCGTTCACATTCACCCCCCTTCCCACCGTTTCAGGAGGCTCCAGCTTTGGACGTCGGCGAACGACTGCAAGCCATCCGCAAGCTCAAGGGCCTGTCCCAGCGCGAACTCGCCAAGCGTGCCGGCGTGACCAACAGCACCATCTCGATGATCGAGAAGAACAGCGTAAGCCCCTCCATCAGCTCGCTGCGCAAGGTGTTGAGTGGGATTCCCATGTCCATGGTCGAGTTCTTTTCGGTCGAGCTGGAACCTGAAAGCCCCACGCAGATCGTCTACAAGGCCCATGAGCTGATCGATATCTCGGACGGTGCGGTGACCATGAAGCTGGTCGGCAAGTCGCACCCCAATCGTGCCATCGCCTTTCTCACCGAGGTGTACCCGCCAGGTGCCGACACCGGTGCCGAGATGCTCACCCACGACGGCGAGGAAACCGGCATCCTGCTTGAGGGGCGCCTGGAACTGGTGGTCGGCAACGAGATCTTCATCCTCGAAGAAGGCGATAGCTACTACTTTGAAAGCACTCGCCCGCATCGCTTTCGCAACCCGTTCGACCAGCCGGCGCGGTTGATCAGTGCGGCGACGCCTTCAAACTTTTGATCCAGCGCAGTGCATTGATTCGGCAATACCCCTTTCCCGTGTGGGGTCGTTTCACGGCCTCTGGGTTCCCGCTATACTTTTCAACGCTCGCCGATCCGTGGCCGCGAGCGTGATTAGCCACCATGAGGGTGTTCGCGTGAACCAAATCAAGAAGATGCTGGCCGTACCAGCAGCCGTATTCGCCCTCTGGGCAATGAGCGCAACCGCTGCGACCAATGACGACATCGCCAAACGCCTGGAGCCGGTTGGCCAGGTGTGCGTCCAGGGCCAGGAATGCAAGGGCATGGAAGTGGCTGCAGCAGCGGGGGGCGGGGGCGCCAAGACGCCAGATGACATCATCGCCAAGCACTGCAATGCCTGTCATGGCACTGGCCTGCTGGGGGCACCGAAAATTGGCGATACCGCCGCGTGGAAAGAGCGCGCCGATCACCAGGGCGGCCTCGACGGCATCCTGGCCAAGGCCATTACCGGTATCAACGCCATGCCGCCCAAAGGCACCTGCGCGGACTGCTCGGATGACGACCTGAAAGGGGCGATCAAGAAAATGTCCGGCCTGTAAGACACAGCTGAATCGCACGAGGCCCGCCATTGATGGCGGGCTTTGTTTTTGGGGTGCCGGCACTCTCCCTGTCGCGGGTTCGCCCGTGAAGGGGCCGGTACAGGCAACCAATCACGCCCGGACTGTGTCCAACCCCTGAACCCATGGATGTCTCAGGAGGCCCCGATGCACCTCTGCTCCATCGACCTGGCTGTCGAGCAAGTCCTGTCGCGCCTGCCTGCTCATATCCACATGGGCCTGCCGTTGGGCTTGGGGAAACCCAATGCATTCGTCAACGCGCTCTACGCCCGAGTGCGCGAGTTGCCCGAGCGACGGCTGACCATCTACACCGCGTTGTCCCTCGGCCGCCCGCCATTGGGTGACGGCCTGCAACGGCGCTTTCTCGAACCCTTCGTCGAGCGCGTCTTCGCCGACTACGAAGAGCTCACCTACCTCGCCGACTTGCGCAACGACAGCCTGCCACCAAACATTCGCGTAGAGCAGTTCTTCATGCAGCCCGGCAGCCTGCTGCACAGCGAATCGGCCCAGCAGGACTACATCAGCAGCAATTACAGCCACGCCGCCCGCGACATCAACGCCAAAGGTTTGAACCTGATTGCGCAAATGGTGGCCGCCACACCTGAAAAGCCTGTTCACTTGAGCCTGGCCTGCAACCCCGACATCACCCTCGACCTGCTGCCGATGATCGCCAAGCGCCGTGCGGCCGGCGAAACCATCCTCATGCTCGGCCAGGTGCACGCCGAGCTGCCTTACATGCCGGGCGATGCGGAACTGCCCATCGATGCCTTCGACCTGTTGATCGACGAAGCCGAGCAGCGCCGGCTGTTCTCCACGCCGAACATGCCGGTCGGCACCCAGGACCACTGCATCGGCTTGCACGCCAGCAGCCTGGTGCGTGACGGCGGCACTTTGCAAATCGGCATCGGTGCCATGGGTGATGCAGTCGCCGCCGCGCTGCTGGCGCGCCAGGGTGACAACGCAGGCTACCGTGCCTTGCTGGAAGAATTGGATGTTGGCCCTTGGCAGTCACTGATCGAGCGGGAAGGGGGGCTGGATACGTTTGCCCAAGGCCTGTACGGCTGCAGCGAAATGTTCGTCAACGGCCTGCTGGTGCTGGCCGAAGCAGGCCTGCTGCGGCGCTCGGCGGATGAGCAGGGGCCCGTGGTGCATGGCGGTTTTTTCCTTGGCCCGCAGGCGTTCTACCAACGGTTGAGAGAGATGCCACTGGAACAGCGCGCGCGGTTTGCCATGACCCGTATCAGCTTCATCAACGAGCTGTACGGGCAGGAGGAACTGAAGCGCCGTCAGCGACGCGATGCGCGTTTTATCAACACGGCGTTCGGTATGACGCTGCTCGGTGCCGGGGTGGCCGATCAACTGGAAGATGGCCGTGTGCTCAGCGGCGTGGGTGGGCAGTACAACTTCGTCGCCCAGGCTCATGCACTGGAAGGCGGGCGCTCGATTTTGCTGCTGCGCAGCTGGCGTGAGTCGGGCGGGGAGGTGACCTCGAACCTGTTCTGGACCTATGGCCACTGCACCATCCCTCGGCACCTGCGCGATATCGTTGTGACCGAGTACGGCATTGCCGACCTACGCGGGCAGACCGACAGCGAGGTGATTGCGCGGTTGTTGGCGGTGTGTGATTCGCGGTTCCAGCAGGGGCTGATCGAGCAGGCGAAAGAGGCCGGCAAGCTGCCCAGGGATTTTCAGCTGGATGCGCGGTTTACCGACAATACGCCACAGCGGCTGGAGGCGATCAAGGCGCGGCATGCGCGGTTGTTCCCGGAGTACCCGATGGGGACGGACTTTACGGCTGAAGAGCGGGACTTGTTGCGGGCGCTGAACTGGTTGAAGAGCAAGTTCAAGCTGAGCGAGGTGCTGGAGCTGGGCAAGGCAGCGTTGGATGCGCCGGGGCCGGAGGGGTATGAGGGGCACCTGAAGCGGATGCAGCTTGATAGGCCGCATGGGCTGAAGGAAGAGCTTTATCAGCGGTTGCTACTGGCGGGGTTGGCGGCGTCCTGATGAATAGCTGGGGCTGCTTTGCAGCCCATCGCGACACAAGGCCGCTCCTACAAGGGTTATGCGTATTCCTGTAGGAGCGGCCTTGTGCCGCGAAAGGGCCGCAAAGCGGCCCCCAATGGTGCTTATTCGATGAAGCTGACCACACCGCCTTCCAGCGACTTCACCCGGGCCAGCGATTCAACGCGGTAGCCTTGGCTGTCCAGCTCGGCACGGCCGCCCTGGAACGACTTCTCGATCACGATGCCCAGGCCTGCCACGGTGGCGCCGGCTTGCTTGATGATCGAGATCAGCGCCTGCGAAGCTTTGCCGTTGGCCAGGAAGTCGTCGATCACCAGCACGCGGTCGCTGCTGTTGAGGTGGCGTGGCGAGATGGCCACGGTGTTCTCGGTCTGCTTGGTGAAGGAATACACCGAGGCAGTCAGCAGGTTTTCGGTCAGGGTCAGCGACTGATGCTTGCGCGCGAAGATCACCGGCACGCCCAGCTTCAGGCCAGTCATCACCGCCGGGGCAATGCCCGAGGCTTCGATGGTGACGATCTTGGTCACGCCGGCGTCGGCGAACAGGCGGGCGAACTCGTCACCGATCAGCTGCATCAGCGCCGGATCGATCTGGTGGTTGAGAAACGCGTCGACTTTGAGAACCTGATCGGAAAGCACGATGCCTTCTTCGCGAATCTTCTGATGCAGTGCTTCCACTTTGTTTTCCTCGATGTAGCAAAGGTGGCCGCAAATAGCGGCAAAGTTAAAGAGTAATGGTTGATCAGCGTTTGAGCATTGCCCGGATATCGGCCAGGGCGTTGTTGCCGCGTGCGGCCTTCACCTCGACCGGTGCATCGTCCAGGCCCTCCCAGGCCAGGTCGTCCGGAGGCAGTTCGTCGAGGAACCGGCTTGGCGTGCAGTCGATGATTTCACCGTACTGCTTGCGCTTGGCCGCGAAGGTGAAGGCCAGGGTCTGGCGCGCGCGGGTAATGCCCACGTAGGCCAGGCGGCGTTCCTCTTCGATGGTGTCGGCCTCGATGCTGGAGCGGTGCGGGAGGATTTCCTCTTCCATGCCCATGATGAACACGTAAGGGAACTCCAGGCCCTTGGAGGCGTGCAGGGTCATCATCTGCACACCTTCGGCGTTTTCTTCCTCTTCCTGCTGGCGCTCGAGCATGTCGCGCAGCACCAGCTTGCCGATGGCGTCCTCGATGGTCATGTCACCCTCTTCATCTTTCTCGAGGGTGTTTTTCAGCGCTTCGACCAGGAACCAGACGTTGCTGATACGGAAGTCCGCAGCCTTGTCGCTGGCGGTCTGCTGGCGGATCCAGTTCTCGTAGTCGATGTCGCGGATCATCTCGTGCAGTGCGGCAATCGGGTCTTCCAGGGCGACCTTGTGACGCACCCCGTCCAGCCAGTGCTTGAAGCGCTGCAAACGTTCGGTGTAGCGGGCGTCCAGGTGCTCGCCCAAGCCCAACTCCTCGCTGGCGGCGTACATCGAAATGCCGCGTTCGGTGGAGTAGTTGCCGAGCTTTTCCAGGGTGGTGGAGCCGATTTCCCGGCGCGGTACGTTGATCACCCGCAAGTAGGCGTTGTCATCGTCCGGGTTCACCAGCAGGCGCAGGTAGGCCATCAGGTCCTTGACCTCCTGGCGGCCGAAGAAGCTGTTGCCGCCCGACAGGCGATACGGCACCTGGTGGTGCTGCAGCTTCAGTTCGATCAGCTTGGCCTGGTAGTTGCCCCGGTAGAGGATGGCGAAGTCGCTGTACGGGCGGTTGGTGCGCAGGTGCAAGGTGAGGATTTCCATGGCCACGCGTTCGGCCTCGGCTTCCTCGTTTTTGCAGCGGATCACGCGGATCTCGTCGCCTACGCCCATCTCGCTCCACAGCTGCTTTTCGAACGCGTGCGGGTTGTTGGCAATCAGCACGTTGGCGCAGCGCAGGATACGGCTGGTGGAGCGGTAGTTCTGTTCGAGCATGACGATCTTCAGGGAGGGGTAGTCCTCCTTGAGCAGCATCAGGTTTTCCGGGCGGGCACCTCGCCAGGCGTAGATCGACTGGTCGTCGTCGCCCACCACGGTGAACTGGTTGCGCATGCCGATCAGCATCTTCACCAGCAGGTACTGGCTGGCGTTGGTGTCCTGGTATTCGTCCACCAGCAGGTAGCGCACGCGGTTCTGCCAGCGCTCCAGCACTTCGGGGTGTTCCTGGAACAACTTGACCGGTTGCAGGATCAGGTCGTCGAAGTCCACCGCGTTGAACGCCTTGAGCGTGCGCTGGTAGTGGGTGTAGACGATGGCGGCGGTCTGCTCGCGCGGGTTGCGTGCTTTTTCCAGGGCCTCTGGCGGCAGGATAAGGTCGTTCTTCCAGGCACCGATCATGTTCTTGATCTCGTCGATGCCGTCGTCGCCGGAGTATTCCTTCTGCATGATGTCCGACAGCAACGCCTTGATGTCGGACTCGTCGAAGATCGAGAAGCCCGGCTTGTAGCCGAGGCGCTCGTGCTCCTTGCGAATGATGTTCAGGCCCAGGTTGTGGAACGTGCACACCGTAAGCCCTCGGCCTTCCCCGGGCGCAGCAAGGTGCCGACACGCTCCTTCATCTCGCGCGCGGCCTTGTTGGTAAAGGTCATCGCCACGATGTACTGGGCACGGATGCCGCAGTTCTGGATGAGGTGGGCAATCTTGCGCGTGATCACGCTGGTCTTGCCCGAGCCTGCACCGGCGAGCACCAAAAGAGGGCCGCCGACATAGTCACGGGCTTCCTGCTGCCGGGGATTGAGTCGGGACATGCTAGAAACCGGGGGTCGCCAGAAAATAGCCGCGCATTCTAACAGGCATGGAGCGGTTGTGGCGCGACCGTCTGACGTCTGAGTCAGACTTTTGTCCGCCTAACTATTAGTGCCACTAATGCTAGTAGCTGAAAAAATCATATTTGCCGGTTTGTTTCGTTTCGCGCAGGATGCACGACAAAATACGTCGGGCTGCTACATCAGAAACATGTATAAAAGTGAAAATCATTTTCATTAAATACAGTAGCATATCCGCCAGATCTCGTTGCACCGTCAAGCCCTAAGGAGCCCGCTTGTCCACGCCTGTCGAACCTTTGCGTTTGCTGCTGTTGGCCGATGAGCCGGAATGGGCCGCCGTGTTGCGCGCGTGCATGCCTGCACTGGGCGGCAGCGCCGTACTGTTGACCGCGCCGAACTGGGAGGCGATCGACAGCCTGTTCAGCCATGATCGCCATGCCGTCGTGTTGGCGACGCCAGCCTTGCAGCCCGCTCCTGGGCGTTGCGAGCTGCCGACCATCCTGCTGCTCGACCATGAGCCCGAGGCACCGCCCAGCGCCGTCAGCGACTGGCTGGTGCGCGACCAGCTCAATGCCGATGGCCTGCGCCGCTCACTGCGCCATGTGCGTGAGCGCAGCGTGCTGGTGGCCACCTTGCAGCGCCTGGCCGAGCAGGACCCGCTGACCGGCATCGCCAACCGCCAAGGCTTCCAGGCTTTGCTCAACGCACGCCTGGCCGAAAACGAAGGCCGTGGCGTTGCGCTTGGCCACCTGGACCTGGACAACTTCCGCCACGTCAATGACGCCCTTGGTCACCAGAGTGGTGACCGCCTGATCCTGCAGGTAGTGGCACGGCTGAAACATCAGCTGGAGGCGGGTGACCAGCTGGCACGTCTGGGTAGCGACGAGTTCGCCTTGTTGATCGACACACGCCGCGACGCCAATCGCGCCGAATGGATTGCCGAACGCATCGTCGAGGCCTTGGCCGAACCCTACTGGATCGACGGCGAAAGCCTGCTGCTGGGCTGCAGCCTGGGCCTGGCCCATGCTCGCGCGCAGAGCGGCGCCGATCCGCTGATGTGGCACGCGCATATCGCCATGCGTCAGGCCAAGGGCAGCCAGGGCTGCACCTTCCATGTGTTCAACGAACGTATCAACCGCAACGCCCGCAGCCTTGCCGACCTGGAAAGCGAACTGCGCCGTGCCCTGCGCCGCGACGAGCTGGAGCTGCACTATCAGCCGCGGATGAACCTGGCAGACGGGCGCATCGTCGGCCTGGAAGCGCTGGTGCGCTGGCGCCATGCCGAGCGCGGGCTGCTGCCACCCAGCGAGTTCGTGCCACTGGCCGAGCAGAGCGGCCTGATCGTGCCCTTGGGTTACTGGGTGATTTCCCGCGCCCTGCGCGATATGCAGGCCCTGTGCGAGCGCGGCCTGGAGCCGTTGCACATGGCGGTAAACCTGAGTTTCCGCCAGTTCCAGGACAGCCAGTTGTTGGCCACCTTGAGCCGGTTGATCCTTGAGCACGGTGTGGATGCCCGCTGGCTGGAGTTCGAACTGACCGAAACGGCGGTGATGCGTCGTAACGAGCTGGTGCGCCAGACCATGGACGCGCTGGGGCGCCTGGGTGTGCGCTTTTCGCTGGATGATTTCGGCACCGGGTTTTCTTCGTTCGTGCACCTCAACAGCCTGCCGATCACCTTGCTCAAGGTGGACCGCAGCTTCGTTGCGGAAATGGAAATGCGTGAAGAGAACCGCAAGCTGGTGCACGCCATGATCAACCTGGCGCACAACCTCAACCTCGAGGTGGTGGCCGAGGGGGTGGAGCGTGAAGAGCAGTTGGCGCTGTTGCGCGGGTTTGGGTGTGACCAGGTGCAGGGCTTCTTGGTCAGCAAGCCATTGCCGGTCGGGGAGTTGATCGAGTTCTTGCTGGATTGCAGCAGGCCGAAGCTGGTTAGCCTGTGAGGTCGTAGGGGAGGGCTTTGCCCTCCATCGCGGCCTTGTGTCGCGATAGGGCTGCAAGGCAGCCCCTGCAATCAAACAGACACCGCAGTCCCACCAGACAAATCAGCCTTTCTCAACAGCCGCTTCATCCGCCACTCAAAGCCAAAGGTCAGCGCCACCGCCGCACACGCCAACCCCAGCGCCAGCCCCCACCAGATACCCACTGCTCCCCCGCCCAGGGTGAAGGTGAACAACCAGGCGCTCGGCGCCCCCACCAGCCAGTAGCACACCAGACCGATCAAGAAGGTGGTCTTGGCGTCCTTGAGCCCACGGATCGAGCCCATGGCAATTGTCTGCATGCCGTCGAACAGCTCGAACCACGCTGCCACCATCAACAACTGCACGGCCACTTGGAAAATCGCGGCGAAGGCTGGGTCATTGCGGTCGATGAACAGCCCCACCAGCGCCTCGGGCAGCAGCAGGAACAACGCGGCAAAGGCAAACATGATCATTGCCCCGAAGCCAATGCCCACACGCCCGGCGCTGCGTGCTGCCAGCAGGTTGCCAGCGCCGTAGTACAGGCCCACGCGCATGGTGACCGCATACGACAAGCCAGTCGGTACCATGAACGCCGTGGACACGATCTGCAGGGCGATCTGGTGCGCCGCCAGTTCGGTGCTGCCCAGCACGCCCATGCACAGCGCGGCGAAGGCGAACAGGCCCACTTCCACCATATAAGTGCCGCCAATCGGCAGGCCCAGCCGCCACAGCTCGCGCAGTGCCGGCAGCGATGGGCGCGACAGGCCCTTGCGCAGTGGGTAGGCGGCGTAGGCCGAGTGCCAGCGGATATACAATGCCAAGGCAATGGCCATGCCCATCGACACCACGGCGGTGACCAGGCCGATGCCCATCAGGCCCAGCTTGGGCAGGCCGAACATGCCTTCGATCAACGCCACGTTGAACAGGTAGTTGAGCACGGTGCCGACCAGGCTGATGACCATCACCGGGGTCGAGCGGCCCAGTGCGCTGGTGAAGCCGCGCAAGGCCATGAAGGTCAGGTAGCCGGGCAGGGCCAGCGGCAGCAGGGTGAGGAATTCTGCGGCCGAGGCCACGTTTTCGGGCTGTTGCCCGAACAGCAGCAGAACCGGCTGAAGGTTCCACAGCACCAGCGCGGCGAACAGCGCCAGGCCCCAGGCCAGCCACAAACCGTTCTGCGCCAGGCGGGTGGCACCCTCGATGTCATTGGCGCCCTTGCGAATTGCAACCAGGGTGCCGACTGCGGCGATCACGCCCAGGCAGAAAATCGACACGAACGAGTAGCTGGCCGCCCCCAGGCCACCACCGGCCAAGGCCTGGGGGCTGATGCGGGCCATCATCAGGGTGTCGGTCAGCACCATCAGCATGTGCGCCAACTGCGAGGCAATCAGCGGCCCGGCCAGGCGCAGCAAAGCCTTGAGTTCTGTGGTGGGCGCGACGTGCATGGGGGCGATCCTTCATTCTGGGGTGATCAACGAACGGCGATTCTGAGGCTTCGGTCAACTTTGCACAAAAGGATAAATCCGATAGTTGGCATGAGTTGAACTCATGCATATATGCTCCTCGGTGATTCACGTCATACGCCCATATTGCAGGTACCACATGTCACGCCAGCTACCACCGCTGTATGCCTTGCGCGCATTCGAAGCTGCCGCGCGGCTAAGCTCCTTCACCCGTGCTGGCGAGGAGCTTTCGATCACCCAAAGCGCCATCAGCCGGCATATCCGCACACTCGAGGAGCATTTTGCCTGCCGCCTGTTCGTGCGCAGTGGCCGCAGCCTGCAACTGACCGAAGCGGGGCGGGTGTTGCTGCCGGGTGTACGTGAGGGCTTCGCGGCGTTTGAGCGGGCTTGCGAAACCTTGTGTGGCGAAGACGATATTCTGCGCATGAAAGCCCCATCGACCCTGACCATGCGCTGGCTGCTGGCGTGCCTGAGCCGTTTTCGCCACCTGCAACCGGGTAACGAGGTGCAACTGACCAGCGCGTGGATGGACGTCGACCATGTGGACTTCAACCAGGAGCCGTTCGATTGCGCGGTGTTGCTCAGTGATGGGGTGTTCCCCGCAGACTGGGAGGTGCGCAAGCTGTTCCCGGAGCTGCTGATCCCGGTCGGTGCGCCTGACCTGCTCGACGAACAACCCTGGGACGTGTGCCGGCTGGCTAGCATCGAGTTGCTGCACCCCACGGTGGACAAGCGCGATTGGCGGGAGTGGCTGGAGCGCATGGGGCTTGGCGACAAGGTGTCGCTCAAGGGTGGCCAGGTGTTCGACACACTGGAGCTGGGCATGATTGCCGCCGCGCGGGGCTACGGGATTTCAATGGGCGATTTACTGATGGTGGCCGAGGACGTGGCGCAAAAGCGCTTGAGCCTGCCTTGGCCGACGGCCGTGCCCAGCGGGATGGATTACTACCTTGTGTGGCCGCGAACCCGGCGAGGCGGCGAGCGGTTGCGGCGCTTGAGTGTGTTTCTGGAGCAGGAGGTGGCGGCGATGGATTTGCCCGATGTGGAAATCCTGCCGCCTCTCTGATCGCCTGTGCCGTCCCTTTCGCGGGCGAGCCCGCGAAAGGGACGGAAAGCCTTACATCGAACCCAGGTTCAATGCTTGTGCGCAGGCTTGCAGCGAGCGGCGTTCGCTTTGTGCATACAACGCCAGCTCATCCTGCACCTGCAGCCCCAACGCCGCTTCGAAGGCATCGCGGTTGGCGTTGCTGCCGTACTCGGCCTGCGCGTCGTCGCCCAGGTTGGACTGGAAGATCCCCGCCGCGCTCACCGGCAGGAAGTCCTCGTACACCAGCGCTTCGAAGTGCACATGGCCAGCGTCGATCAGCCCTTGCAGGGTAGTCGGGCGGCCTTCCTGGTCACGCGCGGCCAGGCCTTTCTCAGTCGCGAAATAGCGGAAATACGCCAGGCCTTGCTCACGCATCTGCGCCAGGTCGTCCGGGAATTCGGCAAAGGTTGCCTTCAGCAGCGCCATGTAGCGCTCGGCATTGGCCTCGGCCGGTGCGCCACCCAACGCGGCGCGGGTAGCGTCGAGCAGTTTGTCGTACAGCTGGCGGCCTTTCGGCGTCAGCGCCGCGCCGCGTTGCTCAATCTCGCCAAAGCGCGCGGTGTGGCTGCCTTCGCTACCTTGCTGGTCGCTGAACGCGACCCTTTCCTGCAGGGCCTTGAAGCTGGTCTGGCGCAGCAGGATCGGGTGGCGACGAGTGGGCGGGCCTTCGACCACGGCCTTTGGCGGGATGCCCTTGGCCGGCATGCCGACCTGGATTGCATCGATGTCCAGGGTACGCGGCGTGAGGTGGTTGATGTGCGGGCCCTTGAAGGCCACCACATCGGCGATCAGGCGATGCTGGTCGTGCAACTGCTGGTATTGCTCGGCTGTGACGGTGGCGTCATGGTGCCAGCGGAAAGTGTGCAGGGCTTCTTGCACGAAGGCTTCGGCATCCGCTGCGTTAAGGCCGCCATCACGTTCGCACTGGGCGATCAGCTCGAGGGCGCGGGCGGTGAAGATCTGGCGTTTGGCCAGAATGCTCTGGGCCAACTCGCGCAGCTGCGGGTTGTCGATCAGCTCCAGGCGCAGCAGCGAGGTGAATACACGGAACGGGCTGACGTGCAGCGCCTGCTCGTGCACCGCACGGAAGGCAGTGGAGTGCACCGGCACGCCGGCAGAGCTGAGGTCGTAGTAGCCGACCGGCTGCATGCCCATGACCGCAAACAGGCGCGCGATGGTGGCCAGTTCTTCAGCGGTGCCCACACGGATGGCGCCGTGGCGCTCCTGGTCCAGGCGTTCGATTTCGCCGGTCCAGCGCAGGGCCTCGGCCACTTCGGGTTGCTGGGCCATGACCTGCTGGTTGATTTCGCTCACCAGCTCCAGCAGCGTGCCGTACAGCGGCACTTCCTGTTTGTACATGAGCGACATGGCGGCAGAGAACTGCGCGCGAATGCTGTCTGGGCTGACGAAATCGTGGGCGGGCATCGCTAGCTTCCTGGTTGGGTTCGGACGCTTACATGAAAGCTGGGAATGCACTTGGCTCACAAGCGAAAAAAAGTGAGTGTGTCATTCCTTTTTTGATCGACCTTCAGGGCGCTTTCGCAGGTAACTCCGCGAAGAAGCCCTCAAGCCTGAAGTTGCTCACGAATCCATTCCACCAATGCCCTTACCTTGGGCACCTCCGCCGCATGCTCGGCATACGCCAGGTAATGTGCCCCGGCACTGCGCATCGCATGGTTCCACGGCACCATCAGGCTACCCTCGGCCAACTCCTTTGCCGCCAGGTAGCGCGGTACCAGCGCCACGCCGCACCCGGCCTGCGCCGCGCTCAACGCCATATAGAACGTATCGAAGCGTGGCCCGTGATAGGCGTTGACGCTCTGCAGGTCTTGCTCCAGGAACCACTCATGCCAGGCCTCCGGTCGCGACGTGCTCTGCAACAGCACCAGGTCGGCCAGCTCTGCGGCATCGCCCAGCGTGCGCCCGGCCAGCAGCTCCGGCGCGCACACCGGTACCACCTCTTCGCGGAACAGCTCCACGCAGGTAGCCCCGGCCAAGTGCCCTGGCCATAGAAGAACACCACGTCAGCCGAACCCTGTAGCAAGGCGAACGGCTCCATCTCGTTGCGGATGTCCAGGTGGATATTGCTGTGCCGTTTGCCAAAGCCCTTCAGGTGCGGGATCAACCAGCGCACGCCAAAACTCGGTTGCGTGGCTACCTTCAATATCTCGGTCTGCTCGCCATAAGTGAGCACGTAGCGGCTGGACATATCCACCTGGGTGAGGATCTTGTTGACCTCGGCCAGGTACAGGCTTCCGGCCGGGGTCAGCTGCAGGCGCCGGCGGATGCGCAGGAACAGGTGGTGGCGCAGCATGTCTTCAAGCTGCGCCACCTGCTTGCTGACCGCGCTCTGGGTCAGGTGCAGCTCTTCGGCGGCACGGGTAAAGCTCAAGTGGCGGGCTGCAGCTTCAAAGCACTGCAGGGCGGTCATGGAAGGCACCAGGCGTTTGGACATAGCGGTCTCTGCGGCTCGAATCATTACCTGGTGGAATGATATGCGGAATAAAGGTCGTTTGTTGTACCTATGTGATCGGATTAATACTGATCCCCATCAATTTTCCACCCCATCACCCGATGTAGGAGAAGCACTAATGGTTGCTGGATTGCTCGAGCGCCTTGGCGTTGCCGCCGAGGCTTACACCCAGGGCGACTACCCTGTTCACACGCCGATCGACGGCAGCCAGATCGCCTCGGTGAAACTGCTCGGCAAGGCCGAGACCATCGCCCGCATCGATCAGGCCCAAAGCGCCTTCGACGCCTGGCGCACTGTGCCGGCCCCGCGCCGTGGCGAATTGGTACGCCTGTTCGGCGAAGTGCTGCGCGAGCACAAGGCCGACCTGGGCGAGCTGGTTTCGATCGAAGCCGGCAAGATCACTCAGGAAGGCCTGGGTGAAGTGCAGGAAATGATCGACATCTGCGACTTCGCCGTGGGCCTGTCGCGCCAGCTGTACGGCCTGACCATCGCCTCCGAGCGCCCAGGCCACCACATGCGCGAAACCTGGCACCCGCTGGGCGTGGTCGGTGTAATCAGCGCCTTCAACTTCCCGGTTGCGGTGTGGGCCTGGAACACCGCGCTGGCCCTGGTGGCCGGTAACTCGGTAGTGTGGAAGCCGTCCGAGAAGACCCCGCTGACCGCCCTGGCCTGCCAGGCGCTGTTCGAAAAAGCCCTGAAAGCCTTTGGCGACGCCCCGGCTGGCCTGGCGCAACTGGTGATCGGCGGCCGTGAAGCCGGCGAAGCCATGGTCGATGACCCGCGTGTCCCGCTGGTCAGCGCCACCGGCAGCACCCGCATGGGGCGCGAAGTCGGCCCACGTGTGGCCGCCCGCTTTGGCCGCAGCATCCTGGAACTGGGCGGCAACAACGCCATGATTCTGGCCCCGAGCGCGGACCTGGACCTGGCCGTGCGCGGCATCCTGTTCTCCGCTGTCGGCACCGCCGGCCAGCGTTGCACCACGCTGCGCCGCCTGATCGTGCACCGCTCGATCAAGGACGAAGTGGTTGCCCGCGTCAAAGCCGCCTACGGCAAAGTGCGCATTGGCGACCCGCGCAAGGACAACCTGGTGGGCCCGCTGATCGACAAGCTGTCGTTCGACGCCATGCAAGGTGCGCTGGCCAAGGCCCGCGACGAGGGTGGCCAGGTATTTGGTGGCGAGCGTCAGCTGGCCGACCAGTACCCGAACGCCTACTACGTGTCGCCTGCCATTGCCGAAATGCCGGCGCAAAGCGATGTGGTGCGCCACGAAACCTTCGCCCCGATCCTGTACGTGCTGGCTTATGACGACTTCGAAGAGGCCCTGCGCCTGAACAACGAAGTGCCACAAGGCCTGTCGTCGTGCATCTTCACCACCGACATTCGCGAAGCCGAGCGCTTCCAGAGTGCTTCGGGCAGCGACTGCGGCATCGCCAACGTCAACATCGGCACCAGCGGCGCCGAGATCGGCGGTGCGTTCGGTGGCGAGAAGGAAACCGGTGGTGGCCGTGAGTCGGGTTCGGATGCCTGGAAGGGCTACATGCGTCGTCAGACCAACACCGTGAACTATTCGCGTGAGCTGCCGCTGGCACAGGGTATCGTGTTCGACTGATGGTTTGATGCTGCATGGCCGGGGGCTATGCCCCCGGTTCGCGGGTGAACCCGCTCCCACAGGGACAACACAGCTTTCGGAACCTGTGATGTCCCTGTGGGAGCGGGTTCACCCGCGAATGGGCCGCAAAGCGGCCCCGATAAACCAGATGCACCTGCAATAAGAACAACACTGCTGGAGCCGGGCCATGTCCGAACTGCGTCAAGAATGCTTGTGGGAATTCGTCAGCAAACCGAGCGTTGCCGCCCAGGCCCTGGCCGGTGAGCACAAGGCCGATGTCTGCGTGATCGGCGGCGGTATCACCGGTCTGTCGGCAGCCATCCATCTGCTCGAACAGGGCAAGTCGGTGATCTTGCTGGAGGCGTGGAAGATCGGCCACGGTGGTTCCGGGCGCAACGTCGGCCTGGTCAACGCTGGCACCTGGATCCGCCCCGACGACGTCGAGGCCACCCTCGGCCAGAAGCAAGGCAGCCGCCTGAACAAGGTGCTTGGCGAAGCCCCGGCTGAAGTGTTCGCCATGATCGAACGCCTTGGCATCGACTGCCAGGCCCAGCACAAAGGCACGCTGCACATGGCGCATAACGCCACGGGCATCGCCGACCTCGAAGCCCGCCACGAACAATGGCGCCGCCGTGGTGCCGACGTCGAGCTGCTGACCGGCGCCCAATGCCAGGAATACTGCGGCACCAACAAGATCTCTGCCGCGCTGCTCGACCGCCGCGCCGGCACCATCAACCCGATGGGCTACACCCAGGGCCTGGCCGCCGCCGTGGCCCGCCTGGGCGGCAAGCTGTTCCAGCAGTCTTCGGTCGAAGGCCTGGAGCGTGACGGCGATGCTTGGCGGGTGAAGACTGCGCGGGGTTCGGTGCGCGCCGACAAGGTGGTGATTTCCACTGGTGCCTACACCGAAGGCGACTGGAGCAACCTGCAGAAGCAGTTTTTCCGCGGTTACTACTACCAGGTGGCTTCCAAGCCTTTGCAAGGCGCAGCCGCCGACAAGGTGCTGCCGCATGGCCAGGGCTCGTGGGACACCCGCACCGTGCTCAGCAGCATCCGCCGCGACGACCAGGGCCGCCTGTTGCTCGGCAGCCTGGGCCGGGTCGACAACAAGCCAGCGTGGTTCGTGCGCAGCTGGGCGGACCGGATCCAGAGCCACTACTACCCGGAACTGGGCAAGGTCGAGTGGGAAATGCACTGGACCGGTTGCATCGACTTCACCCCCGACCACCTGATGCGCCTGTTCGAGCCGGCGCCGGGGCTGGTGGCGGTGACGGGGTACAACGGGCGGGGCAATACCACGGGCACCGTGATCGGTCGGGCATTTGCCGAGTTTTTGCTGAAAGGGGAAGCGGACAGCCTGCCGATTCCGTTTTCGCCCATGAGCGGGGTGAGTGCGCCTTCATTGCGCACCGCGTTCTATGAGTCCGGCTTCTCGCTGTACCACGCGGGGCAATGCTTGAGAGTTGTGCTGTAAGCATTGGCCTCTTCGCGGGTGAACCCGCGAAGAGGCCAGTACCGGCTTACTTGTGTAACCAGCTGAGGAAGCCGCCTTTCTTGATCAGGGCCGGCTTCTGCAGCAACAACGACTCGCGGTTCTGCCGCCGAAACCGCTGCAACTTGCTCAACGCCGTCTGCACTTCGCCACGCTGCTGCAGGCAGCTCTTCACCTGTTCCTTGTCGATGCGGTACAGCACGCAGCTGGTCAGCGTGCGGAACTCGGCCAGCGAATCGTCTTCGTCGATGATGCCCTCGATCCCCAGCACTTCACCCGGCCCCATGCGCCCGGCTTCCAGCAGTTTGTCGCCATCGCGCACCGACGCCGATACCACCCCGCTGCCAATCACCAGCAAATGATCTGAATGCTCGCCAACCCCCAGGATCACCTGGTCCGGCAGGTACTCCACTGCGGTCATGCGCTGGCTCAAGGCGTCTCGCTCTTCATCGCTCAGCGAGCGGAACACGCGGACCTCGTCCAGCACTTCGCGCTGGCGGCTGCGCGGCGGCACGGCCAGGTCGACGTTCCACATCACTCCGCTGGCTTCCAGATGCCGGTGCGCCAGGTCGAACAGCTGGTTGCGCGCGTCACCCTTGGCGCCCATATCGGCCACGAAGCCACTGGCCTCGTACTCCACTGACTCCAGCGTCGAGGCCTTCACCGTTACTTTCGGTTTTGGGGTGGCAAGAATGGCACTGACGCCTTGCAAGGCCTTTTCCAGCGCGTCGAACACCCGCTTGGGGCGCACCTTGGCCGGCACCACCACGCTGATCGTGACCCCATGCACATCGGCCGGGCGGCTGTGGTTGAGCAGCCGTGCCTTGGCCGCCACCGAGTTGGGGATCACCGCCAAACTGCCGCTGCCGGTGAGCAAGCGGGTGGCGCGCCAGTCGATGTCCAGCACCTTGCCTTCGGTGCCGTCGATAGAGATGGAATCGCCGATCTGGTAGGGCCGCGTGGTGTTCAGCACGATGCCGCTGAACACGTCGGCCAGGGTGCTCTGCAACGCCAGGCCAATGACGATGGCCATCACCCCGGAGGTGGCCAGCAGGCCCTTCACCGGCAGCTGCATCACATAGCCTGCGGCAGCCACCACGGCGGCCAGGAAGATCAACGCCCCCAGCACATCCTGCAGCAACCGCCCGCCATGGCTGCCACGGGCTACCAGCAACAGGCCGAACACCACGGTCACCGTGCGTGCGCCAAACAGCCACCAGCCGATCGCCAGCACCGTGGCCATCAGGTTGCGCGAGACATCGTCGGGCCAGGGCGGTGGTTGCAACGGGCTCATGCCGGCGGCCACCAGCACTGAGCTGAACAGCAGGAATATCACCAGCCGCGTACCGATGCGCCAGGCTCGGCGCTGCATGGGGATGGCTTGCCAGAGCACGAGGTCGAGCAGGATCAGGGCGGTACCGAGCAACAACGGGGATGACTGGATGAACGCCAGCATGGTGGTCTCGGGGTGAGGGGAGGGCTGTGGGTAGTAATAGAGCAGGTTTGCAGGGCAGGCAATGGCAGCCCGCGAAGAGGCCAGCAAAACCAACGCCAATCTATCGTTCCTAAAACAGAACGCTCAAGCCAAAAACCACCATCTACCGCTCCAAAGGTCCTGGTTTTAATCTTCAAACATCAACGCGAAACACCCCACTTACTGAAAATCAAAACCATCAGGAGCTGCCACCATGACTCACTTCAAATACAACCGCCTGAACAAAGGCGACGCCGCCGTACTGCTGGTCGACCATCAGGCTGGCCTGCTGTCCCTGGTCCGCGACATCGAGCCGGACGCGTTCAAGAACAACGTGCTGGCCCTGGCCGACCTGGCCAAGTTCTTCAATCTGCCGACCATCCTCACCACCAGCTTCGAGCAAGGCCCCAACGGCCCGCTGGTGCCGGAGCTCAAAGCGCTGTTCCCGGACGCCCCATACATCGCCCGCCCAGGCCAGATCAACGCCTGGGACAACGAAGACTTCGTCAAGGCCGTGAAGGCCACCGGCAAGAAGCAGCTGATCATCGCCGGCGTCGTGACCGAAGTGTGTGTTGCCTTCCCGGCCCTGGCGGCACTGGAGGAAGAGTTCGAAGTGTTCGTGGTGACCGATGCCTCCGGGACCTTCAACGCCATGACCCGTGACGCCGCCCATGACCGCATGAGCCGGGCCGGTGCGCAGCTGATGACCTGGTTCGGCGTGGCCTGTGAGCTGCACCGCGACTGGCGCAACGACATCGAAGGCCTGGCCGCGCTGTGCTCCAACCACATCCCGGACTACCGCAACCTGATGACTAGCTACAACGCCTTCAACGCCGGCAAGTAAGCCAACCTTTCCGGGCACCCCCAGGCGGTGCCCGGCCAGGGCTGCATACCCATCCAATCCACCGCCCGTCCGCCGTTGCACAGTGGATGCGGGCAAGCTCATCCCAAGGAACGCCGATGAACACCGCACTCCAAGACAACCGCGAAGTGGTGACCGTATGCCTGCAACACAAGGTGCTCGGTAGCCCAACGGGCGCCACGGTAGCTCAACCGCCGCGCTGGAAGCAGGCGCTGCTGACCTACCTGGTGATCTGCCCGATGACCATGGTCATTCCGCAACTGCTGGCGCCGCTGTTCGCACGCTTCCCGCAGTTGGGCGGCCCGATCACCGGCAACCTGGTCGTGAACCTGTTCGTCATCCTGCCCGTGGTGTTCTACATCATGCCTTGGGTAACCCGCCGCTGCGCCAATTGGCTGCGTGGGTGAGCCGCGCCGTCTCGGGCTTGACCTCGAATGGGCAGCCTTGGCGGCACAAAATTTGATCAGGGCTAACCTTCTACAACCCATCGCACAGCCATCCAGGCCCTGACCCAGCACCAACCGGCATGCTCCACAGTTGCGCCTGCCACCGCACCCAGAGACGGAGAACATCATGTCCCAGGACCGCAACGACAAGACCCGTCGCCAGTTCCTCGCCACCAGCACCGTGCTCGGTGCCGCCGGCGCGCTCTGGTCCGCATTGCCCTTCACCGGCCAAGCCGGTTCAGCTCACGCATCCAGCCAAGGAGGTTCCATGTCCGCCGACCTGATTCTGTTCAACGGCAAACTACACACCGTTGACCGTGAAAAACCTACCGCGACTGCTGTCGCCATCAAGGATGGCCGCTTCGTCGCCGTGGGCAACGATGCCGAGGCCATGGCCCACAAGGGGGCAGCCACGCAAATCATCGACCTCAAACAGCGCACGGTGATCCCAGGCCTGAACGACTCGCACCTGCACTTGATCCGCGGCGGCCTGAACTACAACCTGGAGTTGCGCTGGGAAGGCGTGCCGTCGGTGGCTGATGCCTTGCGCATGCTCAAGGACCAGGCCGCACGCACGCCTACGCCGCAGTGGGTGCGTGTGGTCGGTGGCTGGAACGAATTCCAGTTCGCCGAGAAACGCATGCCGACCCTGGAAGAGATCAACCAGGCCGCGCCCGACACCCCGGTGTTCCTGCTGCACCTTTACGACCGCGCACTGCTCAACCGCGCGGCACTCAAGGCTGTTGGCTACTCCAAGGACACGCCGAACCCGCCGGGTGGTGAAATCCAGCGGGACAAGTTCGGCAACCCGACCGGCATGCTGATCGCCCGCCCCAACGCAATGATCCTCTACGCCACGCTGGCCAAGGGGCCGAAGCTGCCACTGGAGTACCAGGTCAACTCCACCCGCCAGTTCATGCGCGAACTCAACCGCCTGGGCCTGACCAGTGCCATCGACGCCGGTGGCGGCTACCAGAACTTCCCCGACGACTACTCGGTGATCCAGGAGCTGGCCGACAACAACCAGCTGACCGTGCGCATTGCCTACAACCTGTTCACCCAGAAGCCCAAGGAAGAACTGGACGACTTCAAGAAGTGGACCGCCAGCGTCAAGCTGCACAGCGGCACCGACTTCCTGCGCCATAACGGCGCCGGTGAAATGCTGGTGTTCTCGGCCGCCGACTTCGAAGACTTCCTCGAGCCGCGCCCGGACCTGCCACAGACCATGGAGGAAGAGCTGGAGCCGGTGGTGCGCCACCTGGTCGAGCAACGCTGGCCATTCCGCTTGCACGCCACCTACAACGAATCGATCACGCGGATGCTCGACGTGTTCGAGAAGGTCAACCGCGACATCCCGTTCAACGGCCTGCCGTGGTTCTTCGACCACGCCGAAACCATCACCCCGCAGAACATCGAGCGCGTGCGCGCCTTGGGCGGTGGTATCGCCGTCCAGGACCGCATGGCCTTCCAGGGTGAATATTTCGTCGATCGCTACGGCGCCAAGGCGGCTGAGCAGACCCCGCCAATCAAGCGCATGCTCGACATGGGCGTGCCGGTGGGCGCTGGTACCGACGCCACCCGTGTGTCCAGCTACAACCCGTGGACCTCGCTGTACTGGCTGGTCAGCGGCAAGACCGTTGGCGGCATGGCGCTGTACCCGGAAGGCCTGAGCCGCGATACCGCGCTGCAGCTGTTTACCCAGGGCAGTGCCTGGTTTTCCAGCGAACAGGGCAAGAAGGGCCAGATCAAAGTGGGCCAGTTGGCCGACCTGGCGGCGTTGTCGCTGGACTTCTTCAGCGTCGATGAAGAGGCGATCAAGGGCATCGAGTCGGTGCTGACGATCGTCGATGGCAAGGTGGTGTACGGCGCAGGTGAGTTCGACAAACTGGGCCCGCCGCAGGTGCCTGTGTTGCCGGAATGGTCGCCGGTGGTCAAGGTGCCGGGGCACTGGCGCGTCGGTACGCCATCGTTGGCCGCCGCCGTGCACCAGTGCAGCGGGCCATGCGGGGTGCATGCGCACAGCCATGAGAAAGCGCGGCATTCGAGCGTACCGGTGAATGACTTCCAGGGCTTCTGGGGTGCGCTGGGTTGTTCATGCTTTGCTTTCTAAGCTGAACTGATGTGAAAAGGGGGCCAGTTTTGGCCCCCTTTTCTGTTCTTTCACTGCTGGCGCTTTCGCCGGTGCTCAAGCCATGTCGCTGATGGCAAATTCCTCAGCCAGATGATCGATCAACGCTCGCACCGACGGCAGCAACCCGCGCCGCGACGGGAAGATCGCATGCACGATCCCGCAACGCGGGTGCCACTCAGGCAGCAGCTCTACCAGCCGCCCTGCCGCCAGGTCTTCACGCACCGCCACTCGCGGCAAGTGGGCAATCCCCACGCCTGCCACCACGAAGTGGCGCAACGCGAACAGATCGTCAGTCACCATGCGCGGCTTATGCGGGATGACGATGCTGCGGCTGTTGCCCTCACCCTGAAACAGCTCCCACTGGTACTCACGCTGGGCACTGCCCCAGTGCACGCTCGGTAGCGTGCCGAGCAGCTGTGGGTCGAAACCTTTGGGCAATTGCTCCAGGTATTGCGGCTGGCCGACCAGGCACTGGGTGCTGTTGCTCAGCACCTTCATCACCATGTCGGTGTTCTCCAGCGGCGGAAAGCGCACCCGCAGGGCAATGTCGAAGCCCTCGTGCAACAGGTCGACACGGCGGTTGGTACTTTCGATGAACAACTCCACCTGCGGGTACTTGAGCATGTAGCGGGTCAGCATCGGCCCAACCCAGGAATTGAGCAGGGTAGTCGGGCAACTGATGCGCACCAGCCCGCGTGGTTCGCTGCGGTTGCGCTCGATGATCTCTGCCGCGCCCTCGGCCTCTACGCGCATGGCCAGGCAGCGGTTGTAGTAGGCCTGGCCGATCTCGGTCAGTGAGCAGTGCCGGCTGGTGCGGTGCAGCAAGCGCACGCCCAGGCGGTCTTCAAGGTCGGCGATGCGCCGGCTGAGCTTTGACTTGGGCATGTCCAGCGCCCGGCCGGCTGGGGCGAAGCCACCGTGCTCAACGACTTGGGTGAAGTAGTAGAGGGAGTTGAGGTCTTCCAATGATCGTTCTCCAAATGGAACGCTAAAGGCATTTTTCGCAGTCTACCGCCGTGAAGGTGATGATTTTAATCTGTGCCCATCAACGCGAAACACCCCGAATTGCTGAAAAATTCATAACCCTTAGGAGCACAGACCATGAGCAAATTCACCTACAACCGCCTGAACAAAGACGACGCCGCCGTGCTGCTGGTGGACCACCAGGCTGGCCTGCTGTCCCTGGTGCGCGACATCGAGCCGGACAAGTTCAAGAACAACGTGCTGGCCCTGGCTGACCTGGCCAAGTTCTTCAACCTGCCGACCATCCTCACCACCAGCTTCGAGCAAGGCCCCAACGGCCCGCTGGTGCCAGAACTGAAAGCCCTGTTCCCGGATGCCCCGTACATCGCCCGCCCAGGCCAGATCAACGCCTGGGACAACGAAGACTTCGTCAAGGCGGTGAAGGCCACCGGCAAGAAGCAGCTGATCATTGCCGGTGTGGTGACTGAGGTCTGCGTAGCCTTCCCGGCGCTGTCGGCGCTGGAAGAAGAGTTCGATGTGTTTGTGGTGACTGATGCTTCCGGTACTTTCAACGAAATGACCCGCGATGCTGCTCATGACCGCATGAGCCAGGCGGGCGCCCAGCTGATGACCTGGTTCGGCGTGGCCTGTGAGCTGCACCGCGACTGGCGCAACGATGTGGAAGGGCTGGCTGCGCTGTGCTCCAACCACATTCCGGATTATCGGAATTTGATGACCAGCTACAACGCGTTGACTGCGGGTAAGTAACCAACCCATAGCAGTGCGCGCAAAGGCCGGCTCTCTCTATAGGGGGCCGGCCTTTTTTGTTTGCTGTGCTGGCCTCTTCGCGGGTGAACCCGCTCCCACAGGTACTGCACAGTTTCAGAACCAGTGGTGATCCTGTGGGAGCGGGGTCACCCGCGAAAGGGCCGGTACAGGCGGCATCAATTCATTGGCTGTGACTCAATCCCATCCAGCAGTGCCTCAACCAGCCCTTCTGCCATTTCGAGTGAGTTTAGGTTGCTCCAGAACAGGCTTTTGCCTGTCTCATCCAGATGCTCCAGGGCTTTGTAGCCACAGTCGTAGGCACCGCGCAGGTACTGGGCGACATGTACCAGGGCGTCGTGGGCTGAGACGCCGGGGTTTACGGTGAACAATGGGGATGGCCGGCATCGCAGCGGCTGAAAGGGCGTTGTGTGGTGTTGGGGAGGGGTGGATCGGGAACAATCTTTTTCATAGCCAAACTCCGATAGAGGTTGGCCGGCACCATCCGTTTCCACGCGAAGGGTGGCGGCTGCACGCGGGGTGGAAAGCCGGGCTATCGGAACCCCGGCAGGCCATACGGCCTCCCGCGTGCAACTGCCATGACGACAGCTGTTCCGATTACCTGCCGGGTTTCCACACCCGATCGCTGAACCGACAGCGACCCGGTCAGCCTAGAGAGCAGGCCTTCCCCGGACAATCAGACGGGCGTCGACACGGGGTGTAGGATAAATCCTCGGGATCGGCGGTAACGTAGGAAATGGTTGGTCGGGAAGTAGGATCTTGCTGAGAATCGGACGATTCCGTGATGGTTTCTTGGGTGCGCGTAATGGCGCCACAACCCTCAAGGCGTACGACAAAGGCCCTCAATCCCCATCCGAATCAAACAACCGCGCCAGCTCCACCCGCGCCTCCTTGGCCGTCTGCATCACCTTGGCCCGGTCATCGCGCACATGCCCCTGGGCCACCAGCACTTCTTCGTCATGTTGGGTAAACCGCGCAATACGGTCCGCCGCCTGTTCATCGCTCAAGCCCAACCCCACCAGCGCCCGGCGGGTCATTTCCAGGCTGGAGTAGAACGTCTCGCGAATCGGCTCGGCGCCTGCATCCACCAACTTGTGCACATGCTGGCGGTTACGTGCCCGGGCGAGCACTTTAAGGTGTGGGTACAGGCGTTTCACCCGTTCGGCGGTATGAATGGCAGCTTCAGGGTCATCGATGGTGATGATGAAGTACTCCGCTTCACCCACCTTGGCGGCGTGCAGCACCTCGGGGCGCAGGGGGTCGCCGTAGAACACCGGCACCTGTTCGAACATGCGGGTCATCTCGATGGTGTCCACCGAGGTTTCCAGGGCAATGAACGGGATCTTCTGCGCACGCAGGATGCGCGCGACGATCTGGCCCATGCGGCCCATGCCGACGATCACCACCCGCGGCGTATCCGTCTGGATCTGCTTGTACTGCTCGGGCACTTCACGCGCCGGTTGCGGGCGTTTGAGGGCGCGGGTGCAGCCCAGCATCAGCAGCGGGGTAATGGCCATCGACAGGGTGATGGTCATCAGCAGCAGGTCGTAGGTCTGGGTGTCGAACAGGCCCTGGTCCTTGCCCAGCTTGAACACCACGAAGGCGAACTCGCCACCCGCCGCCAGCACCATGCCCAGGCGCAGGGCGCTGGCGCTGTTCAGGCCACCAACCAGGCGGCCGACGCCTATCAGCAGCACCAGCTTTACCGCCACCAGCAGCAGGGTCAGGCCCAGCACCACCAGCGGCATGTCCAGCAGCAGGCGAAGGTTGGCGCCCATGCCCACGCTGATGAAGAACAGCCCCAGCAGCAGGCCCTTGAACGGCTCGATCTGCGATTCCAGCTCGTGGCGATATTCCGAATCGGCCAGCAGCAGGCCGGCGAGGAAGGCGCCAAGGGCCATGGAAATGCCGGCTTCTTCCATCAGCCAGGCCGTGCCGATCACCACCAGCAGCGCGGTGGCGGTGGACACCTCCGGCAGGCCGGTGCGGGCTACGGTGCGGAACACCGGGCGTAGCAGGTAGCGGCCGCCGATGATCACCACGGCGATGCTGGCGAACACCTTGAGGCCGTGTTGCAGGCTGTCGCCGTGACTGGTGTCCGGGCCACTGGCGGCCAGCAGCGGCACCAGGGCGATAAGCGGTATGGCGGCGATGTCCTGGAACAACAGGATGGCGAATGCCAGGCGGCCGTGCGGGGCGTTGAGTTGCTTGCTCTCGGCCAGGCTCTGCAGGCCAAGGGCGGTGGACGATAGCGCCAGGCCCAGGCCGAGCACGATGGCAGCCGGCAGTGTCTGGCTGAAGCCGAACAGGGCGATGGCACCGATCAGCGCGCCGGTCAGCAGCACCTGGGCAGTACCGACACCGAACACCGACTTGCGCATCAGCCACAAGCGCTTGGGCGACAGTTCCAGGCCGATGATGAACAGCAGCAGCACCACCCCCAGCTCGGAAATGTGCGCCACGCTTTCGGTGTCGCGGATCAAACCCAGCGCTTGCGGGCCGATGACCACGCCGGCCAGCAGGTAACCGAGCACGGCACCCAGTTGCAGGCGCTTGGCCAGCGGGACAGCGAGGACGGCGGCAAGCAGGAAAATCACCGCGGTTTGCAGAAGGCTGCCTTCGTGTGGCATTGGCTCGTACTCCATGAGCTGCCGGGGCAGCGTTTGAACAGTTTGGCCGACGATTCTGGGGCTTGGAGTGGGGGCAGACAATCTGCTGCCAGGGAGAAACATTGTCCTGATAGAAGAGACGATAGCGGTGGCCAGCGATCAATTGGCGAGCAGCCATGGGCCGCACAAGGCGAATCTAACCGCTCCCTGGTCGGTATTGCAGGGCCTCGGCCAGATGCGGCCTGCCAATCGTTTCACAACACTCCAGGTCCGCCAGTGTCCGCGCCACTTTCAACAACCGGTGTGCCGATCGCAACGACAAGGTCAGCCGCTCGCAGGCCCCCTCCAGCCAGGCCTGGTCCGCCGGCGCCAACCCGCAGTGGCGGCGCAAGCCCTCGAGATCGAGAAAAGCATTCGCACACCCTTGCCGCTTGTGCTGCACCGCGCGCGCCTGGGCCACTTTGGCCGCCACATCGGCACTGGGCTCACCGCAGGGTTGGTTGTTCAGCGTGGTGCTCTCGCGGGCCACGGTCAGGTGCAGGTCGATGCGGTCCAGCAGTGGCCCGGACAGCTTGTTGCGATACCGTGCGATCTGCTCGGTGCTGCAGCGGCAGCGGCCGGTGGGGTCGCCCAGGTAGCCGCACATGCACGGTCGACATAGTATCAATGGACAAGCGCTGAAGGCGGCGTAAACGAACGGTTTGGACTGCTCATAAAGTGTCCATGGATATCTTGAATGAACGTGGACATCAGACTCGAAAATGTCCATAGGCAATGGGATTTAGTCATTGGCTGGGCAATTGCACTCCACTTGACCACGCTTTTGCATTGCCGCTGACCGGTCATCTGCATTCGACTTGACCAGCCGCTTGCACCGGATCTGACCAGCACAGTAGGAGCGCCTTGACCGGCATCTATCGACCCAAAGCCGACGTCGAGGACTCTTGTTTTATGCCATTCAGAAACGGTTTAAATGGTGCCGCCAGGGAGCATGGCGATCGCTTTAGACCTGAATGAGTCGAGACGATCTGCACCGAACGCAATACGTTCAGACGCCACGAGCGTGCGGACAAAGGCAACACTGTATCGACTCCCAACGCACACCGCGCAGGGTTGCTGATTAGCGTTCCTCACCACACTCTTGGAAGCATTGATCATGAAAACCTTCAGAATCGAGAACTACGAAACCAACAGCGCACAAAACCCTTCAACGCTCGGGTTCAAAACCATGGCGCTTGGCATCTACGGGGCCTATTTTGCGCTCGCCGTCATTTACTTCTGGTTCGGCGGAATGAAGTTCACACACTACGAAGCGGTCGGACTGGTTCCGCTGGTGAGCAACAGCCCTTTCCTGGGTTGGGTTTATGAGATTTTCAGTGTCGACACCTTCTCCAATCTGCTTGGCGTTCTGGAGGTCTCGATCGGAATACTGATTGCAGGTCGCTTGCTGTCACCGAAGCTTTCTTTGATAGGTGGCGTGCTCTCTGCCGGACTCTTTTTCACCACCTTGAGCTTCATGTTCTCGACCCCCGGCGTGATCGAACCCGGCCTCGGTTTTCCCGCTATTACGGTCGCTCCAGGTCAGTTTCTACTTAAAGACATCGGGTTACTTGCCGCTTCGATTTTCGTGGCTGGCCATTCTCTGACGGAGCTGGAACGCCGTTGAGCCGATGATCGACCACCCGGGATGGCCCGGAGCAGTTAGATGTTTCAGGCCATCGCTCCATCATCTGAACCTGCCAGGTCTTTAATCCAGTCCCGAGGACTGTAGCCCGTCTTGCGTCGAAACGCGCGCGCAAGTGCCGAAGGACTTTCATAACCGACTTCGGAGGCGATCAGTGTAATCGACCGTCCTTCACGAAGTCGCTTCTGCGCCAGGCTGATACGCCAACTCAGCAGATAATCGGCGGGCGTCTGCCCGATAACGGCACGGAAATGCACCGCGTAGGCCGCGCGAGACATGTTCGATTCGCTCGCCAGTTCCGCAATTGACCAAGCACGATGAGGTGCGTTGTGAATCTGCACCAAAGAGCGCGACAACCGCGGGTCAGCCAGTCCAGCCATCATTCCAGTACGCAACTGGTTGTGATCAAGCAGATGTCGAAACAACAGGATGACCAGCAGTTCGAATAACCGTCCCAGCGCTGCCTCCCGACCACAATGTGCACCCGCCGCCTCGCCGAACATCCATTTCAACGTATCGGCCAGCATTGGCAGTTCATCCAGGGACAACACCAGACAATCGGGTAACGAAGCCGACAGCGGGTTATCGACCCCACCCTCAAACTCCATTGACGCACACAACAACTGAGCTCCCTCGGACTCACCGGCAAACAATTGATGCCGGCTGGGGCGCGGCATAAAAATCAGGCTGGGCCGGATCAGCAGCAATTCCTTACGATCGGCTCCCAGTAACGTAACACTGCCAGCTTGTAGCAGATGGATATACCCACGACCGTCAGCGCCGTCGTAAGACGACAAGCCGCACAGTTTGCCACTGTAAAACAGGTTTGCGCGCACGCCGAACTGTGACAACAAGGTAGACAAGCGATCCATGGGCAATCTCTTGGCAGAAATAGACGCCCAGATCATAACACCGCCGGATTGCGCCCCATCGTGACTCAAATGCTGTATTACCTGATGGGCTAAGTTCGATCAATCTTTGCCTGAAGTGACGGCCGCTTAGCGTCGATTACTACCCGTCACGACAGGCAGTAATCGGCCATGAGCTGCCATCTGGTATCGACGAAGCCAGTGACGATATTCCAGTCACAGCTGCTAAAGCGCGCCGCATCGAATATCCTAGCTCCACGCAACCACCTCGAAGCAGTGTATTGAACGATGGGTTTTGAACAACTAGCGGAGCTACGTGACCGTCTGCGGGCTGAAAAAGAGCCAGCAAAGGCCGTCATCCAGACAGACCTCAAGTGCAAATCCTCCCCCCAGGCCAAGCCTCTCAGCCAGGATCCTGCGTTAGAAGCGATCTGGCCATTGCAGAAGCATTTTCCATTGGCTTTCCCAGTCAATCCGTCCCCCAAGGTTCCGCTCAAGGAAGGCATTCTCAAAGATGCTGAGCAACACTTGGAACTACTCGGACTAACCCGCGAACAGCTCCAGTTAGGAATTTCTACTTGGTGCCGAGGAACTCGGTACTGGGCAAGCATGGTAGAGAATGCGCCACGCTTGGACTTGGGCGGTCAAGCAGTTGGCACTGTGACCGCCACTCAGGCGAAGCAGCAAGCTTCGCGGCAACGCGTCCAAGACCGAAAAAATCGGGCGAAGTTGAAAACGCATGTCCCGGCACCAGTCGAAAGCTGACAGGGTTTGCGGGCCCCTTACGCGAAATGCGACGCCCAGCGTCGCATCTGCAATGTGATTCGATTACAACGAAGCCTGGATTCTTTGTGCGGCCGCATCGCTCACCCATCCGTGCCAGATTTCCAGATGCTCCCTGAAGAATATCTTCGCCAGCTTCGCGAGTCGATGTGCTCCTTGGTCATCAGCGCCAGGTTCTGGTTGAGTAGATCGATAGGAAGATTGACCTTCTCCAGCACTAACGGGCAGTTCACCCTCGCGCGCAGTCTAGGATCTCGTGAAGCGCAGCCCACGGGTATTCTTTTTTTCCATGGCTAGCCTCGCATGTACCGGCATGCAGAAACGGTCTCTCACAATCTTCCAGCGCTTGGCTCTCCAGGCAGCCAGTGCATACCACTCGCCCGGCAACGATCATCCATAGATCGTTCCATTTCTCAATTCTTCGCTCGATTTCCATATCCTGACTCCTTTCATGTGGGTCCATGGATCGAACGATACATCGGGGGGCAGCCGCTTTGATACGCTCGAAAACATCCCCCATTTTGAGGGAAATAATGCTGCACTGATATTCGGGGCATCGGGTGAAAGCTGTGTTTGTCATCGTCGGCTGGTTGCCTCACACCAACAGGAAAATTCTAACTTTGCTCTAAAAGTCTAGGATGGCAGCATCCAAACTAGAGGTATTTTTCAGTATCAAAAATTTCACAGCTGCCCAGCGTTTGTGCACTGGTTCCAACGTAGTGCAGCTCTGAAAGGTGGCCGAGCCCTCCCCATCCGTTACCAAATCCTGCTAACTATCTGTTTTTAATAGCTTTCAACTTCCCCCTTCTCTTTCTGTAAAATTTGGCACGAGTCCTGCTTTACCCAACTGCGGTCATCACGTGCGTCATCGACGCCGGCCGAAAATACATACCTGTCAGCTATTCGCTGACAGATCGGCAAATAAGCCCTTCAAGCCTTCACGGCTCGGAGGGTTTTTTTTGGTTTTTTTAAGGAGCACGCGCATGAAGCTTCAGCAGTTTTTGGGAGGAATCGAAGGATTGGGCCCGGTCACGGTGGAGAAGCGGGTATTCGTACAGCCGTGGGAGGCCCGTCTATTTGGGGTGCACGCGACGATGATGGGCACCAGCATTTGGGCCTGGCCAGACCTGCGGGTTAAAGCCGAGGGCATGAACCCGCTCGACTATTTCAAGTACCGCTATTACATCAAGTGGCAAGGCGCGATGGCCGAATTCCTCGTGGAACGTGGGTATATCGAGGCTGCTGAACTCGACGCACTGACCCAGCGTTTTCTCGACAACCCGGACACGCCACTGCCCGAAAAAGGCAATCCGCAGATCACCGAACGCGTGATCGATTACCTCTGGACCGGCGACAACCCGTATCGAAACATCGCCACCCAGCCCAAATTCAAAGTCGGCGACACCGTCTGCGTCAAAGATGTACCACTTGGCATCCATACCCGGCTACCCGGCTACCTACGCAACAAAGTGGGCGTTGTGGAAGTGGTGTACGACGGCGCCTACCTGTACTGGGACAAAGGGCCGACCGATGGGCTCGGCACACCCCAACCGGTTTACAACGTGCGCTTCAAGACCACCGACATCTGGTCAGAGATCCCTGACCACGGCGACGTTTTGTACAACGACTTTTTTGAAGTTTACCTGGACAGCGTTCAGCAGCAATGACGCGCCAAGCGCACGCGGCCTCGCCCCTTTTACGAACCAAGGAATTGCACCGATGAGCACACACGATCACGACCACGACCATCAACATGCGTCCGGCGAGCACCATCACCACGATGAAGAACGCGGCCCGGAAAGCTATTACGCGGCCCGCACCAAAGCACTGGAATCGCTGTTTCGTGAAAAAGGCCTGATCGGCACCGACACCGTTGATCGCGTCATCCACTTCTTCGACCACGAAATGGGGCCGTTCAACGGCGCCCGGGTCGTAGCCAAAGCCTGGACAGATGAGGCTTTCAGAGCGCGTCTGCTGGCCGACGCAAACCAAGCCATTAAAGAGCTGGGCTTGCGTGAAGGCATCGAAGGCGAAAACCTCAAGGTCGTCGAAAACACCCCAAGCACCCACAACGTCGTCTGTTGCACGCTGTGCTCATGCTGGCCGTGGCCGCTGTTGGGCCTGCCACCCTACTGGTTCAAGGATCCGGTGTTCCGCGCACGCGTGGTGCGAGAGCCCCGCGCGGTGCTGAAGGATTTCGGTGTCGAACTGGACAGCTCCAAGAAAGTCGCGATCTGGGACAGCAGCGCCCAAGTGCGCTTCTTCGTGATTCCTCAGCGCCCTGAGGGCACCGACCACTTCTCCGAGGAGCAGTTGGCCGCATTAGTGTCCACCGAAGCGATGCAGGGATTGGGTCTGGTTAGCACGGCGCAGCAAGGAGCCTGATCATGAGCACGCTGAAAAACCGAGTGGATCAACTGTGCGGCGACCGCAGCGCCCTGCCGAAAAACCAGGAACGTTTGGTGTTTGATGAGCCGTGGCAAGGGCGAGCGTTCGGCCTAGCCCTGGCGCTCGCCGAACAAGGCGCTTACCAGTGGGATGAGTTCCGCGCTTCGCTGATCTCGAACATCGGGGCCTGGGACAAGACTCACACTCCCGACGACCCTGACTGGCATTACTACCAGCACTGGCTGGCCTCGCTGGAAAAACTGGCGATGGACAAAGCACTCGTCACTCCCGAATCCCTCAACGCTCGTACGCAAGAGTTCCTTGAGCGTCGTCGGGACGAAGTCATCTGAAGCCGTTGGCTTCAACACCCTCATCACAGCGCGAACACGAGGTACACATCATGTCTACTCTTCAATCCGTTTCAAGCATCACTACCACCGTATCGTCCGCTCGAAGCGCCCGGCGCGTGCTCAACGCCTGCTGCGTGATGTCCCTGGGCGCGGTGCTGCTGTACTTCGCCGGTTTTTCCAGCCTGCCGGCTTTGCACAACGCCGCGCACGATACCCGTCATACCGCTGCATTTCCTTGCCACTGAGAGGGCCTGAGCCATGATCAAGCGCATGCTGCAAACGGCGGGTTTCGCCGGGATGGGGGCCGCTCTAGTGTTGACGCTCATCCAAGCAATCTGGGTGTCCCCGCTAATCCTTCAGGCCGAAACCTATGAGCAGGCGGCCAGTGCCGGCCATTCCGATCCCCATGAGGCAGGCGAACATCATCACGAAGATGCCGGTTGGGCCCCAGAGGACGGCTGGCAGCGGGTGACGTCCACCGCCGCTGCCAACTTGGTGGTCGGCGTGGCGTTCGGGCTGGTGCTTGCGGGGGCGATCAGCCTACGGCCGCCGCGCAAGCTCTCAACGGGGGTGCTGTGGGGGCTGGCCGGGTACGCGGTGTTTGTACTGGCGCCCTCGGCGGGTCTGCCACCGGAACTGCCCGGCACGCAAGCGGCTGATCTGCACGCCAGGCAACTCTGGTGGGTGGGTACAGCGATTGCTACGGCCATTGGACTGGTGCTCATCGCCTTCGCGCCAAAGGCCTGGTTGAAGGTGGCTGGCGTCGTGCTGTTGGCGGTGCCTCACCTGATCGGCTCGCCGCAGTTAGCGTCGCCGGAGATGCTGGCGCCCGCCGCGCTGCATCACGAGTTCGTGATCGCGACGTTGATGGCGGACGCCTCGTTCTGGGTCACGCTGGGGCTGCTCTGCACCGTATTTTCCCGTCGTGCCGCAACTTCCGGGCTGTTCAAATCCCCACAGCAGGAGTACGCGTAATGTCTGAATTGACCAGCCTTGCGATCAGTGTTGCCCTGCTGGGCGGCGTGTGTACCTGGTTCACGCTCTCAGTGGGGGTGCTGCTCATTTGGGCGGCCTTCGCCGCCAGGGCCTGTTTTTTCCACTCAGGTGGAGACGTGCGCGCCCTGCGCACCACGATCGTCTCCAATTGTTTTGGCGTGTTCACCGCATGGCTGACGGCGGTAGTGATCGTCTCGGTGCCGGGGGCGACGGTGTTGGGCGAGACGATCTGGGCCAGCGTCGTGGTCTGCATCAGCATCGCCTGCTACATCTCGGCGGCCAGGGTTGGCCTGTTCTCCTCGATCCCGGCGGTGACCTACGGCTATGCGTGCACGTTTGCATTTCTGCTGCAAACGCCCGGAAAGTTCAGCACTGAAAACCTCACCAGCCTGAGCTTCTCCAACGCATTGATCATCGTGCCCGCGTCAATGGTCGTGGGCGCGGTATTTGCCTTTGCGTCGGCCCGCTTCGCTGCACGCCTGCAACGTCGCGCTGCATTAGCTTCGTAGGAACTGATGATGGCAAACCTTTCTCACAAGACGTGCGTGCGGATCGGCCTGATGTGCTCCACCACTGGCTCGTACCAGAGCATCGGCCAGGCGATGCTCTGTGGGGCGCTGCTGGCCATTGAGCGCGTGGCGCGCGACCCGCGCTTCACCTTCTGTTTTGAGCCTGAAGTAGTCAATCCGGGCGGGGACTTGACCCAGTACTACGCGCAAACCCAGGCACTGCTGGACAGCGGAATTCGGCACGTCGTGGGGTGTTACACCTCGTCGAGTCGCAAGGAAGTTTTACCGCTGTTCGAGCGGCGCGACGGCTTGCTCTGGTATCCCTCGCACTATGAAGGGTTCGAGTGCAGCGACAACGTGATATACGTAGGTGCCTCGCCCAACCAGCACATCGTGCCGCTAATCAGCTACCTGATGAACACCGTGGGCAAGCGCGCCTATTGCGTGGGCTCCAACTACGTGTGGCCTTGGGAAAGCAATCGGGTGATGCGCGAAATACTGGAAGCCAACGACGGCGATGTCGTCTGCGAGCGTTATCTCCCGATTGGCTCCACCGATGTCGAGCAGATCATCGATGAGGTCCAACGCCTCAAGCCGGATTTCGTGTTCAGCTCGTTGATCGGGGAATCCGGCCAAGCCTTCGTGGCCGCCTATGGGCAGGCCGTAAATACACAGCGGATTTCTGCGTCCACTCCGCTGGCCAGTTGCACGTTGTCGGAGGAGGAACTGAAAGCCGTGGATGCCAGCGTGCGCGCCGGGCATATCTGTTCATCGGTGTACTTCCAGAGCATCGGCACCCAGGCCAACGCGGAGTTCGTTCGTGACATTAAGCAGCGGTACGGCGTGCAACAGGTGACGTCCGCCGATGCTGAAGCCTCGTTCATCGCGGTGCTGTTGTTGGCCGAAGCCATTCACCTGGCAGACACCGACGACGTGCAGCAGGTCAGAAGCGCCTCCGTTCAAAGCCGGTTGAACGCCCCTCAAGGGCCAGTGTGGATCGACCCGGAAAACCACCACTGCTACCTGACGCCGCGCTTGGGCATCTCCAACGCCAACGGGGATTTCGAGATCCTGGCGAGCGCGAAGGAGCCGCGCAAACCAGACCCGTACCTCACATGGTTGGACATGGGCAAAGTCGGCGATGGCGCCGTGATGGAAGACCATGGCGATCGCCTTAAACCGGAGTTGAGGATCGTCAGATGAAAAGGCCTCAGCTTCCCAACCTGCGTGACCATCGCGTGCTGATCCTGCACAAGAAGGACCATGACTATCAGGTCTTGAGCGGGCAACTGGTGAGGCTGGGATTGAAAATCATCGAGCCGGTCGAGGGCCAAGCCTTGCCTTGGTCGGAGGTGGACGTGTGTTTTTTCGATGCCAATCAGGCCCACAAAAATACCTTCCCTTGGCCGGATGGGGAACCGCGAGTGCCGTTGATTGCCATGTTCAGTGCCGAAACCCCTGAGAGGATTCACTGGTCATTGACGCAAAGGGTGTGCGCGTTTCTGGTCAAACCGGTGCGCTCAAGCGGGACATTCCTGGCCCTGCAACAGGCGATTTTTGAATTCGGATCGCGGTCCCGGGCCGACGCTGAAATTACCCAATTGCAAGAGCGTGTGAAGGCCCGGCGGGTAGTGCTCAAAGCCGTAGTCAAGCTGATGGAGTTGGCCAACATCGACGATGACCAAGCCTATGAACAGCTGAGGGAATCGAGCATGACCAATCAGATGTGCATGGAGGAAATGTGTCTGCGGTTTTTGCAAAGCGGCTGTGAGAAAAGCGCGCTGAACATGCTGCGTCACCAGCGAAGGCCCTGACTCGGCCAGACACAAACGCTCGCGGCCCAAGCCGCAGTTTATCGATATCACCCCCCTCAATGGCGCACCGCTGGTGGTCCGCCAAAGGGAGCTTTTTGCCAAAAAAATGGAGTCAACGTATGAACTGGCTGGAAAAATCGATCATGTTTACCCGGGGCGTGGCCCAGGGCAAAGAAGGTGAAACCCACGAGCTGACAACAGATCGTCAGGGAAAATTTCACTACACCATGGGCCCCTACTCGGACCCGGTTCTGCACATTCGCCCAGGGGACAGGGTTATCGTCGAAACCGCCGATGCCTTCGAAGGCAAAGTCAAACATGAGCACGATCGCCCCAGCGAACTGCTGCGCATGCCGTTTCTCAACCCTCAGAGCGGCCCCATCATGATTGCAGGCGCCGAGAAGGGAGACGTGGTGGCCGTCCGCATCGAGTCGATCCTGCCACGGGGTGAAAACCCTCGGGGTACGTGCTGCATGATCCCCCGTTTCGGCGCCCTGACCGGCACCGACCTGACCGCGATGCTGACCGACCCATTGCCCGAGATCACCCGCAAAATCCATGTCGACGAGCAGCATGTCCATTGGAGTGATCGCGTGACCCTGCCCTATCAGCCGCACATCGGCACGCTAAGCCTTTCGCCTGAAATCGACTCGATCAACTCCCTTACGCCCGACAACCACGGCGGCAATATGGACTTGCCTGACATGGGCCCAGGGAGCATCACGTACTTGCCGGTGCGCTCGCCAGGTGGGCGTTTGTTCATCGGCGATGCGCATGCGTGTCAGGGCGATGGTGAGGTGTGCGGCACGGCCGTGGAGTTCGAGAGCACGACGACCATCCATGTCGAGCTGATCAAGAACTGGAACATCGACTGGCCGCGCCTTGAAACCGAATCCATGCTGATGGCCATCGGCAGTGCACGCCCCTTGGAAGACGCGACGCGCATTGCGTACTGCGAATTAATTCTTTGGCTGGAAAAGGAGTACGGCTTCGATCGCTGGGACGCCTACATGATGCTGAGCCAGTGCGGCAAGGTGAGACTGGGCAATTTCGTCGACCCAAAATATTCAGTCGGTGCAGCAATCGACAAGCGATACCTCTGAGCAGCAAGGCCACCCACCCTGTTGTTGACGAGCCAAAGTCCTCCAAAAAACATTCAGTGCACAGTCACGTTTGATCGCCAGCCATGCTCCCGCAAACGGGGCGAGGCTGGCACCCAGCATGAGACGACTCTAGACGAGAAGGGCGAGCCATTGAGCAAATGGGGTAGGGACTTATAACAGAGTTCCATTGTGCGTCCCTGCTAGAGCGGGGCGAACTCATTCGTCCCGTGGTGCGAAAATTATGGAACTCAGGATAGCGGCGATCACTAGCTGCTGCTAGTGGCCTTCTGCCCCAGCAAGCTAGAGAGCCTAGGTTGTTGCCGCTGATGCGATTTTGACCCAGGCTGCTAATTTAGCTTGGCCCACATGCGGCATTCGAACTCACCCCAATGAATAGCCCTAGTTTTCCCAAACACGTCGAAGGTCTGCTTCTGGCCGTTGGCTGCCCTTCGTGAAGGGCAGCTAAGCGTCTACGTACTCGCGGTAGCCGTCTTGTTGATAGCCGGTGTGATGCATGACGACCGGCTGAGAAGGCCGAGGGCGAACGCTGCTGGTTCACTCGCGATGCCTGGTAGCATCAGTTGATGCCACCTTGGCCGCGTAGAATGCTTCGTTAGCTGCAGAGTCCATGGGCCTGAGCATCGGCTATCTGAAAGTTATGCGTAACGCAGCGAAAGAGGTTGCCTAAAGCCTTTTACGCTAGCCAATTTACTTGCTGCTTAAGTTCATCCAACGCAGTCTGAATGCGTTCGTCTGGGTTTTCTTCCAGGCTCAGATATAGCGATGCCGCGTCTGCTATGTAGTGCCTTTCGGTGAGCGACGGATAGGCCCAGATCTCTACCCATTCCTCGATCTCGTCCAACGAATCTATGACTTCGAACGCATCAAGCGCCAGCATATCGTTGAACACTTTCTTGGTCATTCCCCATACGGCCTGCTTAGGCTCCGCTAGCATCGTGTATTTGGCCAAGGCCGCTTCCCCCGCGAGATACACGTCGGTCGCCATGGGGAGAGTGTTGCGGGTTATGCCAATTCTCTTTCTGACGGGGACCGTAGGTATCGCTTGGCCTTTCGGAACACCTCAGCTGGTGTCCCGTTGAAGGCATAGGTCTTCCACGGAAGCTCGCTCTTTGCAGGGGTAATCACCTCAAGGGAGGTCAGCTGTTCCACAGCCTTCGAGAGAGTTACCCGGCTGTAATTGAGGTCGCCCAAGAGGGCGTTCGTCGTGAAATAGGCTTCGTAGGTTTTGCCGGCATACAGGCATGAGAGCAGCATGGCTTGGGCGGCGGGGAAGAGGGCGGACAGCTCGCTTTGCTCTCGACGCAGGCGGAAGCTTTCGCGCAGGTCCAGTGCTATTTCCGGTATGAACATCTGGAATCTGGGCTGGATGAAGTTGACTTGATGCGTGATGAGGCTATGGCGCTCTTGAATCGACAATGATCTGCAGACGTAGACTACTACCTGGTTGGTGACCTTGTGCACGAGCTCAATGTGCTTCTGAAGGCTCACGATGCCCGGATAAGCAACCTCATCACGCGAGACCAGCAGCATGATATTGAACGCCGAACTTTTCCCCATCGGCATTTTCAATTCGTAGGTCTTGTAGCTATCCCGGATGGTGTAGGGGACCCGAATTGGCATCGGCGTTAGGTGCGCTTTTACACCTAGAGCGGACTCGATGTAGGTCTTAGCTTCGTCTTGTAAATCCGGCATGTCCTGGCTTCGTGTAAACTACTTTTTTCACTGTAAACCAAAGTGGTTTACAAGTAAAAAAAGTGGTTTACAGGCCAGCATTTATGGGAGTGAAAAAGGATTGCTGGACCTTTCCCGTAACAACGGACGCCAAAAAGCGATACTTAGATCGCTAAGGTTACCAGGTACTCGAGCACTCGCCGTAACCACACTGATGGGTTCAAGGCTCAGGCCGTTGCGCTAGCTGAAAGCGTTGACACAACCGAGGCTCCCCGCCAGCTAGAGATGCCCGTTAAGACGCTAAACAACTGGGTAGGTGCCATGCGCAGTGGTAGGCCGTTGAGCTCTTCTACCGGACCAGTCTTCTGCATTCGTGCTTACCATCGATACCACCGGATTTGCCATGCACACATTTTGACCATGATCGGCAAAAAACGGACCGAAGCGATCGTTAACTGACGTAATCTTGCTAGTGTGACTTGCAGTCACAGGGAAGATCTAAGCGCAGATGCCCAGCATGGTGAAAAATAGAAGCTCAAACAGACACGGAGGGACGGCAGTGCTCAATCATCTTTATAGGTTTCGTCCTGTCAGTAGCCTGCTTGGCGGTACCAGAGAAAGCGAGCTGGAAGGGTGCTATATCTATTTCTCGCCACCGGAAAAGCTCAACGACCCACTGGAAGGACATCGGGAGATCGTATGGAAAGGGGATTCGGTCGTATGGGAGAATTTCTTCCAGCACTTCATGGACTGCTTACTCATTCGAAATACTCAATATTTTACTGGGGAGTTTGAAACTTTAGATTTTCCGATATTTCCAAATTATGACATTCAAGCAGTACCACCTGAAAATTACAAAGAGATCGCCGGTCTTGTATCGAGATTTTTTGACTCGCCAAATGTAAAAAGACATATCGCAGTTTTGGCTTTTAAGGGGCGGCAAGTAAATCAACACGAGCTAATACTGCACCTGCGATCGATTCAATCCTTTGCAATGCATATTATTTCTGAAGTGTTAGTTTCCTACAAGCTTGTTGAAAAAGGCTTCGGTATAAATGGCGCTTCGCATGAAGAGTTGCTAGCAGTTTCAACCAACCTTCTAGATTATCTAGAAGGGCTAGGTGACGAGCTGTTAAACGTTGAATTCGATAGTTCTGCGCTGGCATTTTTAAGAAGTGATGACTTGGTAAAAGGTTATGCTAGATCTAAAATAGGCGAATCCAAAAATTGGACACGGCTTTGCATAGATTTTCCAGAAGAGTTTTTGACATCCAGGATCAGACTCACAACCTCTGAATGGTTCGTAAGCTGTTTTATGGAGAATTGTGAGAACTCGGCAATCTGGGGTACATATGGCAATAACCACCAAGGCGTTTGTCTAAAATTTAAAGTAAACAATGAGGAAGGGCAGCCAGGGATCTCGCTTATGAAACCCGGATTAAAGCAGGGCATAAAGTGGTGGACTCAAACCAAATTTCATTTCACTAAAGTATCTTATACAGAAAAGAGCCCTAATCTTGATTTTTTTTGTAGCCTGGCTGCATATGGTGCACAGGAAGTTATAGATAAATGGTATACCGATAAAAATGGAAATGTAAGCTCGAGAAAATCAGATGTCTTCGAGAATTATTCACAATGGCGGGATAATTACCACAGGGACAATTTTAAAAGCCTTACAGTGAAAACAAGGCACTGGTCGAATGAACAGGAGTACAGGCTTATTCTAAAGTCTCAGTTTAACTCCTATCTTAACGAAGAAGATAGGAAGCTTCGTTATAGCTTTGATGACCTGGACGGAATTATATTTGGGATAAAAACAGCGGATTCAGATAAGTATAAGCTTTTAGAAATGGTAGAAAGGATGTGTAAGATAAGAGGTCGCGAAGAATTCACATTTTACCAATCGTTCTATGATTCATCCACGGATGCCATTCGTTATCGGCCTATTGCTCACGTTAGTAAGCAAGGTGTTAGAACTCATAGGGACTGAGCACCGAGCACCATCTGAAACGGTGACTGCTCAGAGCGATCCCATCGAAGCTCGAAGAAAACAAGATGTGAAAACCTCTCACCCTTCGAGCTTCCATTCCCTTTCCGATTTCAACCCCGGCGAACTTTCACCCGCTGACAATAATGTCTGTGGAGATGCGAGCACGTCAGATGATCAAATCCGTCGGAAATATCTGGTCATGCCGAAATGCAAATGGGTGAGAAAGTCTCGGCTTACCTGCCTAACTTGGAAATGTTGCTTTTTGGCTTTGTTGCTTGGAGCCGTTGATTTTCCATCGTGAGTTCAAGGATTTTTGAGTCAGCCTCCACTAGCAGAGCCAGAGCATTATCCCGTTGGCTTTTGAGTGCCTCAATTTGCTCCCGTAGCGTCCTATTGCGATTGCGCTGAGCGTAAATTGATTGTGATGGAGAGCGGGGTTGCTCATCACCGTACTGGTTGATCCAATACTGGATCTCCTCAACAAGTGTGGGAAACCTGGCTTTTTTCAAAGCCGATGGATCTAAACCCGCCTCCCTGGCCACGTTATTTTGAGTAACCCGCGTTCCCTTAGGTAATAGGTTCGGTTTACCCCGCTTGAGCCTGTCAAAAGCCTCACGGAACGCTGTCTCGGCACGCCCGCCGCGAGGTGAATTAGGAATTTTTGATGACATCCAAGACGCTCTCTACAGCCTGCAGCTGATAGTTGATTGATATATGGAATGGTGATCCATCTTCGGCATCTCTCGAACGCTTTTGAAGGACTTCCCGCAATTTTAGGATTTGTTGTTTTTTACCCTTATCAATCAGCAGATCAAGACACGGGGGTTTGCCATCGCCACCACCACATCTGCCAACATAATCTATCCCCCCATAGGGGCAGGGCATTGGGTTGGCGCATGCTCCTAGAAGAATTTCGCGGTAACCAATCGCGCCATCTTTCGCAGCCTTTACAAGCTTGTTGTGATCTTTCACGCTGACTAGATTTAAAATTTGATCTTTTCTCTTTTCGCCATGTGGGCTTACGAAGGTAGAGGTGTTGAGTGCAGAGAAGCTTCTAGCCACTGATTCATACATGGCGCGGATATACTCAGCCTGCGCTTCTTGATTTAGGTTAGCATTGAGATGGTAATACCCATTTCCATAATACCTAGTCATGGCACGACTCGCATGCTTCAGTTGATACTGAACTGAGGGATCGCTCACAATCCCTGAGGCGCTCATGTTAACCGCCCCCGTGCGCCGAAGCTGATGCCATGCAAGCGGCCAGATTTTACCCACAGCATATTTTGCAGGGGATAATGTTGGAGTGATCAAAAGAGCCCCTACTAAATCGCCTTCCTGGATCTTAAGCTCGTTCGTATCAAATAATCTTGGATATCTGCTTAGAAACATACTGTAATGGAGTTCATGGCAGCGGATATCGGGGGTGGTATCAAATCTGGTACTTCTACGCCATGGCTCGTAAGCTCTAAGTGCAAGAAAAGGATTTTGTTTGTCTTCCTCAGTCAATGAAATATTTGAGTTGAAGGAGGCACACCTGGTCCTAAATTTGCTTACGGAGTTCATTACCTCAATGGCCAAGTTAGAAGATGGGGAGGTGATCCAGTATGCTTCATCGTCCTCGATTGTTTTGTTAGTCGAGCCTCTAAGGAGGTAAATGTCCTCTTTTGTAATCTTGTCTTTTTCAATCACCAAGCAATCGGATCTGAGCGAGGATGTTTCATCGATACGCATTAGCGTAAAATTCAGTAAGTATGCTTTACCGATATTGCTAGCCATTGAAAAATACTGCGACAAGATGGTGGCGCCATTATGTCGGACATCTCCACACCATTTCTCTAGCAGATCCAATATCCCAAAATTTTCGGCGGTGATATAAAAAGGGCCAAATTTATGACCGCTAAATAACTTTGACTTTAAAGCTGGATTGTTTAGTGATACAAAGGGGAGGTTATATTTTGTCAATTGTTGTGAGCATGAAGCTCTCAAGCTTCCGGCGTTTAGAGCGTATGCTTGAAGGCAGTATTCCGCACATGCCTCCAAAGCACCTAAGTTATTCCTGAAGTCTTCAAGGAAATCACGGAGTCGACTTAATTGATATAGCCATATACGGGGTGGGATATAAGCTGTCTGTGATTTTTCATGTGAAGGGATTTTTGACTGTAATTCGGCTATTCCTTTGGCGTCAAGAATGTATACGCCAGAATGCTCGCGTTGCTCCCATAAGGTATGAAGCAGTACGATAAGTCGACGAGCCTGAGACGGCCAGACGACCTTAGAGAAGCTTTCAATAACTTTTGGGAATCGATACAAGTCAGTCGCTAGAAGATTGTTCTTTGTGCAGTATGTGAAGATCTGTCTAAAATTTTCATAGTGACCCACTAATGTCCGGATTTCTCTACACGGATTAGGGCCGTAAATCCAAAATGCTACAATGCGTTTGAAGATTTCAGAGTTCTCCGGGCTGATATCTCCGGATCTTTTTCTCTTAGACTCTCCAAAGTTTAGCTTTAGTACAAAGCCTGCCCATGGTGTTAGGTCCCACTCGTTATCGCCATACCTCGCTGTTATTTCACCCTCGGTAGATATGCAGATTGGAAAGTCAGGTGCGGGCGGCCACGCGCTCGGCATAAAATTCACGTCGCTTGGCGATGCCGTGGCTGTAACTATATTCAATCCAGCAAAAACCATACTCGGCATCACCGCGCTAGCTCCATAAGTTGTATTAGTCCCTCATAGTTGCGATGAAAGCGGCCTTCTCTCATTCTGTTCTCAGATTCTAGCACCCAAGATGTGCGAGGCTCACCACTTTTGGAAAAATGGTTAAGCTTTGTATCTATGCGGTTTATCAGTGTAGTTATGGGGTGATCTTTTTTTGTTTCTTTGGAAGGAACAGAACGATCTAGTTCCAACGCTTTTAGGTATTTATAGGTAGCTAAGGACCACACGTAATCTTCGCTATCTACATCGCGTTGGTATTCGCAGAAAAGGCAACCTGCAGGTGTTGAGCAATCAGGCTTATAGGCTCCATCCAATAACGTGCCCGACATGATGGGATGAACTGGTGCTATACACATTCCGGGCCCCACTGACGCGACAGCTGGATCGGTCATTCGATAGAATCGAGATATCTCTACAGCCGCTGCTTGGTGATGTGGCTCCTCATATATATGTAGCAAGGTTTCTTTTGTATGCTGGGCCATTTCAGCCACGAGGTCAGGACTGCGACTTTTCCGAAGTAACCAATTGATTCTAGACTTACGCAAGGCCATAGGGCGGAAATGTTTTATTCCTAGTGTTCTGCACCGAGAAATAATACCCTGAAATGTTGGAAAGCTACCCTCGACGGGTATCTTGTTTGAGTACACAAAGGGGAACAATCGGTCGTCGTCAGCGACTCCTAAAATTTTAACCCATTCTAGGTATCTCTTGAATAGTGGTACATATTCTTTGAATATTACAAACTCAGCCTCTCCGCCCAGACGCCCCTTGTAGACTCTGTAAACTACAACGTCATCCCCATCGGTCTTATATCTAAAACTTCCAACTTTCAGTCTTGCGGCTTGGGAAAGATTCATTCCGGTCTGGGATATGAAAATTAAAATCTCGACTTCTATCCGGAGGTTTACCAGGGATTTCCGCTTTTCAAAAACCAGATGAGGTGGAATTGCCGCTCTGCGCTCTAAAAATCTATTTTTTTCTGAGGTGGCTTGGCAGGAATCTTCGATATTTATGTTTAGCAGCCCCGGTTGTTCAGTAAGTACATCGCCGGATTTTAATTTTATTAATAACGGCAGAGGTCCAGTCATCGCCTCTACCGTTAAGTTATTTGATAGATCCATCAATAAGCTGCCGAACCTAAAGAGCTCCTCTAAGTTTTGTTTGTCAGCCTCTGTGCCCAAGGCTCTATTTTTTTTTGAGCTCACCCTAAGCCTAGTTGTGGATAGAAGGCCGACAGTGAGCCGGAGGCAAGGCTTTAGTAGGTTGTCAATCGTTTTTGCCTGCCTGTAGGCGGTCATATTTTTTAAGTCTCGATTGACCCGCACTCTCTGGATCAAGTGTTCTACCCAAGATTGGTAGGACGCAGCGACTTGCTCTATAGTCGCCTGGGAAGTGTTCTGGTCACACCATGAGAAAAATGTGCGCAAAGTTCGTATTCTGGTTTTGACAGTAACTTGCTGAACGCCACGGACTATCTGTGCGGTTAATTCGTCATGCAATGCCTGAACCAGCGGGAATCGCTTAGCGTCAGGTAGGCCGAAATGGCCAGCCTCAATCAATTTCATAACCTTGTCAGCGGGGGCTTTAGAGGCCCCGATGTAGAGCAAAGAAGCTAGGTCAAACTTAGCTTCATGCGTGCCATAGGGGAGCGCTGGAAAGGTTAGGTCTAGAATTTTACTCATCGCCGAATGCATCCGAGCCGGCTATTCCTAAGAAGTCACGTGTGAAAGCGTCCGCTATTTCTGACATAACTTCCATCTTCTCGATGAAGCGAATATAGGTAAGGGAGGTTTTTTCGCTTTTATGTAGCAGTGCTTGTCGAACCAGTTGAATAGCCGTGCTAACTGAGCCGTGTTTTAATGCAATGCGAGCGAGTTCAGTTGCGAAAGTGCACCTACTTTGATGAAATCGGAAGTTTCGAAAGGCACTGATCCCATTTGAAATTCCGTCTTTTCGCAGCCTGCCCAGTTGTACACTGATACCGCGACTAGCATTGCCATCTCCGTGGCCGAAAGCTTTCCCGTAACGACTCAGGAAGATCACATCGCGGCTATCAGGGGCAGCCTGGCTCTGGCGGGCTAACCTTCGTGTCGAGTAAATGTATTCATTCAAAAGCTTCAGATCTTCGTCGCTGATCCAGATCTGACCTGTAACACCAAACTTAGTGTGTACTGGCGGGTGCGCTCCTGGGCCAACTGCAAGCTTGTTGAAACCTGGGAACATGGGATCAGGCACGGCCCGCTTAATTGTGGCGATCCTCAGATCACATAGCGTGCCTATCCGCATCCCTGTGCCGAAGCCGAGTCTCAATAGAAGGTAGAGCTCATAATTCCCATGTATCAAAGCGAAGCTGACCACCTGACTGGCAGCCTCTGCGGTAAGTGGGATGAGCCCATCTTCAAGCTTTTCTCCCTGAGACTTGCGATTTGGGATCGCTAAATTTGTGGTCGCGACCATCATCGTTCTAGCAAAACCGAACTCATCCACCAGCCGGACGCCGACTTGCTCGTCAGTCCACATGGGCCATTCTGTAGACAGCAACCGGGACGCTGCCAACCACTTATAGAATCTGACAACTGCCGCCATGCGTTGAGACGCCGTAGACGGTGCCAGCTCTCCGCAATCTCTAGCCGCGATCAGGTCGCCTCGGAACCTCACTAAGCATCGATCTGCCTCACGCGCCGGAAAATGCCACCACTGAACATTTTGTCGCTCTAGCCATTTGGCATAAGCATGAAGGTGGGTGATCGAAGATAAAGTAGTTTTCGAGTCGGTACTTTTGCTCGCCTGCTCGAATGCCCAAAGGTTCGCCTCTCTCCACGGGGTCTGGTCAGCCCAAACGATTTGCGGGAGTGACTCGATGATGTTCTTAGCTGACGCTGGTGTTCTGTGCAACTCACCGTCTAGCAGCTTGATTTGGCTGGGGGTGTAGCGAATTTTTTCTAGGGTTGCCATTTAGGTGTGAGGGTCTAAATGTCCATGGGGCGCACAATGTAGACTATGTCTGTCCACGTCGTCCATGTCGACCGTGCAAGGGCACGGGTTCATCGCCGCCACCAGTTGGAAGCGCGCTGGGAAGCGCACCTTGTCGCGGGCCCGGGCAATCACGATTTCGCCCGACTCGAGCGGCTCGCGCAGCACCTCCAGCACGCGCCGCTCGAACTCTGGCAACTCATCCAGAAACAGTACGCCGTGATGGGCCAGGGTTATTTCGCCTGGTTGCGGTCGGCTGCTGCCCCGACCAGCGCCGGGCCGGAGGCGGAGTGATGAGGGTGGCGGAACGGCCGCTGCGGCCAGCTGTTCAGCGGTGCATGCCCGCTGATTGACTGGATTGCCGCCACTTCGAGCGCCTCGTGCTCGTCCAGCGGCGGCAGCAGCCCCGGCAAGCGGCTGGCAAGCAACGTTTTACCGGTGCCGGGAGGCCCGGTGAACAGCAGGTTGTGTGCCCCGGCGGCCGCCAGCAACAGGGCACGCTTGGCCGCCAGCTGCCCCTGCACTTCACTCAGGTCCGGGTAAGGCCGTTGCTGCAGGATCAGGCCGTTGGCAGCATACGGCGGCAGCGGCACCTGGCCATTCAGGTGGGCGACCAGCTCCAACAGGTGCCCCACCGCATACACCACCAGCCCGCCTGCCAGGCTGGCTTCCTCGGCATTCTCCCGTGGTACTACCAGTGCCCGGCCTGCCTCGCGCGCCGCCAGTGCCGCCGGCAGCACACCCTGCACCGGGCGCAGTTTGCCAGACAGCGCCAGTTCGCCCAGGCACTCGACCTCGGTAAGGGCGGCAACCGGCACCTGGCCGTCGGCGGCGAGGATGCCCAAGGCAATGGCCAGGTCGTAACGCCCGCCATCCTTGGGCAGGTCGGCGGGGGCGAGGTTTTGGGTAATGCGACGCTGCGGGTAGTTCAGCCCGGAATTGACGATGGCACTGCGCACCCGGTCCTTGCTTTCCTTGACCGTGGTTTCCGGCAGGCCGACTAGGGTGAGATGGGGCAAGCCATTGGCCAGGTGGGTTTCGACACTGACTGCTGGAGCCTGCACGCCCACTTGGGCGCGGCTGTGGACGAGTGCTAGGGACATGGACACTCCGTTGTCACTGGAAAGGGCCGCTTCCTGCGGCAGGTGCAAAGGATAGCCAGCACTGCCACGGCAGGCGCAACAACTATGCGTCCTGGTATTTCAGGGCAGTGTTTTTCCCTGTGTTTCGATGCCGTCCGGCAAAAATGGATCCAATAGACTTTGCGCAGTCGCCAGGTATGGCTTAGTGTTGTTGGGCAATTGCAGTTGCCATGGGATGGCACCGCGTCTTTTTTCAAATGGACTTGAGGTATTGCGCCGTGCAAACGCTTACCCGCACGCGCCAGGTAATCCGCGAACTGGTACAGGCCAGTGCATTCGTTGAACTCAACCGCTTTTTCGACAGCCTTGAGGCACGGTGGCGCCAAGCCCCGTTCGGCGAGTTCCCGGCCTACCTGGCTGCCATCGAAGGGCACATGCTGGTCGACCTGGAAAACCAGGGTGACAGGGCCCTGAGCCAAGCGCTCAAAGCCTGGATTGACGCCTGCCCCAAGGCGTACCACCCACAAGTGGTCATGGGCATGCATTGCTTCCACCGAGCCTGCCAGGTGCAGGTTGGGGGCCAACGCAACGCTGCCCGCGTGCTGGCCGTCGAGCAAATGTGTGAAACCGCAACCGCGCACCTGTTGCGTGCAATGGACCGGTCTGCACAACCCGTGGCCGCGGCCATTGGCATGCTGCGTATCAGTGCGCAGCTGCGCGAGCCTGGCTGGTTGATCGAACTGTTTCAGGGGCATCCAGCGCGTTACAGGCCCAGTGCCCATGCTGATGTGGAAGTGCAGGAAGCCGCAGCGCCCTTGCTGGTGAAGCATGGGGTATTCCCCCTGGCTGAGCTGCCACAGGCGTTGCCGCCTTGCCTGGGCAGGCGGGTCGATCATGAAAACGAAGACCCCCGCTATTACTGGCTGC